>JADKCL010000001.1:0-300000 GCA_016718825.1 Bacteroidota bacterium | reverse complement strand
CGCTCAGTGGTCGAGACGGTCATTCGCAGGAAAAATGGGCGTATCGTCGGCAGTGACGCACGCCGCGGATTATGGCATCTGGAGGCTTCCGGTTTTGTGTATGATTCGATGCCGGTGAATGTGGGTTTGATCAACACCCTGATGGAAGACAATGAACAACAACTTTGGATCGGCGGAACCCAAGCTGTTGCATGCATTGGCCCAAAGGGCAACCGTCGGTTTGGCCCAGACGACGGACTCAAGGAAATTGGCACCAACTGCATCGTGCAAGATGCCAATGGCAACGTTTGGGCCGGGTCTGAAGGCGGCGGGGCCACGAAATTTTCGCGTGAGGCATTCTCATTGTATGGAAAAGGGACGCCGTTTGCACAAAGGGCTGTTTTTGCCATTTCAGAAATGGGTCCCGATCACCTGCTCATCGGCACTGAAGTCGGTTTGTTTGAACTGAAAAATGGCCGTGTGTATGCGGATAGCCTCTTTCCAATTCCAGACCAGAATATTTTGGCTTTTGGAACTGACAAACAAGGTTTGCCGCTCGTTGCCTCAGGAAGGGGTACATTTAGGCGTGAACAGGGAAAGTACCATCGCATAGAAACCGCAGCGGCAAATGGAAGGTTCGCAGCACGGAACTTCGCCAATGATCCTCAGGGAAATGTCTACGGATCGACGCCTAAGGGGATTTTTACCATCGAAGGTGATAGCGCAAGGCCTTTTCCCATTCCGCAATTTACCTTCGGAAAGGAAAACCTAAATGTCTACTTCGGGAACGCGGGAACGTTGTATTTGACTTCTGACCGGAATGGTTTGTATCGGATCAAGGGCGGATCGGTTGAAAATTTTTCAACGCCTGCACATTTGGCAAGCGATCAGGTGATCAGCTTTTTAGAAGATCGCAATGGTGCCGCTTGGATCGGAACCCAAGATGGCCTCGCCTGCGTCAAAGGAACCCAAGCCTGCTATCTGAATACCCATGAAGGGCTGGCTGGCAATTTGATTTACATCCTTTTGCAGGATTCCGCCGGGGATATCTGGGTGGGGACCGACTTCGGCCTCTCCCGCATCACGATCGGCCCCGATTCTGAACCGATGAGCATCCGGAATTATGGCTCTGAAGACGGTTTTACAGGCTTGGAATGCAATCAGGGTGCAGGATTTGTGGATTCACGTGGAAGAATCTGGTTTGGAACCATCGAAGGCTTGGCATGCTATCATCCTGACCGCGACTTTTTTGATCCGCGTCCGCCACACCTGGAAATTTCAGGCTTGCAAGTCAAATTGGAGGAGGTCGATTGGGCAAAACGCAACGTGGCTACACATCCTTGGACGCTCATTCCTGTGGATCCCGTTTTGGGCAGCGAGGAAAACCATATTCGCATTGAATTTGCGGGTATCACACAACGCCTTCCCGAGAAAGTGCAGTACAGGTACCGCTTGATCGGCCTCGATGATGCCTACAGCCATCCTTCGACTGAAAACTATGCCGTTTACCCTTTCCTTCCACCTGGCGAATACACCTTTGAAGTCATTGCTTGCAATGCAGAAGGTGTCTGGACCAAGGATTCTGTCCAGTTTCATTTTGTAATCCAAGCGCCTTTTTACCGCACAGTCTGGTTTGGACTGCTCGCATTTGCCTTGGTGATGCTCTCGATCATCGGTTTTGTACGCTACCGCACCGCAACCTTGCAGCGGCAGCGATCCGTTTTGGAGCTCAAAGTCAAGCAACGCACAGAAGCCCTCGAGCAGGCCAATCAAGTCAAAGGCGAATTCCTTGCAAAAATGAGCCATGAGATTCGTACGCCAATGAATGGCGTGATCGGTATGACGGATCTTCTCGAACGCACGACCTTGAGTCCGCAGCAACGCAAGTTTGTCGAAAATATCCGCGTGAGCGGCCAAAATCTCCTGAGCCTGATCAACGACATCCTGGATTTCAGCCGCATCGAATCGGGAAAAATGGATCTGGAAACGATCCCCTTTGAAGTGCGGCATTTGATCGAGGAGGTGATGGATATGCTGGCCTTCAGCGCGTTTTCCAAGGGCCTCGAATTGGTTTATTGGGTAGATCCTGAAATCAGGGGGCCTGTCATGGGCGATCCAGCGCGGTTGAAGCAGATTCTCACCAACCTTTTGGGCAATGCGATTAAGTTCACATCCAAAGGCGACATCGTAGTGCGCGCAACCTTGGTGAAAGTCGAGGGAGAGAAGGCAGAAATCCAGCTTTCGGTAAAGGACAGCGGCATCGGAATTCCGAAGGAAAAGCATGCAACGCTATTCGAGTCATTTACACAGGTCGATGCCTCCACTACCCGCAAGTATGGCGGCACTGGACTTGGGCTTGCGATCAGCAACAGCCTGAGCAAGATGATGGGCGGCCGCATGTGGCTGGAAAGTGACCTTGGAAAGGGCACGACCTTTTTCTTCACATTCTTGTCGGGGCTTTCTGAGCCGTGGAAACTGGCCGGGGAGGCCCATCCGGCCAAGGCCTTGGAAGGGAAAAAGGTCGTGATTGCGATGCAAAACGAAGCAACGATCGCCTTGATCTCGGAATATCTCCGCCATTGGAAAATGCCCTTTGAGGTCCATTCGACATTGGAAGCGGCCACGGATGCAGTTTTGGATCAGCCGGAAGTCAACTTTTTACTCGTGGATCTACGGATTACACACGGTGACCCCAACCAACTTGCCAAACGCATTGCCTCCACCTACACCGATGGGCGCGTTCGCTTTGCACTGATTGCTGAACCCGACATTGCAATCATCCTCCAAAACCATGTCGGTTTACATGGATGGGTCTTGAGTAAGCCACTCAAGCGCGGAGACCTGATGCTGGCTTTGATGGGCAAACGGGCAATGATAGAGATCGTCGACCGTGGCGAGCAAACCACCGCATTTGCTTCGCAGGTGCCGCTTCGCATCCTCGTTGCCGAAGACAATCCCATCAACCAAGACGTTGCCAACGGCATGTTGTCCAGTCTCGGATACAAGGTCGAGAATGCGCTCAACGGCAAGGAGGCTGTGGATATGGTCATGGCTGGCAACATCGACCTGGTGTTCATGGACGTGCAGATGCCGGTCATGGATGGCCTCGAGGCGACACGCATCATCGTCCATCAATTGCCCAAGGAAAAGCGCCCCGTCATCATCGCCATGACTGCCAATGCCATGGAGTCTGACCGTCAACGCTGTCTTGATGCCGGTATGGACACGTTCATTTCCAAGCCGTTCATGATGGGTGAATTGGTGAAGATCCTCAAATCCGTGCCCGATATGCGGGAAGGGAAGCCGATGGTCATTACGCAAGCACCTGAAGTCAAGGAAGAAATTGAACGGGAAGTATCAAGCGACTCCAAGGCCAACTCACCGTACAAACTCACGGATATGGCCATGTTGGATGCTGTAAGTGGAGGCGAACCCGCCTTTGTACTGGGTATCTTGAACAAGCTCGTCGTGAAATTGCCCGAAGCCGTGCTTGAGTTGCGGCAAGCCTGTTCTGTGGAGGATTGGGAGACCTTGCGTGCCACGGCACACCGCACAAAATCTTCTGCCGCATATTCGGGATCGGAAGATTTGAAGGAAAAATTCAGAGAGCTTGAGCATTTGGCAAGGGAACGTGAGCAGCTCGAGCAAATGCCGGCCAAGCTTGATGCCCTTTCAGATTATGTCGATGCCATTGTGGCCGAACTTCGGCAGCATATTGCCGAGCGTTCCTGAGAATCTTTGGAAACCGGATATTTTCAAGGGCCATTTCCGAAATTAATTTGGTGTTGGGGGATTATTCTGGGCGAGTATTCCGAACACAAGTCTCGCCTACCGCTCAATCCTCCATCTTGCCGATCAGTCAGCAATCACAACCATTGACCGACAATTGATCGCAAACTGAGAATTCCAACGTAGTTTTAGCCAACAGCAACATGCAGCAAACCGACTCTTTTGCATCAGCATCGTTGAAAATGGGCCCTTCTGCGGAAAGGCAAATCTGCCGTTGAACTCCGGTCATGGGAAAGCGTGATGATTGGACGAGGCAAGCATCACGCTTTGTTGCTATTGGTTCCAATTTACAAGACGGTTATGGACAACTGCAGAATTGAAAGTAATGTACGTGCTTGGCTCAAAGAGCCTCCCGGTGCGTTTCATTACGGCCAAGCCCGGTTGGGTTGGTCACTGCGATGGTTAAGGTCGCCTTTGAGGATTGATCCTGTCATGGAAGCCGTCTGCATTGCGCACGATGGCAACCTTGACAGTCGGGACGACCGCTAAGCAAGGCTCTGCCGGGAGCCTTGTGGTGCATTTGCCAGTATTGGTGAATACTTGGCTGCCATCAGAACCACATTCCGGCAAGCCTCAGTCTGATCAAGCTGGGTAATTTTTCTATTTGGATAAATCTCCGACCCCGTGCAGCAATGTTCCGGGGTCGTTTCATGGGAGGACTCTGACGCGTAAAAATCAATTCGGCTCCTAAAAAAGAATACGTTTGCTTAATTTTGGCCTCCGAATAACTGGTATTGCAATGAAGAAGTATGCTTTTTTCCTCTTGATAGCCACGACATTGTTGCTTGCGGGCTGTGACAGCAATCCGGCTTGGGTTGGGCCAAAGCCTAAAGAAAAAGCCGATGGCCTCGCGGCGGAGACCTGTAAATGCCTTTACGAAATGGTCGGGAAGGAGCCGGGATGGAATCTCACCGAACTCATGGAAGCAACCAAGTCCATTTACAAGGCGCATCAGGCTGATTTGCAGGCTGCTATTTTTGAATCTGACAATCCGGCGGTCTTGAAGGCCATGGAAGGTGAGGAGGATTTTTCAATGAAAATGGACGACTGCGAATGCATGAAACCCGTGCAGGACGGTTTGCTGGAAAAAGGAGTGGCATTCGAAGAAATGATGGAACGCCTCGACAAGAAGTGCCTCTTGGGTGCCTTTTACAACTGATTTTTCAGGGGGCTTGAAATAGAACGGCAGGCTTGGGATGACCAAACCTGCCGTTGTCATTTGCGAAAAAACTAGGACTTCGTCGCCAACACGATGCCTGCAATGATCGCTGCAATCACCAAAATGAGCATGATCACTTTCCAGGCTGCGACCGGCTTTTTGCCCGAAATCTTGCCCGTGCGGCCATTGACTAGGAAGCGGTAGACCTTGTTGTTGTAAAGGTAGGCTGCAATCCAGATCGGCAACAAAATGTGCTTGAAGGTGATGTCCGACTTGCGGGTATCGATCTGCAGGTTTCTGTGCGTGTCGCCAGGCACTTTTTTGGTGATCTCCGCCCGGATTTCAGTGTCCATGATGCCGTCCGCGACATCAAAACCTGCCTTCAAGTCACGCTGATAGACTTCCGATTCGTGGCCAAGGATAAATTGACCGTCGTAATTGACGATTTGGTCAAGGTCAAAGGGGAAGATTTCCTCTGAAAACCGTTGCTCGAGACCGGAGGAAGCCACGACCAACACATCGTCAAATGCCTTGTCAAAGTAGCCGCTCACAAATTCCCAGCGGGTATGGCGCACCTGTTTGGTCTGCGCATTGCCTTGGGCATCGGTATAAGACTCGGTGGTATAATAATAGTAGCCGGCTTCAGCCTCCCACTGGGAAAAGGTCGATGCATCGTAGGTCCAGAACGGGAGATACACGCTGCGAATGTTGTCCAGTCGCGCCAGTTTCTTCAGGTTACCGGGAGCAAAAAAGCCCTTCCCGATCCAAGTTTTGAACTTCTCGAGTGCAGCTTGCTTGGTGACTTTGAAGGGTAGCACACCCGATGGTCGGATGACACGTGCTTCGTGGGCCTCGGCATTGACATTGGTGGAGCCACAAAACGGGCAAGAAAAGGCGACGGTATCTTGCCCGACGGAGGTATTGGCCCCGCAGCTGTTGCAGTGAAATACCTTGGAGGGCACATTAAATCCTGTCGGAAGATCCGCCATTGAGGCCGCGGTTGCAAAGGACCGCTCCACGACCATGTCGCTCGCTGTCGGAATGTCGCGCGTGGTGCCACAGTTGGGACACAACAACATTTGCTTGCCCGGATCATAAACCATTTCGCTGCCGCAACCCCCACAGGGCACGTTCACGATCTTTTTCAGGCTTTCCTGCTCTTCCATGTCACTAAAATTGATTGACCAATCCAATATGAATTTTTCCTCTCGAAGGCTGAAACGGAATCCCAGCGACCTGTCCAGCGGCATAGGTGATGGAGAGCATCCCGGCTTTGGTCTCGTACGTGAGACCGAGGCCAAGGCCCCAGGGCCGCATCACCTTTACCAGACCAGCCTTGTCTTCGAGGTAGGCAATATCGGAAAAAACAAAAAGATAAGAACGCTCCTCCAGCAAAAACCGGTTCTCAATGGTGATCGCCGAATAAAAATTGGTAAAGAACTGGTTTTCGTTGAAGCCGCGGATGCTCCGGCTCCCGCCGACTTGCATCAGGTCATTCTGGAAATACTGCTTCTGATCCAGCCAATACGTGCTGTTGGCGAGCATCAACACCATCCGCTTGGAATACTTCTGATACCATTCGATGCGGATTTCAGACTCTTTTTTGGGCAGATTGACCGTAATGCCTTCGTAGACATTTTCCGTAAGCCGCGGATTGCGCACCACTTTTTTCTTCCCGATACCGCCATCCGCCCGGATGCGGAAGCCACGTGTCGGACTGAATCGGTCGTCCAGATTCTCAAACGAAAATCCGATGCCATACGTCTGATCCTTGCCATCCAATACCGGCGGCACCAAGGACGTGTCCAGTTCGTATCGTCTCGTGGAGATCAAACTGCTCGCTTTGTTTTTGTAATAAACGCGCACCGACAAAGAGGGACTGAAGGCGTAGGGTACGCCCACCTTGAAGTAGCGGGTCAGAAAAGACGTGTCTTGCTTCATCAGGTTGAATTCGCCGTCGATCCCCATCGGCGAACCAAACAAATAGGGCATCGCAAAGCGCAGCCGCAGTTTTTGCGAACTCCCGACCAGTTTGTCAAAACGGAATTCGAGCATTTCCCCGGCCTTGAACAGCGGGCTCACCAACTGAAAATCGATGAGGCCGGTAAATTGCAGCTTTGCGTTGCTGCCCGATGGCGGTAGAATTCCAAGCAAGACGTCAAATTTGCCCGACTTACGGGATTCCAGCTTCAGGGTCACTTTGGCTTTGGTCTCGCTCAGGAATTCGACTTTGGCAGGTTGCGCATTTTTGAAGTAGGGCGAACTGTTGAGCAGGCGCCTTGCGCGGTCGATATTCTCTTGACTGTAGGCATCGCCAGGGTAGATGCTGACGAGGTTTTCTATGAATTTCGTTTTTTCTCTGACCTTGCCATCGATGATCACGCTGTCGATGGTGACCAATTTGCCGGGGGCAAATTGATAATCCACGCTGGCGTAGATCGAATCTTCACCGCCTTGTCGGTAAGTCATTTCCAGGCTGTCAAATGCTGCGAATGGAAAACCTTTGTTTTGGTAGGCTTTGAGGCATTCGATCATTCGACCTTGGAAGTCGGTGCTTGAAAAGGGTGCGTGTTTACGTTGCAGGCGCTCAAAATTCACCTTGCCATAGTCCACTTCGTTGAGTCCGGGAATGCGAATCGTATCATAAAAGTAGCGCCGACCCGGATAAACCGTCAGCCGCAAGGTCCGGTCTTCCTTGAAAAAAGTATCCACTGAAAACTCCTGATAGCCATCCGCGACAACTTGGGAAGCAACCTCTGTCTTGATTTCCTGAAGATTGTCAGCTGATTTGGCATCGTCAAATCGGTGTTTGACCAGGCGTTGCAATTTTGAAGGAAGCGGATCGGTGGTTTCGACCTTCTTAATACGCCAAGCGAGGCTGTCTTGCGCCCGACAAGGCAAGGCAAGCAAGCCCAAAAGGAGCAAAACCAAACTATGGTGCACCACTCGCATAGGTTCCAAGAACCTGAAAATTACAAAGATGGAACCAATAATGCAGTGCCAAATTAAAGGGACAAGGAAACGTCCCTGCACTCAACCCTACCCTTCTCTCAAAAATACTACCACTGACCTTCCCCGATTGACCATTGTGAATCCCAATCAAAGTCAAACGGTAGACTTTAGCGTCCATAATGCGATGGGCCAATTACTTGTGCGTGGAGTTGTTGATGAAAAGGTTACGCTCTCCACAAGCGAATATGCGCCCGGAATCTACTTTTTACGCCATGGAAACGGATCGGCCCGAGCGTTGATCAAACGGTAGTTTCCATTTCAGTTTGGTAGTCAGCATCATCCAACAATTATTTGGATCAAATTCAGCGATAAAGCCAAGATCACCCTGGCGGAACCCCTCAAATTCTCAGGCTGATCTTGGACTGTTATGCTGAGGTTTCTTCACTTCGCGCCATCTGGACAGGTAAGATTCAAGGGAAATTCGTGAAGGGCAGAATAGCGAATAAAAGCCAAGTGACTAACTTTAAAACCTAATCCAAATTCCAAGATGAAAGCGGTCCATATTTTCATAACTTTTGCGTTGATACTTTCACTTTCCCTTGTTGCCTGCAAAGACGAGGACCTTCCTGAGCCACCTAATGAACCACCTAATGTGCCAGTACGTGAGCCAGATTATCGTGATACACTGGCTGGAACCTTTAGCTACACCGGCTATTTTGAGAGCGAGATGCTGAATTCCTTACCCACTTACGACACGACCGTCGGCGGAACACTCACCGTCACAGTGGTGGACTCAACGACCAATCAGGTACGCTTTGCAATTGCGACACACATTGTTGAATACGCAATCCTCAATACAAATGGGGACTTTTCACGCACTATTCCGCAGTATAGGTCAGGATTTAGCGGGAGTTTTTATGCCACCGATAGCCTACGCATCGAAACTGGATGGTCCACCAACGGCGCCTATTACAACGCCCGCTATTTTTGCAAGCGACAATAACCACGTCTGCATTGCCGGGTGAATGCCATCACGAAATTGGCATGGTTTGTGCACCTGCGTTGAAATTTCGTAGATTTGTCGGGCCGAAAAGTTTCACCCATGAAAAGATTTACCCTGTTGGCAGCTTTGCTGCTTTGTCTTCTCGTCGAATCCCAAGCCCAATGTGGCGGCAAGGGGATGAAGGCTTTGGAAGTAAAGGATTATGCATCCGCCTGGACGGATTTTGAGAATTGTCTCAAAGAAGATGCCGGTGACATCTCCGCCAATTTTGGAATTTCCCGCCTTTACGGCATGGATCCGGCCAAGAAAGATCCACAGAAAGCTTTGGATCATTTGCTGCTCGCCGAGGCAGGCTGGGCCAAGCTCGATGAGAAGGGACGCGCCAAGTTTGAGAAACTCGGTGTGACCACTGCCGAACTTGAGTCACGTCGCAGCCGCATCGAGGCTTCGATGTTGGAAGTTGCCAAAACCAACAACACCGTTGCCGGATTTGATGCCTTTTTGATCCAGTTTCCCAACTCGGTTTCCGCCACCGTCTGCCGCAACTACCGCAATGACCTTGCTTACAAGCTTGCCTTGGAAGAAGGTTCGGTGGAGGCCCTCGACAACTACCTCACCACCTACCCCGATGCCGAAAATGCAAAGGATGTCGCCAAGGTACGCGACGAACGGGCAACTGCCGAGACACTCAAAGCGAATACGGAGGAGGCCATGGTCAACTTCCTGAATCGCTATCCCGCAGCGCTTCAGGCTCCACAAATTCAACAGCGGCTCAATGCCGTGGCCTTCGAAAACGCAAAAACGGCCAACACGGTCGAAGCATTTCGCAGCTATGTAGACCGCTTCCCGGATTCGGTCTTCATCACCCAAGCCAAGGAAAAGCTGGAATGGCTGGAGGCCAATGGTCAAAAATAACATTCGTCATTTTTTTATTCGGGCGAATGTGAGGAAATTAGCTATCGTTAAGACTTCAATTTAAGGTTATGAGAAAAGTACTACTATTGATGATCGCGCTGATCGGTATCGGCGCAACCGCGGCACAGGCACAAGTATGCACACCTGACCCGGTGGCCTTGCTTTTGGGAATTCCAGGAATCTATCCCAATCCTGCCATCACCTCTTCGCTGGCATCAGGCAACCAAGGTCAGGCCTATTCTGACAGGTTCACCATCATGGTCCCACAAGATACCACGATCGATTTGTCGGCTGTGATTGGCTTTCCTTTTCCTGCGATCAATGTCTCGGTCAACTACCAAGAAGTCACCGCCATCAACGGCCTGCCTACCGGTATCAATTACACCTGTGACCTTTCCAACTGCCAATGGGGCGGTGGCGTCAATGGTTGCATCAAATTGGATGGCACGCCAACACAAGGCGGCACCTTCAACGTGGGAATGAGTACCGGCTACAATGTCTCGGTGCCAGCGCAAGTGCCTGTGATCGGTGGTACGGCCGTGACCGTTCCGATCCCCGGATTGAGCTGGACGATGGATATCACCGCAGTCGGTGTCGCCGACGCACAAGCAGATGCCTTGAGCATCTCCAAAAACGCCCCGAATCCGTTTCACGGCAGCACAACGATCAACTATTCTTCTGCCAAACCAACGGTTTTGCAGTTCACTGTCACCGATCTCACCGGAAAAGTGATGCACTCGGAAAGTGTACGTGCCAACATGGGTGACAATAGCCTCGTGTTTGACGCAACCGATTTTGCCCCGGGCATCTACCTCTACCGTCTGGCCAATGGCGAGAAGGCAGTGACCAGCAAAATGGTGGTCCAATAAGACTTTTCATAATCTTCACTCCCTCTAATCCAATGAAAAAGTTACTCGCTGCTTCATTCTTGCTCTTTGCAATACTGAGTGGATCCGTTTGGGCTCAATGCGTGCCTGACACGGTCACCTACCCCAACAGTGGATTTTATCCGCTGCCGACCAATCCGCTTCCGAGCGGGACGGTCAATACCGCATATACCCAATTGATCACGGTGAATGTCCCGGCAGACACCACCATTGATTTGAGCGCGGTCATCGGGTTTCCGTTTCCAGCGATCACCGCCACGGTCACCAGCCTGACGATTGGCGTCGTGAATGGCCTGCCGATCGGCATCTTCGGATCGCCAACCCCAGGCAGCGGTATCATTCCCGGTGGTTCGTCGGGATGCATCGACATTTCAGGTACGCCCACCACGTCGGGACAATATGCCTTCAACATCCCGACGGACTTGACCATCGTGGTACCACAGCAGGTGCCCGTGATTGGCGGCTCAACCCAAACGCTTCCAGCCCAAGTTCCCTACAACTTGGAAATTTTGGGCGGCGTGGGCGTCAATCCAGCAGGTGCAAAAGGCTTCAGCGTTGGCCAAAGCCTTCCCAATCCGACGTCGGGCAACACGGTGATCCGCTATCAAGTCACTGGATTGTCTGACATGCAATTGGATGTGATCGACGTCACCGGAAAAGCAGTGGTGCATCAAATCCAAAAGGGTGTTGTGGGTGACCGCAACTTCCGCTTTGATGCCAGCGAGCTCGCTCCGGGCCTTTACCTCTATCGTCTCAGCGATGGCAAAAACAGCATCGTGAAGAAGATGGTGGTGGAATAAGGATTAGAAATTTTAAATGAAAAATTAGAAATGAGAAATGGAGAGATCCGTTTCTCATTTCTCGTTTAGGTGGTTTGGATCGCTGATCATTCCCTTTTGCCGAGCACCCAGATGTTGCCGCGCCGGTTCCAGTGCATCGCGGTATATTTCCCTTGCTCGTCTTTGTGAAAGGTGAGCATCCTCCCGAATCCAATATGGTAAAAGGTTGAATCATTCTGCGGAAGGGCGTACCAGGTCTTCTGGAAATTCGTTTTGACCTTGAGTCCCTTGCGTTTGGGCACGAATACAGCTTCCTTTCCCGCCAAGGTCGTATCTCCGAAGTTGCTCAGGCCAAAAACAAATTCGCCGGCATAAGGCTTGAGATCGCGCTTGGCAAATTCCATCGGCTTCGGTTTTTCCTTCAATCCGGCGAGAATCTTAAAGCTATCGTACCAGGGAACTTTGAAATCCAGCGTGTTGCCGATGCGTACGATCACGGTCCGGGTTTGCGGGCAGACATAGGTGAATTGCCCGAGGAGCCCTTCGGCCCAGAAGTCGTCCTGCTCCGGGGTCAGGAACCAATTGAAATGATAGCGGTTGTTGGCGCCGCGGGAAGTGTCGATGCGGGCAATGGTTTTCAGCCAATCTCGCGGAATCAACTGCTTGCCTTTCCAATTGCCTTCGTTCAAGACCAGCAATCCGAATCGTGCAAAGTCACGGGCGCGGGCATTGAGGCAGCAGAAGGCCTTTTCGTCGTCGGTTCCTTCGGCAATACTCCATCCGGCATCGGCTTCCATTCCCATCGGTTCCCAGATTTTTTCACTGAGGTAGGTCCCCAATGGTTTCCCGACCGCACGGCGCACGATCATTCCGAGCAACTGCGAATTGACATTCTGATAAAAATACCGCGTGCCTGCAGGATGCCGCACTTCCAAATCCCGCATGATTTTCGGAATCTGGTCGCCGTAGTACATCTTGGTGGATGTTCCCCAAGGATTCAGGTAGCCTTCGCTGCTTTTGAGTCCGCTGGTCATTTGGAGCAGGTCGCGAATGGTGATTTTGCAGATGGCGCTGTCGATGCACCAAGGCAAATACTCGCTGATGCTCTGGTCAATGCTTTTGATCTTACCTTCGCTGACAGCGATGCCGGTGAGGGTGCTCATATAGGCTTTGGTCATCGAGAAGACGTTGAAGCGGCTCGTATCGGCAAAATCGTCGCCGTAGTACTCATATAACAATGTGTCTCCGCGCAGCACCACAAAGGCTACGGTCCCCGTTTTTTTCATGTAGTCCTCGGTGGTCATGCCAGGTTTGTACCATTTGCCGAGGCCCCATTCGGTGACCGGGGCGATGCCCAAGGCTCTGCCGTCGGCGAAGTTGTGAATCGTGCCGGCCCTTGTCACGGGCCGCTCCTGCCAGAGTTTGTAGTCGGTCACCGAGGGCACATTGTACCGCACCGCACGCCAGACCATTTTGCATCCGCCAAGCAGCGCAATCAAAACCAAAAACACAGCCAAAACCGTCCAATTCCGTTTCACGAAGGCGAAATTAACAGAAAAGCCACTGCCAAACGTTAATGAACCTTAGCATCGAACCTTGGACCGAAAAAACCCGTATTTTGGGCCTATGAAAATCACCTTCAATGCACCGGTCGTGCTGGGATTTACCCTGGCAGCCCTCACCGTGCACATCTTGAGTGTCACCATTTGGCCGGGCTTCAATACCAACTATTTTGCAACCCGCGGCCAATTTGACTTCAACAGCGTCGGCGACTATTTCCGGATTTTCTCGCACATCCTCGGGCATGCCGACTGGGAGCACCTGCTCGGCAATTTCACCCTGGTCTTGTTGATGGGGCCGATCATCGAAGACAAATACGGCTCCAAAAAGCTGTTGTTGATGATCCTGGTCACCGCCTTGGCGACCGGCGCGATCTACACCCTCTTCTGGGATTCCGGATTGATGGGGGCAAGCGGCATTGTCTTCATGATGATTTTGCTCGGATCGTTGGTGAATTTCAGTAGCGGAACCATTCCATTGACTTTCATCTTGGTAACCATTCTCTTCCTGGGTCGGGAAATCTACGATTCCGTAGCAGTTGACAACAACGTCGCCAATTTTGCCCATATCCTCGGCGGAGTTTGCGGCATGGTCTTCGGATTTTTTCTGGGCAAGGGCGGAAAATCCTCCGCATCAAAATAGCGTTCACATGGAAAAGAAAACACGTTCGTTGCGCCTCGTGCTCCTGCTTGCCGTCACTGGATTTGCTGGCTTGGTTTGGTTGACCTCCCAACACAACGGCACCCGTACACACGGGAATTCGGCGGAGATCAGCTACGCCTTGAATGTCGAATTAAAATGGGTGGCCACCGACGAAAATGCCGATTTTGCCTTGGTGCAGGACACCTTGAGCTACTATGCGGCGGCATTTGGCAGTGAAAGCAAGGCCCATTCCAGCGAATTCAGGCTTGATCATTGCTGCGGCGATTTGGCCTTGCGGGAAATGTGGACCAACAATGCCGACTTTTATCAGCTGCATTTCAGCACGGGTTTTGCAGATCCCGCTGCGCGGCAGCGGCTGCTTTCGGGGCTGATCGCGCAGGGCTACTTGCGCCCGGGCAAGACGGATTTCCGCTTTGGCTTGGCAAATGGCAATGTGGACTTGATCTTGCCGGTCCCGCATCAACCGGGAAGGGTGTTGGAGATTCGCGGTTCAGCATTTGAGCTGAGTTTCTTGCCGCGCGTCCAAGACGTTGTCGCTGATGAACCGATCGCCTGATGCAGGCAACAAACCCTGCCGAAACGCTCAAGTGGATCCGCATCGCCGGAATCGTTGCGATTGCAGGTGCATTGGTCGGCATGGTCGGTGATTATTGCCTGTTGTATGCGCCCGGAGGCGGCTACCTGGCGGGCGATTACAGCTTCTTGGAAGGAATTTCGATGGATCGGGTGCTGTGGGGCCATTATCTCGGCGTCTTGGCGATACCTTTTGAGGCTGCGGGCCTCTATTTGATCTGGCTGGGATTGCTTCCCCTCGGCCGCAAAATCGCATTCGCAGCGCTTTTTGCTGGACTTTACCTTATGTTTTGCGGCGTGGCCTACCATGGCGGAATCTATCCCATCGCCGATGCTGTGAAGGTCGGGCATGGAAAAATGGAATTGTACCGACCTTTTAACGAGCCGCTTGGGCTGATCTTCGCCGCCACATTTTTTGTGCTGATTGCTGTGCTGACGGTTGCCATTCTACGAGGGAAAACTGCCTTTCCAAGGTCCGTTGCCTTGGCTTCACCCCTTCTGAGTTATGGCTTGGTTACGATTTTGATGTTTGTCTGGCCATCTGTCGGCAACTTCCTCGCACCGATGGGATTTAACCTGAGCATGGCCATTTTCTTTGGGGTGTTGGTGTTGACGGCACGAAATTGGATGCAGAAGGCCATTTGATAGGGCCCTGCAAATGATCATCGCGCGACGACCACCTTGCGAGATAGCGTTCCGGAATCCGTGGTATAGACCAGTTGATAGATACCGACTGGTACATCTGAAACATTGAGTTCTTGGTTGGCAGATGCAACGATTTCGACTCTTTTTACAACCAAGCCATGAACATTGATGATTTCCGCCACGCCCTTATTCAATTTCTTTCCATTTGCGACAAGTTGGATCGTGGAATGGGTTGGGTTGGGGAAGATTTGCAGGTCATTCTCCTCCGTTTGCATCATGTTGGCGGCCATTCTTGCATCGAAACTCAAACAAATACTTGTTGTGTATCCCGCAACCGTATCGGTCAAGTCATAGCAAAAAAGACCAAACCCCGGAATCCCATTGGGGTAGACCGTGATCTTGAGAAAGCTTGAGTCCCCTTGGGAAAATTGCCAAACGGCCCCTTGCGGATGGGGCATCGCAAAACAAAGGTTGGGGTCGCAAATCGTGGCTTGCCAACCGACGGGGATACTTGCGAAGACTTCTTGGTAATCCAAACTAATCGGTTGGCTAGAAATGTTTTCGAAGTATATGAACAGGTCTTCTGGTGTATTCGGATCCATGGATGTGAATACGGAATCCGAAGGAAGCACCAAGAAAGACTGCGAAAACCCATTCGAGAACAAGCCAAGAAACAAGGTGACAAAGAAGACCTTTCTCATTTTCAATCGTTTAGATTGTCAATATACCGGAATTGGGCCCAATAAAAAAACGGCTAACCCACTCAGGTCAGCCGTTTTCAATTCTTATCGTTCAGCTCAGTGCGTGACCACGACCTTCTGGTTCATGGTGCCGGCTTTGCTTTCGTAGCGGAGCAAGTACATGCCGGGAGTCAACGAATGCACGTCGAATTCCATTTGCTGTACTGCATTCACGGTTTCATTCAAGATCAATTGGCCTTTGAGGTCAAACAAACGGACGGTGCCTTTTTCGAGTTGGCCGTTGCGGGCGCTCAGGTGCAATACGTCGTGTGCAGGGGTCGGAGTAACGGTGAAGCGCTCCTCAGGCTGATCCATGGTAACGCTCACCCCACCGGTGACATTGAAGTTGAAGGTCACGTTGGTGGTATAAAGCGGGTTGTTGGCATCCCAGACATGGTAGGAAACTGTGCCTGTCCCTGTGATTTCAAGCGGGGTGCATGTGACTTTCAAAAAGCCATATTCGCCCGTGCCAACTGTGGACATCGTATCGAAGGCATGAGGAATACTGTAGCAAAGGAAGTTGTCACAGATGGTCATCAACCATCCTTGTGGATAGCTGCGATTGGTTTCTTCCCAAGTCAAAGTCAATGGAGACTGGAAGGCATTGTCAAAGTAGATATAGGAATCTACCGAGGCGCGGGCATCCAGCGTAGTATCCTTGACATTGGAAGGACGAACCGTAAAGGACTGTGCATTGGCCATCACGCCCAAGCCCAGCAACATTGCGAAGAAGTATAGTTTTCTCATGTTCAATTGAAGTATTAGGGAGACCCAAGTATTCAAACAATACACCAAATTACGGACAATCCCCCAAGTAATCAACAATTCAGCTGCAATAGATGTGGGAATGTCGGCTTCCTAACAAAAGCAAGTGCCTAGGAAGCAGGCGAAAGCATTTCCAAAAGGCGGCCTTCCAAGGGTACAACCTTGCCCGTTTTGGAGTCCAGAACCACAAATGTGATGTCGGCATCGGCTGCAACAGCATCGGTTCCATTCAGTAAGCACCGTTGATGCATGGTCATGCTGCGGCTCCCATGTGTCTTGTAGCTCGTGTGGATATACAGCACATCGCCCGGCAAGGCAGGCTTCCGGTAGTTGATGTTGATATTGACCAACACAAATGCCCAACCATTGCGCTTGAACTCCTCGGAGTCCACGGAATTTTCAAAATGATTCCATCGGGCCTCCTCCAGAAGTTCCAAATAACGCGCATTGTTGACATGGCCATACAAATCGGCGTGGTAGCCACGCACCTTGATTGCGGTAATGCTCTCTTTCATGGCGCAAAACTACCAGAATTCTTTGGGTAGCAAATTTTGAACAAGATCATGAAATGGAATGAAGGTAATCATTTTTGCAAGGGACATGGGTAACCGACTACCTTTGTGGCTGCAACCGGAATTGGATTCGGCTTTCGCCTCTGTCTTGTTGCTTGGATCTAGAACCAAATGCTATGCGGCCTCCGATTTGTGAGATTTGTGATGTGAAATTTGTCGACGATGACCTGAATCAGCAGGGTCACGGCGGCTTGGTCGAATTCAAACCCTCGCTCGAGGACAAGGAAGTCATCGCCCGGATGCAAGTCAAAGGCTGGACAGGCCACCCGCCCAACATGGGCTGGTTTTGCAAGTTGCATATCGAGGAGGCGCGTGCGATCCGGCATTTGCCCCTCAGGCAAGCCATGGTGATCCTGCGCAAAAAATTTTCCCCGACCGACGAGGGTTGATGCAACCCTCTCCTTGTTGACTGGTCATTAAGCAAAGAATCGCACTGCAACTGGTTGCGGTCACCCTTTGACTTAGAACGTTTCAACATGAAAAAGCTACTGGTACTCTTGTGCCTTCTCGCAGGCATGCAATTCGCTGTTGCTGCATCGGAAATCCAATTCGAGCAGTCGGCATTCACCGAAGTATTGGCCAAGGCCAAGTCGGAAAACAAATTGGTTTTTCTGGATGCGTACACATCATGGTGTGGGCCCTGCAAGTGGATGGCCAAAAACGCATTCACGGACCCTGATGTTGCCACCTATTTCAACGACCACTTCGTGAACCTCACGGTGGACATGGAAAAAGGCGAAGGCGTAGAATTGGCCAAACAATTTGCCATCAATGCCTATCCGACCTTGCTTTTCCTTGACGGTACTGGCAAAGTGGTCCATGTAACAGTTGGCGCTCGCGCTGCTGCCGATTTGCTGCAATTGGGTAAGGATGTCGTCGAAGGTAGAGCGCTCAGCATTGCCGACCTTGAAAAGCAATTCGCGGAGGGAGAACGCAATCCCAAGTTTCTCCATGACTATATCCTCGCGTTGGCGCGCGCTGGCAAGGCCTATGACGCACCCTTGGAAGCCTATATGCCTTCTATGCGCGGGGCTGCATTGCTCAACGAAGATGCTTGGGAGATTTTCATCATGCTGTTTCAGCGTCACGACTCCGAATTTGCAACCTACTTTCTACTTCATCGTCAGGCATTTGAGGAAAGATACGGTCATGACTTGGTTCAAAACAAAGCGCTTAGCCTTTACGAATATGCAGTGTATCAAATTTGCGAGTCCAAGGACAAATCTCGGCTTAAGCAGCTCAAAAAGGAAATGATTCTCGCCGAATTTGACAGCATCAAAACGGTATTGCTCCAAGTGGATTTGCAGTGGTTTCAAACCGTTGAGGATTGGAAACACTACGCCAAAACCGTGGAAAAATTGGGCGAAGCGGGTAGAAATGACACATACAATCTGAACAACGCTGCTTGGCTGTTCTACGAAAAGGTGGACAACAAACGCTTGCTTGACGTGGCGAACGAATGGATCACAGAATCGGTTCGCCTTGAAAAAAGCTCGGTGAACCTGGATACGCAAGCAATGTTGTTGTACAAACTCGGTCAAAAAGAAGCGGCCATTGCTGCTGCGAAGGAATCCATTGACATGGGCAAAGCCACTGGCGAGGACGTCTCTGAAACCGAGAAGGCCTTGGCCGAATGGCAGAAATAGAAACTTTCTCTACCAACAATACGTGCAGCCATGGTGCAAACCGTGGCTGCACTTTTTTATGGACAACTTGGTTTTTCAACCCGTCATTTCATTTGATGGATTGGTCGTAACTTGCAGCCACATTCGTCAAATTCGAAGCGTTATGAAAAGTTTCTTCACAGCCTTGTTGCTCACACTTGCCGTCGCGACGTCAGTGAAAGCCGACATTCAATTTCAGCATGGTCCTTGGCAAGAGATTCTCGCCCAAGCCGGCAAGGAAAACAAGTTGATTTTTGTGGATGCCTACACATCTTGGTGCGGACCCTGCAAATGGATGGCAGCCAATACCTTCACCAACGATGAAGTCGCCACCTTTTTCAATGCCAACTTCATCAACGCCAAGATCGACATGGAAAAGGGCGAAGGTCCCGACATCGCCGACAAATACAACGTCAGAGCCTATCCGACCTTGCTGTTTGTGAGTGCCTCTGGCGAATTGGTGCACTTTGCCATCGGCGCCCTTGATGCCGCGCAATTCCTGGAACTCGGCAAAAACGTGCTCGATCCCAATTTTGCCTCCTTGGCCAAAATGAAAAAGCAATTCGCGGCTGGAGAAACCGATCGCAAGTTTCTCTCGACTTATATCCTTGCCCTCAAGGAAGTCGGCGAAAGCACGGAGGAAGCCCTCAACAAATTTCGCCCCGGAATGACGGATGCAGCCCTGCTTGAAGAGGAAAATTGGGTGGTATTCAATGCCCTGTTCAACAAATTGGATTCCGAGCAGGCCAAGTATTTTCTCGGTCACCTTTCCGACTTCGCCAAGAAGTACGGCGATGATCAAGTCTATTACAAGGCTTTGAACATGTACAGCAATGGAATGATCAAGGCGATCTATACCGGCGGAACCCAAGAAGACTACGACGCCGGCAAGAAAATTTTGCTCAATTCCGGTGTCAAGGGTGCCGCCTACCGCGCCTTGAGTTATGACCTCGAATGGTTCAAACGCCAAGGCGATTGGGACAATTATTCCAAGACAGCCATCGAATTTGTCAAACAAACACCTGATATCGATCCGTCGGGCTTAAACAATCTGGCTTGGTCTTTCTACGAAGGTGTGGACGATCAAAAAATGCTCAAAACGGCACTCAAATGGATCACCAAGGCCTGTGAAGAAGAGCCCGGCTACGCGAGCCTCGACACCAAAGCCATGCTCCTCCACAAGTTGGGACGCAAGGACGACGCCATCGAAGTCGCGAGGGAAGCAATCGAAGCCGCAAAAATCAGCGGCGAGCCGTACGAGGCAACGCAAGAGGCCTTGGACTTGTGGTTGGCCGAATAATTTAGCTACATCATCCAGCAATCCACTTGGTCCAAAGCCATGTGGATGAGCAATCCGATGCCGATCAGTCGCGTGCGTTTGGGCACGACAAGTGCCACGTACACGAGAATTGCGGGCCATGTATGCAGCGGATGATAGCCGATGCTGCACCTGCAAGGATCAAAAATCGGATTCGCCAGCAAATGGTCCAAGTCGACCAGCATCGTGGCCACCATGATTCCGAATGCGCGCCAAAACCGTTCCCGGTAAGCGATGCCCGCCACCGCGGCAGGGATCAGTGCATGCAACAGCAAATGGATCACAGCTCTCATGGCAGGGGACGCTCGTCGAGCAGGTTGATGAATTCCACGTTCCATTTCCCGGCATTCACCTCCAGCATGGCCACCGAAATCGGAAGAGAGAAGCGCTTGCGACCGGCTGCGCCGGGATTCATAAAATGGATGTCCTGCTTTTCATAAGCTGCGGGTTTGTGGGAGTGACCGAAAATCACCAATTGGGGCATCACCTCCAACTTGGCTGGTCGAAAAAATTCGATGTCGTGCAACATGAAGATCGACACGCCTTCCCAAACTGCCGAGTGCGTTTCGGGCAGGGCAGGCCATTCAGAAGGATCGTCGTTGTTGCCCCGCACGGCAAATACGGGTGCAATGGCACTGAGCCGCTCCAAAATCTCCGCGCCACCAATGTCGCCCGCATGGAGGATGACCTCAGCTTTGGAAAGCGCCTTCTCCGCCTCGGGACGAAGCAAGCCGTGCGTATCTGAAATCAATCCGATCAACATTGGACAAACATTTGGAGGCGCAAGTTACGGCCTTGGCCGAATGGAAATGTGTATCTTGCTTTGAAAATGAAATCTCAGCAAGTCACTTGGGCGTTGGCCATCTTGGGCGCGGCTTTGACCGTTGCCGGGTTGCTGTTGCCGCTGTGGTCCAAAAACGGGGTCGGCATTTCCGGAATGCAGGGGCCATTCCTTTCCTTTGGAAGGTGGGTTTTGCTCGGTGCTGCCATTGCTGCCCTCCTGGTCGCATTTGTCCGGCAACTCCGCAAGCCAATGTGGATGGCCCTGCCGGGGTTAGTGATTGCCCTACAATCCAGCCTCATTCTTTGGAAAGGCTATAAATTGGGCGCGATTGGCTTCGGGGTTTGGGTGTTGTTCCTCGCTGCAGTGGTGATCTTGGTGAATGCGGACTTATTGCGTCGGAACCAACGTTCCTGATACCGGATCAAATTGCTCATTTCTCAAATCAGCCAATCAAAAACTGGATTCGAAAGGAAAAATGCTTATCTTATCCCCTCAATTCGTGTTGCAACTACGATTAGCACTATGAAAAAACGGTTTACCTTATCCCTCTTCTCGCTTTTGATGCTTTGCTTTTCAGGGATTTTTGCCGCCTCAGGCGGACCTGATGCCTACGGTTATGTTTGGCGGGATTCCAATGAACCCAATGGCCCGACGGTGAATTGGATGGACACTACCTCGATGTGGACGCGCGTCCAAAACCTTGCCGACGACAACAGCATGGGGCCATTCAACATGTTTTGGGACTTTCACTTTTATTGGGGCGACTACCGCAACATCAAAATCGGCTCCAATGGTTGGGTTGCCTTTGACAATGTCAGCAACCTTGCGAGCTGCTTCCCCAATATCCCGACATCGGGCGGCGCAGGCGACAACTTTGTTGCACCACTGATGAGCGACTTGACTTTCACCTCTTCCTTCCCTGGATTTCCCAATATCGGCAAATGCTATTATTGGAGCAATTTGAAGGATTCGACAGTGATCAGCTATTACAACGTACCCTTTTGGCAGTCGGGAACGCCAGATTGGTACGGCTCCAACACCTTTCAAATTTTGCTGGACGGCACCGACAGCTCGATCACATTCACATACAAAACGATGAATCCATCCTTCACTTTTGGATGTGGCACAGACGTAGTGATCGGCATTGAAAACAGTACGGGTGCCGTTGGTCTTCAGTGTTTCACCCAAACCATGCCCGCAAGCCTCTACGCGATCAAGTTCAAATACCCACCCGTGCCATTGCTGGCCGTGAGAGACTTGGCGCCACTTTGGAACCAAAACAACAAAAACGCTGGCGAATTTTTTCCCACCGGACTTATTCCGACGCTGCAATCGCATGTAAAAAATGTCGGCAACACAGCCTTCACAACCAATAGCACGGTAAATGGCACACTACGCAACATGGGCATGGCTCCTGTTTACACGGCCTCCCGCACCATGCCGAATTGGGCAGCAGGTCTGGACACTACCCTCATCTTCACGCCGCAGGCCGTTGTCAATACAGCGGGACAATACTATTGGGAGGTAACGAGCAACAATGCCGCTGACATGAACAACGGCAACAACATCAATACCTCCGAAATCGAACTGGTGAACCTGCTCGGTCCGACGGCGACGCTCACCTACACGACCGGCGGTGGCAACACCATGGCTTGGGGTTGGAACGGCGGCGGCACGGATGATGGCGTGGGCGTGTACATGTACCCGCCCGTACACCCGGCTTCCATCCAGAATGTGCAGGTATTTATTGCTGCGGCAAGCTTCTCGGGCTATATCATTTCCATTTTTGACGATTCAGGTCCCAACGGTGCACCCGGTGCTTTGCTGCGTACGGATACCATCCCCTTTTCCAGCGTGACCGTTGGTAACTGGAACACCATCAACTACACCATCCCCGTCAACGTCGGTTCGGGTGGCTTCTACGTCGCTTGGATGATGGGCGGGGCTGATATTTTCCTTGGAACAGAAAACGTGGGACCAATTTCCCGTCGTACGTACGAAATTCTTGGAGGACAATGGTCCGGCTTCCGCGACAACAACTTGCGCGAGGCCATGGTCCGTGTCGTGATTGGCAACTATCCTTGTGCGATCAGCTCGGGCTTTACGTACAGCAGCAACTTCGCCACAGTCAACTTCACCAACCAAAGCCAAGGCGGTACCACCTACAGCTGGAATTTCGGCGACGGCGGAACGAGTACGCAGTTGAGCCCCTCGCATACGTATTCAACATTTGGCACCTATAATGTATGCCTGATCAGCACCAATACCTGCGGATCGGATACCTTCTGCATGCCGATCACCATCAGTTGCCCGACGCCGGCTTCCAACTTCACCTTCATCCGGAATGGATTCAGCGTTGCTTTTACGGATGGAACCGGTGGTAGTCCAAACAGCTGGTCCTGGAATTTTGGTGATGGAGGGACAAGCACCTTGCAGAATCCCAACCATACCTATGCCAATGCCGGCACGTACAACGTCTGCCTCATCAGCACCAATCCTTGCGGCTCAGATACCTTTTGCCAATCGCTCATCGTTTGCAACGTCCCCGTCGCAAATTTTGGCTTCACCACAAGCGGACTTTCCGCCACGTTTAACAATACTTCCACGAATGGCACGACCTACTTTTGGAATTTTGGCGATGGGGTCAATAGCACGCAGCAAAATCCGACACATGGATATGCGGCAGCAGGGACGTACAACGCTTGTTTGATCACTTCGAATGCCTGCTACAGCGACACTTTCTGCACGCAGGTCACGATTTGCCCGCTACCCGTGGTCAATTTCAACTTCACGAGTGCCCAATTTGCCTACAACTTCACCGACATCACACCCGGCGGCAATACCGCGTGGTCATGGTCGTTTGGTGATGGTGGAACGAGTACGCAGCAGAATCCCAGCCACACCTACGCGGCCAACGGAACTTATCAGGTTTGCTTGACAGTCACCAACAGTTGCGGCCAGGATTCCTCCTGCCAAAGCCTGACCGTCAACGTAGTGTCTGTGCAGGATGCGCTCCAAAACAGCCTCGAACTCTGGCCGAATCCAGCTGGAAATTTGCTCAACGTGCGCCTCGCAATGACTGGAACGGCCGGCCTCACCCTCCGCATCCATGACATGGCGGGCAGGGTCACCTACCAACAGGAAATTGCAGCAACGGCAACGGTTTGGGCCTCCGCATTGGACATTTCGAATCTTGCTTCCGGCATGTACATGCTCGAACTTGAAGGAGATGAAATCCAAGTCTTGCGCAGATTTGTGAAAGAATAATTCATTCGATTGAAATGCTTGCGGCTCTCGGAAAATGAACTTTCCGGGAGCCGCATACTTTTTAACAGTGTACAATTTGCCTTTGGTCGACTTCAACTGCCGATTGGTCTAATTCTTTAAGCCGAATCTAAGCCATCCCCGTATACTCGGGTAGATTTTGAAAGCTCATGGATGAATTCCTCGCGTTAGTTCTCAAGAAAATCGATGGTGATCCTTCCCGGCTGGGAGAAGTTTTCTCCGATAACCTCAGCCATCAAGAAGAGCTCATGTTGAGCAAGCTCGACGAAGAAATCGGAATCTGCGTCGAACGCGTGCTCGATTTTGCGCTGACCAATGCAAATGCCGCCAACAATGGCGAAATTTCCATCGACCAAAACCAACGTGACCGTGTGATGCTGCTCACAGCAGTGCGCAAAGAAATCCACAACTTATTGGCGCAGCGAGGTACATTGAATCAGTTCCGGGATCGCCTGAACTGATTTCGGTGATTCCCGGATTATTGGATCACAATCCGCTGCGTCTCCAACACACCTTCCGATCCGCTGAGTGAAAGCAGGTAGATGCCCTTGGGCAAAGCCTCAAGGTTCAATTGCAGCTGTAAGTTTCCGTCGATGGTTGAAATGTTCTCCTGACGGATGCGTTTTCCATTTACATCGAGGACGTCGAGTTGAATCACCTGATTTGCGCCGACATTCGCCGTGATGTTAAAAATTCCGCGGCTTGGATTGGGAGAAATCGTGATCGCTGAAGATACTGGTTCGGCCCGGGACACCAACACAATTTCCACGGTATCTACCAAGGTGTCGGTCGTGCAGCCGTTGGTGGCGATCAACGTCACCGGAAACAAGCCCGAGGTGGAATAGGTATGAATTGGATTCGCCGTCGAATCGGAATTGCCATCCCCAAATGTCCATTGAAAGCTCGTTGCATTGAGGGAGGAATTCGTAAACGTGGTCGTTCCGTTTGTATTGGCGGAAAAGGTGAAGGCTGCGTTGGCGTCGTCCAAGCCGATGCGCCATGTGGCCAAACTGTCAAACACGACATCATGGGCAACTTGTTGCAAAAATGCCGCCGTCACGGTATCGAGTCCGCCGTAGAAGTTGAGACCGACCGGGCTGCGCCGGTACATGGTCGCATAAAACACGCAGCCGTTCAGATAACTGCCGGCATAGCTCGGATGGCTTTGGTCGGGGCTGTACAATTCGAGGGTGCTGTCGCGCAGGATGGATTCCCACCAAGCACTGCCGCAAGGCGCAACCAAGGCGTTGTTTTGATTGGCCAAGTTCAAGTAACTGCGGCGCAGTTCCGCTTGCATTCCGGCGTAGGTGCAGACCGGTGGCCAGAATCCGCAATTGCTGGCATCACCGTATTTGCGGCCCCAAGTCATGTAAAAGACCGTGACGGTGCAGCTGTCATTGGCTTTGATGCTGTCATTGAGAATGGCTGCGTAGGGATACACATCGTTTTGGACCTGCCCCTGCGGAAAACTGGGGAGTTGACTTTGCTCTTGCAGTACAACAAAATCCCATGCCCTTGAACGGATCATTCCGAGTGAAGCCCCATTGGTGCTATGGCCTTGAAATGTATATCCGCCCGGCGCATTCACGTCCTTGTAAAGCGTATCGCCACCCGCCAAAGTCAGGCTCTGGACGATGCTCGGCAGGTCATTGACTCCCGTATAGCTGTTTCCCAAAAACAAGGCTTGGTACGAGGTCTGCGCCTTCACGAATCCAATCGAAAGCAGCAGCAAGACGAAGATTCTGATTTTCATGGACGAAATTTCGGAAAAAATGTGGTTTGGACAGCCTCTGGGATGTGCCCGTACGACATTTGTTTGGAAATCCCTTATTTCTGCTTGCCTCCTTCTGCCGCTTGGAAATTTGCTAGTTTTGCAACTCGGTTTTGATGTACCGACCCTCAGGAGAATGAATTACCGTTTGTATTTTGAATCACCCGAGTTGCACTTGATCCGCGTGCAACTTGATTTGCCGGCAAAGTCTGGTCCACAGGCCATTCATTTGCCCAAATGGCGCCCCGGGCGTTACGAAATGGCCCCTTATGCCGAGCGGATTGTCGATGCCTGTGCACTTTCCGCCACCGGCAAGCCGCTGGCCGTCGTCAAAACTGCTACGCATACTTGGGAAATCCACCAAAATGGGGAGGCCGCGGTCTTCGAATACAAATACTATGCGGTCATCGCCGACGCTGGCGGCAGCTACTTTGACCAGGACCAAGTGTACATCAACCCTTGCAACCTGTTGATGTATGATGTCGAGAAAATCGAAGCACCTTGCCAGATGACCCTCGACCTTCCCGAAGATTACCGCATCGCTTGTGGTTTGCGCCAAGAAGGGAACACCTTGTTCGCAGACGACTTCCACCAAATTGCAGATGCACCGCTCATCGCAAGTCAGACATTGCAGCACCATGCTTTTGAAGTGGAAGGAATCCCCTTCAACCTTTGGTTTCAAGGGGATGTGAAGCCCGAATGGCGCAAACTCGAGGAGCATTTTCGAGCATTCAGCAAGGCACAAATCTTGCTTTTTGGGGGATTTCCGGTCAAGGACTACCATTTCCTTTACCAAATACACAACAAAAACATTTACCACGGGGTCGAGCACGCCAATTCGACCATCATCGCCCTCGGGCCAGGCTTCAAGCTTGACGAGGAGGATGAATACGAAGACCTGCTCAGCGTAAGTTGCCACGAGTTGTTTCATACCTGGAATGTAAAAGCGATCCGCCCTGCGGATATGCAGCCCTACCAATACGACCGGGAACAGTATTCAAGGTTGCACTACATTACAGAAGGTGTAACCACCTACTACGGCGAATTATTGCTTTTCAAATGTGGCGTCTGGTCACTTGGCGAATTTTTGCGGGTCTTCAACAAGGACTTTCTGCGCAAGCACTACGCCAACAACGGCCGTGACCACATCAGCTTGGAGCAATCGAGCTTCGAATCTTGGTTGGTGGGCTACGACGAGGGCGTGCCCAACCGCAAAATCTCTTTTTATACCAAAGGCGCCCTGGCAGCTTTGATTTTGGACATCATCGTGCGCAAAGGTTCTGGCAATGCCCGTTCGCTGGATACAGTGATGCGGGAGTTGTATGAACGGTTTGGCAAAACGGGCAAGGGTTATACCAAGGAAGATTACAAGGCCATTGCCGAGACGCATGCCGGCCATTCATTGGATGGCTATTTCCAGGATTATATTTCGGGAACGGTTCCGATGGAAGCTGCATTGGCTGATACAGCAGACTACTTGGGTCTGGCCTTGATCGCACGCGACGCCCCAACCTTGGCCGAGCGGGACTATGGCTTCATCGTGGATGAGGATGGCGGCCGCGCACGCATCAAACAAATTCACGAGGGCAGTCCGGCAGAGACAGCGGGGCTTTGTGTTGGTGATGTGATCGTCGCGATTCAGGGTCACCGCGCCCCCGCCAATGATGTGGAAGCCCTTTTGCGCTTTTTGGCGGATGACGAAGATGTGCAAGTGCACGTTTTCCGCAACGAAATGTTGGAATTGCTGGTGCTGGAATCCTCTGCCGACTATCGTTGCCGCACTTATATGCTGGTTGAGAACCCCGAGGCTACCGAAGAGCAGTTTCGCAACCGAAATGCCTGGTCGAGACCGGGCTACGCCAACGACTGAAGCGAATGGCAAAAGGAAAGCGTCCAAAACAACCTTCGCGTTCAGACAGCCCTCATTTTAAAGGGACCGTTTTGCGCAGTACCGGGAGCTGGTACCGTGTGCGGCTAACCGATGGTCAAATTCACGAATGCCGCCTGCGCGGAAAGATGCGTACGCACGGAATCCGAACCACCAACCCTATCGCTGTGGGTGACCATGTTTTGGTTGGCCACGATGAGGAAACGGGCTACAACATTTTCGAAATCGAGGACCGGACGAACTACGTCCTGCGCAAGTCGGTCAACCTCAGCAAACGTGCGCACATTCTTTGCGCCAACATCGATCAGGCCGTCATTCTTTTTACAATCGAGCATCCGGTGACGACGCTCGGTTATGTCGACCGCCTGCTGCTCACCTGCGAAGCCTACCACATCAAGCCGGTCATTCTCTTCAACAAGATAGACCTGCTCAGCGCCGAGGGACTTCAGCGGCTTGACGACTATCAGCAACTGTACAACGCTGCCGGGTATGAGATCCATGCCATTTCAGCCAAGGACAAAGGCTATGCCGACGAAATCAGGGAGATTCTTCAGGGCAAGGTCAGCTTTCTCGTTGGTCGTTCGGGGGCGGGCAAATCGGCAACGGTCAACCTCGTCGCACCTGAATTGAAACTCAAGATCGGGGATGTGAGTGACTTTTCCGGACGTGGGAAGCATACCACCACGTTTGCGGAGATGTTTGAACTGCCGTTTGGCGGGGAAATCATTGATTCGCCGGGCTTCAGGGAAATGCAATTGTTTGATTTTGAAAAAGCGGAACTCGCGCCCTTGTTTCCGGAGATGCGCAATTGCCTGGACGACTGCCGTTTCAGCAATTGCCTTCACCTGAATGAACCTGGCTGCGCGGTCAAACTTGCGGTCAAGGAAGGCAAGATTCCCGAGTCGCGCTACCATACCTACTTGGGTATGCTGCAAGAAGTTGAAGGAAATATTTGGGATTAACCTACACATCGGCATCTGCCTTGTCCAGAATATCGTGCGGACACATAAAAATTGTCGTTGCTGAATGTGCCTTCAGAAGCCAATTTGACAACTTCGAAATAAATTTTCCACATGTTTTTCCAGAATGATTGTGGCTTAGTTTGCATCCACACATTCTTTTCTTACTTTTGCGTCCCCTGATTAGGGAAAACTAAAGATTGAAAAAATAAGATGAAGCGGACATTTCAACCCTCTCGCAGGAAAAGGAAGAACACACATGGCTTCCGCACCCGTATGGAGACCCACAATGGTCAACGCGTACTGAATGCACGTCGCCGTAAAGGCCGTCACAAGCTCACTGTGAGCGACGAAGGCCGTCACAAGTACTAATACCGCCCCTGAAGGCTGAAAAGCCTTTGCGGAGGTGACAACACTTGAAGTATAAATTCTCCAAGCGTGAAAAGCTGTGCTCCAAGCGCAGCTTTGCTGTTTTAATTGCGGGCAAGAAAGCTGTCTACGCAGGGAAACTCCGCGTGACTTACCATTTCGACTTGCCGCCTGAGGTGGTTACCGCGCCTTCCATGGTCGCCATGGTCGCCACGAAACGCGATTTCAAGCGGGCTGCAGACCGCAATCTCCTCAAACGCCGCATGCGCGAAGCCTATCGGCTTCACAAAGCACCGCTCTTGGCGGCCTTGCTTGAAAAAGGCAAGAATGTATCCCTGCTTATTCGCT
This sequence comes from Bacteroidota bacterium, assembly GCA_016718825.1. NCBI lineage: Bacteria > Pseudomonadati > Bacteroidota > Bacteroidota bacterium. The sequence goes on along the minus strand of JADKCL010000001.1, from coordinate 270,633 downwards.
ACAATTCACGGGATATCCGTAGTTTTAGTGAAATAGAACAAGACATGCGTTGGGTCTTGAAGCAACTGATGCGAATGCTTTGAAGCTGATTTCCTACATTTTGATCGGATTTGTGCGGCTTTACCAAGTCGCACTTTCGCCGTTGATTCCCAGCTCCTGCCGTTATCAACCCACTTGCTCGCGCTATGCGATCGAGGCATTCCAAAAGCATGGCCCGTTCAGAGGTTTTTATTTGGCGACACGTCGCCTGATGTCCTGCCATCCTTGGGGTGGGCATGGACACGACCCGATCCCGTGAACGGGATGCATTTTGGATGCCGGGATTCGGCGACTTGTACTATTTTTGTTGTTCTGGCGTTATTCAATGAAATTGAGGATTCAAGAAATTGCCCGAAGCGATATGCGTAGAAAAATGATTCGCAAAAAATGGCTGTTGGCACTTGTGCCGGCAGTGATGCTGTTTACTGCCGGATTTGTGGCTCGACCCGCCGCGGGCGACGACTACTTCGAGATCTCCAAAAATCTTGACATATTCGGCAAACTCTACCGCGAGGTACACGCTAATTATGTGGACGACATCGAGCCCACAGATTTCATGCGCACCGGCATCGATGCGATGCTCAAATCCCTTGACCCTTACACCAATTATATCAGTGCCGCCGAGATCGAGGACTACCGCTTCATGAGCACCGGTCAATATGGTGGCATTGGCGCCATGGTCGGCAAACGTGACAACAAGGTCATTGTCACCGAACCCTACGAAAACAGCCCGGCGGTCAAAGCAGGCTTGCGTGCTGGAGATGTGATCATTCAGATCGACAACCAAAAAGTGAATGGCGACAATGGCAAAAACATCGATGTACGTGACCTCTTGCGCGGCCAACCCAAAAGCAAGGTCAAGCTCATTGTCGAGCGCGAGGGTTCGCCGCAGCCCATCACGCTCGAATTGGAGCGCGATGACATCAAAATTCTCAACGTTCCATATTGGGGAATGATTGACAACGAAATCGGCTACATTTCCCTTACCGGATTTACTGCGGATGCTGCCAAGGAAGTGAAAACGGCATTCGAAGATCTGAAAGCCAAAAACCCCGGGATGAAATCTCTCATGCTCGATCTGCGTGGCAACCCTGGCGGATTGTTGTTTGAGGCCATTGACATCAGCAACCTTTTTGTTCCCAAGGATGAGCTGATCGTGGAAACGCGCGGAAAAATGGAGGGTTCCCTCAAAAGCTACACCGCCCGCAACAACCCGGTCGATATTGACATCCCGCTTGCGGTCCTCGTAAACAGAAGGTCTGCATCGGCTTCAGAAATTGTATCAGGTGTGATTCAAGACCTGGATCGTGGCGTGATTGTCGGTCAACGCAGCTATGGCAAGGGCTTGGTGCAAACCACCCGTCCGCTGAGCTACAACAGCCAAATCAAAATCACAACCGCCAAATACTATACTCCAAGCGGTCGCTGTATCCAGGCCATCGATTACAGCAACCGAAACGAAGACGGCAGTGTCGGAAAAATTCCGGATAGCCTTCAAAAAGAGTTCAAAACGCATAATGGCCGCAAAGTGTATGATGGCGGCGGCGTAGCGCCAGACGTGGAAGTTGCCTTGCCGGAGCTCCATACCGTTTCCAAGGAGCTGATTCGCCAAAACATGATCTTTGACTATGCGACGCATTTCAGGGTGAACCACGAGTCCATCCCAACCGCACGCGAATTCAAGATCACCGACGAGATCTATTCCGACTTCATCGCATTTTGCAAAGGCAAGGCATTCACCTTTGAGACCAAAACCGAAAAGGAGTTTGATGCATTTAAAAAGGTCGTCGAGGAGGAACACTACCAAGAAGAGCTTTCGGCTGACATGAAGGCAATGGAGGCCAAGCTCAAAAAGGAAAAAGAGGAGGATCTGATCAACTTCCGGTCTGAAATCACCAATCTGCTGCGCAACGAGATTGTCATGCGGTACTATTACCGCAAAGGCGAAATAGATGCCTCCTTTGATATGGATCCCGATGTTTTGGAGGCGATCAAAGTGCTCAAGGACAAGGAACGCATGAACAAGATTCTCGCAAAGGGCTGATTCGACTGCGTCCTACGGTCATTCGATTTGCGAATGCATCCACATTTGAAGTGGGCGCATTCGCAAATTTGCTTTTTAAGTATAGCGAAATCCGGAAATCCCGACTCTTTGGGCCGACATTCGGCCATTTTGGCAGCACCAAGCCACGGGCGACCGCCAATATGGCCGTAACGGCTGTCAATTAGTCATAAAGATTGGAAGGTTTTCCATTGGCACAAGACTTGAAAGGATGAAAGTATCTACCACTTTAAAAAAATTCAGGAGGATACTAAAATGACACTCGTAAAATTCAACAACCCAGCTCGCAAAAACTCTGGCAGTTTCTTTGACCAATTTTTTGCTGACGATCTTTTCCGCCCCGCCTTTCAAGAGAAGTTGTTTGGTGGTACAGTTCCAGCCGTGAACGTTGTAGAAGGCGCAGAATCCTTCCGCATTGAAGTCGCCGCACCGGGACTGGAAAAAGCCGATTTCAAAATGGCACTCGACAAGGATGTCCTTTCGATCAAGGTGGAAAAAGAAGCTTCGACCGAGGAAACCGATGAGAAGTTCTTGCGCCGCGAATACACCTTCAAAGCCTTTGAGCGCAGCTTCCAATTGCCCAAAACGATTGATCAGGAGCTGATCTCCGCCAAGTATGAAAACGGCATTCTGAGCGTAAGCTTGCCAAAACGCAAGGAGTCACTCGAAAAAGCTACCCGCGAAATCGCCATCAACTAAGGCGAGAGCTTCGCAGGACAAGCATGAAAAAATAAGGTTTGAGGTTTGTTTTGTAATGGGTTTGTCCGAGGCCGAATAGCAGTGAAAGTTGCTTTCGGTCTCGGTCTTTTTTTGTGTGTCCACGGCGAATCCACGCCTAAAGCCCCCAAACAAAAAGCTTTCCCGTAAATTGGCCTTGTGAATCTGGCGACACGACTCGGGGAGTTTGGCTATATGTGCATGCAAGTGGTGCTCAACTTGCGGTATGCCCTCATTGACCGGCGTCGCCTGATCGAGCAACTCGACCATGTTGGGGTCAATTCGATCTTGTTGGTGATGCTTGTGGGGTTCTTTGCCGGGACGATCATCGCATGGCAAGCAGCCTATCAATTTTCAGGAATGATCTCTTTGGACGTCCTCGGCGGACAGGTTGCCCGGGTTTCGGTGATGGAAATGGGGCCTGTGCTGACGGCGCTTGTCATTGCCGGGCGAATCGGTGCATCCATGACGGCTGAAATCGGAACCATGGTCGTCACACAGCAGGTGGACGCATTGCGTACGCTCGCCCTCGAACCGGTGCGTTACTTGGTCATGCCCAGGGTTCTTGGACTCATCATCATGATGCCGATACTCACGATGTTTTCCGATATCGTAGCAATTATCGGTGCCTATCTGGTTTCGGGCTATTTTCTGGACATTACCTATCAATCATTTTTAGAATCGATTCATACCTTTTTTCAAACCCGTGACCTGATTGGCGGATTGATCAAATCATGTGTCTTCGGAGCCCTCATTTCGTTCATTGGATGCTATATGGGCCTATCTACAACGGGAGGTGCCAAAGGTGTCGGTCGCGCAACGATCACTTCTTTTGTGTTGGCGGCGGTCTCAATACTGGTCGGTGATTTTTTGCTGTGGCTAATTTTGTTCTAAATGTTTTGTTCGTAGTTGGTTAATTTCCTATGTTTGTTGCTTAAATTTTGCTGTAAAGTACATATTGAGGCGAAAATACCCCGACTACGCGATTATATTATGGGTGCGAACCGTATCATTTTAAGTACACTTCTTCTGGCACTTGCCATTATCGCAACAACAATTGCGCCTGCAAAGGCCCAAAATGGCGGCGATAAGTCTGAGTTCAAGGGAAGCCCCGAAAAAATTCTTCAGTTGGCCAACGATCTCTATCGTGCCCAGCGCTTTGCAAAGGCCAAAGAGGCTTATGTTGAAGTATTGAAGAAGGACGCAGGCAACTACCTCGCCACCGTGCGGGTTGCAAAGTGCAGCTATTTCATCCAAGAGTATGATGATGCAGCACGTTTCTTTGAAAGCGCAATCGACATCGACAAGGAAGGAAACGACACCGTTTACTTCGAACTCGGTATCACCTTGCGCGTTCTCGACCGTCACAATGACGCGTTGGCAGCCTTCAAAGAATTCCAAAAGCGTTGGAAGGAAAACGACGACTACCTTCGCCGCGTGAAATTGGAAGTTCAGGGTTGCACATTTGTGGAAGAGCAACGCAAGTTGGACCCCAAATGGCGCACCAACTGCTTGGATATCAACACCGCAATGGGCGACAACTTCCCCTCGATTTTGCAGCGCGGCGAAGATGACAAATACCTCGTCATCACCTCCAGCCGCCCAGCTTCCAAGAAGCCTGCAAAAAAAGGCAAGAAGGAGAAAGGCTTGAAGGAAAGCGATCTCTTTGAAGCCTACAACGAAGGTTACTCTGATCTCTGGACCATCAAAATTGAAGACGACACCACATTTGGCGTTGCCGAAAACATGGGCAAGAAGATCAACAAGAAGTACAACGACGGTAACTCTACCTTCAGCCCTGACGGCATGACGATGTACTACTCGGTCTGTAACCAAGGCAAATTGGGCTACGGATGTTCGATCTACGAAGCAAAATACGACTCACGCGCCAGCAAATGGGGCAAACCCAAACTCGTAGAAGGCCTGAAAGGCTCCAAGGAAGTTGTGATCAACTCCCAAGGCAAGGTCAAAAAAGTTGCTACATACGACGTTCACCCCAACCTCTCTGCTGACGGCAACACAATGTACTTTGTGTCTGACCGCGAAGGTGGAGAAGGACGCTTGGACATTTGGTATTCGACCTTCCAAGGCGATTCATGGTCTGAGCCACAAAACCTCGGCAAGCGCATCAATACAGCATTTGACGACATCAGCCCAGATTTGAGCGATGATGGCAACACGCTTTATTTCGCAACCAATGGTCGTGTCGGCTTCGGTGGCTTTGACCTCTACAAAACGACTGGTGGAATGGGTGCATGGGGCGATCCGGAAAACATGGGCGCACCGATCAACAGTACCTATGACGATCTTGCCGGAGCATGGAGCAAGGATGATAGCACCGCCTATTTTACCTCCAACCGCCCAGCCTGTACCGGCCGCGATGATATCTATTGGGCCAAGCAAGTTGGCGCACCTCCTTGCGAATTCGCAGTTCACGGTTTGGTGCTTGACAAGCGTACCAAGCAGCCGGTGCCATTTGCAACGGTTATTCTTTATGAATTTGACGTAGCAGGTGACTTGATTCCGCTCGATACTGCCAAGGCAGACCAGGGTGCAGCTTACAACTTTGAACTCGAGTGCAACAAGAAGTATAAGGTTGTAGCCAACGCCCGCGAGTACCTCATGAACGAGGCAGAATTCAACACCGACACCAAGGATCCCAAAAACGATATCGAGGTCAACGTGAGCATCGAACTTGAGCGTATCGAGATCGAAAGGCCGATCGTTCTCAAGAACATCTATTATGATTATGACAAAGCCGATTTGCGCGTGTCTGCAATGTCGGAGCTGGATTCCCTGAAGCTTTTGCTGAACAAGAATCCACATATTGCAATTCAAATCGGTTCACACACCGACTCAAATGGTTCAGAAGACTACAACAAGGAACTCTCCGAGCGCCGTGCAAAGTCTGCTGTAACCTACCTGATGCAAGGTGGTATCGAAGGCGACCGTCTGAAGTGGTATGGCTACGGAGAGTCACAACTTGAAGTGTTCCCTGAAATGAACGACGAAGACGAGCAGAAAAACCGTCGCACAGAGTTCAGAATCAAATGCATGGATTATCCAGAAGGATGCAAGTAATGCAACCTCATACAATTTAATTCAAGAGGGCAAGCATTCGTTTGCCCTCTTTTTATTGCCTAGAATATGAATCCCGAAAGCAATCGCTACGCCCAACGCGGCGTTTCATCCAGCAAGGAGGATGTACACAATGCCATCGCAAAACTCGACAAGGGCCTGTTTCCCAACGCCTTTTGCAAGATAGTTCCCGATCTCGTTGCAGGTGACCCGGAATGGTGTAACATCATGCATGCCGATGGTGCAGGCACCAAATCCTCACTCGCATGGATGTACTGGAAGGAAACCGGTGACAATTCCGTATGGAAGGGAATTGCCCAAGATGCGATTGTCATGAACACCGATGACTTGCTTTGTGTCGGTGCGACCACTGACATTCTCCTCTCCAGTACAATCGGCAGGAACAAAGGAAACGTCCCTGGCGAAGTTGTTTCTGCGCTCATCGACGGCACCGAGGAGTTTTTGGCAACCATGCGGGATCAGGGTGTCGAAATTCGGAGTACAGGAGGGGAAACTGCAGATGTGGGGGATTTGGTCAGGTCGCTGATTGTGGATTCCACCGTCTTTTGCCGCATGCCGCGCCGACAGGTCATCGAAAACAAGATAGAACCGGGACAAGTCATTGTTGCATTTTCCAGCACGGGAAAAGCAATCTACGAATCTGAATTCAATGCCGGGATGGGCAGCAATGGGCTCACGAGCGCGCGCCACGACCTTTTTCATCATCGTTACGCCTTGGACTATCCAGAGTCCTATAATCCCGCCGTCCCCGAGGAATTGGTCTATTCCGGACCCCACCTGCTCACGGACATTGACCCGGTCACGCAAATGACCGTTGGAAAAATGGTCTTGAGTCCGACACGTACCTATTTGCCCCTTGCCCAGCAGCTCTTCAAGGAATTTCAGGGAAAAATCAAAGGGGTCATCCACTGTACAGGCGGCGGGCAAACCAAAGTGTTGAAGTTCACGAGCGAAAACCACATCATCAAGGATCAACTCTTTGAAACACCGCAGCTTTTCAAGTTGATTCAGCAAGCATCCAAAGCAAGTGATGCCGAGATGTATCGTGTATTTAATATGGGACACCTTTTGGAGATCTATACGGATGCGAAAACCGCGGAATCGCTCATCGCATTGTCCACTGCCTTTGGCATCGACGCCAAGGTCATCGGCCGTGTCGAAGCATCAACCCAAAGGAAACTCTCTGTACATACTCCAAATGGTATCTTGGAGTACTTAGAATAAGCTGTTGGTGAACCCAACAATTTTACAGGCACAAAAAAAGGCGATCATTGAATGATCGCCTTTTTTTCGTGTCTTATTGAAAATCAACCTGCCTTCATGAGTTTATCCAACTCATTTTTAGCGGCTGGCTTATAAGGGCCAAACATTGCGCTTTTGAAAGCCATCTTGGCCTTTTCCGTGTCCGAATTTCTCGCAGCCATTCCAATGATGAAATTGTATTTGGCTTTGGTCATGTTGTCGGTGGTACCGGCCATCAAGGACTCCAATGAACTGATTGCACCGTTGTATTGACCTGTGCGATACTGTGCAAGTGCCTTGAGGTAAATGATGGAAGGGCTGTTGGGCTGCTTGCTCAACACGCTGTTGGCGGTGCTGATGGCGCCGTCAAAGTCCTCGGCATCTACTTGCAAGGAAACAAGCATTGATTCCAACTTAGCCTTTTTGGCTGGGTCGGTCTCAAAGTTGGAGGCACTTTTGTAATTGTTGATTGCAGAACTGTAATCACCGCGTTTCTTGTCGATTTTACCCATCAGCAAGTAAGCAGCAGAAAAGTTGTTCTGAAGCTCAAGCGCTTTGTCCACCTGTGCTTTGCACTCGGTGTAGGCACTGATCATGTAATAAGAAACAGCCATGCGGTAGAAATACGAAGGGCTGTTGATGGACTTTTCGCGGTCAATCAACGGCTTGTATTTTCCGAAATATGCCTTCTCCCATGATTTCTGAGCATTTTGATAGTCACCGAGCTTGTTGTAAGCATAGCCCAACTCATACCAATACTTTGCGGCATTGGCGGGAGCCTCAGTGGCCATTGAAGGGGAGTTGGTGGCAGTCACCATGCTCGACTTTGCATTTTCATAATCTCCGTTTTGGTTGGAGATTTTGGCATCAAAATACAGGATATTGATGTTGTCCGGGGGCTACAGCTTTTACTTCGGCAAGGTGCTTTTGGGCTTCCTCTGTTTTGTTTTGTTGCAACAAAAGCTTGATGGCCTCCATCTTGTATCCCACCTTGCGCTTGGGATCTTGCTCGTTTTGGAAGGCAAGATCATAGTAGTAGATCGCATTTGGAAGATCCTCTTTGCGGCGATAGATCTTTGCGATCAAGGTGTACGCAAACACAAAATCTTTTTTGTATTCGACCGTTTCTTCAAACGAGGAAAGGGCCAAATCGTACTCCTTCATGGCATAGTAGCACTTGCCACGTGAGAAGTAATAGCGATAGTTACCCGCTTCAAGTTTGATCGCCTCGTCGTATTTCGCAACCGCCTCTTGATAGCGTTTTGCCTTACGCAGGTTCTCAGCGTTGATGTAGGATGCCTTCCCTGGACCCTGTGCGAGGAGCTGAGCTCCAAACATTGAGCAGATCGTCAAAAGAAGGAAAAGTTGGATTTTGAGTGCCCTCATAACTTATCAAAATGTATTTGATCACTTTTTCCCCTGATTGTCCTATTTATCGGGTGCAGATGATCAATTAAAACCCTCACAAATTAAACAAAAAAAACGACAAACTAACCCCTGCGAATGATTTTGTTGCCCAAAATTCACGCAGATGTCAAGCTTTTTGTCACTCGCGCCAATGTTGCTTTCTATTAATGTGCCTATACTGTAATTTTACAGCGCGAGTTCGCAAATATATACAAAAAAAATGCAATTGATCGAAGAATTAAGATGGAGGGGGATGATTCAGGACATCACTCCGGGCACCGAAGAATACCTTAACAACAACAAGGTTTCGGGATATGTCGGGTTTGATCCAACTGCCGCTTCATTGGGGATCGGCAACCTTGTGCCTGTCATGCTTCTGCTCCATTTTCAGCGCCATGGTCATCATCCCATTGCCCTCGTCGGTGGTGCGACAGGACGCATCGGCGACCCATCCGGCAAAAGCGACGAACGCAAAATGCTTTCCGAGGAGGAACTCGAACGCAATTTGGCCAAAATGCAGGTTCAGTTGGGCCGCTTCCTCGATTTTGATTCCTCCACCAATCCTGCAAGACTCGTCAACAACTACGACTGGTTCAAAAACTACGGTTTTCTAGACTTTCTCCGCGATGTCGGAAAGCATCTCACTGTCAACTACATGCTTTCCAAAGACTCGGTCAAGAACCGTATCGACTCTGGAACCGGCATTTCCTTCACGGAATTTTCCTATCAGTTGATCCAGGGTTATGACTTTCTGCACCTCCATCAGAACGAAAACTGCCACCTGCAGTTTGGAGGATCCGATCAGTTTGGAAACATCACTGCCGGCATGGAATTGGTAAGACGAATCCTGGGTCACCAAGAGGATGTCTACGCCTTTACATGCCCCTTGATCACCAAAGCCGACGGCACAAAGTTTGGCAAAAGCGAGAAGGGAAATATCTTTTTGGATGCCGAATTGACTTCTCCCTACGAATTCTACCAGTTCTGGATCAACAACTCCGACGACGACATCGTCAAGCTGGCAAAAATCTTCAGCCTCAAACCGATTCCTGAAATCCAGGCACTCATCGATGCCATGGCAACGCAGACAAAGGTCTTGCAATATGCCTTGGCTGAGGAAATGACCGCACGCATCCATGGGGTCGAGCAACTCGAAATTGCGAAGCGCGCCACCGCCCTGTTGCATGGAAAAGGTGGAATCGACGATTTGAAAGGGCTTGACTTGGCTACCATTGAGAATATCCTGCAAGGGGTGGGACAAGGAATGGTTTCCCGGGCAGCGATCCAACAAGGTATGCCGATCATCGATTTTCTTGCAGAAGCCGGCGCATGCGCCAGCCGTGGAGACGCGAAACGCAAACTGACCGCCGATAAGTGTGTCGCCATCAATACCGTCGGCACGACGGATGAAACGCGCACGATTACGGTGGATGACTTGATCCATGGCCGGCTGGTACTGGTCAATCTCGGCAAACGCAACCGGTTTGTGGTCTATGTCCAAGACTAGATGAATATCCGCCTTTCATTGGCAGCGATTTTGACGATACTCTGGGGAGCTACGTATTCCCAGAGTATTTTCATTTCACGGATCGTTCCAGGCAACTACCTGAGTGACAATCGACACCGGGTGGAGTTTTCGAATCCGGCAAACAAGGTGCAATCCCTGGAAGGCTACCTGCTCGTAACGCGCGACTACTCTGTACGGCTTCCGGCTGAGGCCCGCGTCCCGGCAAGAGGCACATTTGTTTTGGCCAAAAACCCCGCACTCGGGGTCAATCTCAGCATGGCCACGACACCCGACTTTCTCATCCGGTTTCCGATGGTCGAGCATGAGGGTAATTATTTGGTGCTCTTTGATCCGAATGGCCGTATTGTCGAGGCGCTCTATTTCAGCCCAGTTCCCAATGTGCCCTTTTTGCCGGATAGAGACACCTTGTACACCTATTCGAGGGAAAAAATCCCCTACTACATTCCGCCGGAGAATCGTACCATTTGGAGCCACTTTACAGCCGGATCCAATCCTTCCAATGTCTTTGTAAAGACCAACGGAACATGGCGCAGCTCCAACATCCTGGAAAAACCGGCAACCGACTACCAAAATGTCACGGTACGCTACAAGGAAGGAATTATGAGCCTTCGGTGGACCACAACCTTTGAAAATGGGAGCAAGCTCCACATCGTCGAACGGAGTACAGATATCGAGCAATTTGAACCCCTTGACACGCTCAATTCACAGGGCGACAGCCGGACAATGCGTCAATATGTTTTTTATGATCAAGGGCTTGTGAAGGGACAAACCTATTATTACCGCATCCACAACGTGGATGCACAGAACAAGGATACATATTCGAGGATCAGGGAAGTGCGGGCAGAGGAAGGCCAAGAGGAATTCAGCATGGAAGTATTGCAGGGGCCGACAAGTGGTGCTGGTCAATGGCGCGTGCGGTTCAATTCACAGTATTCGCAGCAGGTAAGAATCAAACTCTATGACGACCGGATGATGGAGGCTGCTATTCTGTTTGATGACTTTGTCTATGCAGGCAATCCTGGCTTGCTTAAAATCGGGCGAAAATTAGCTCCCGGCAACTATACGATCCTCGCAGAGACGGAAACAAGAAGATTTGGGCAAAACTTCGAAGTCAAGGACTGAGAAAGCAACCCCTGAATCGAATTCAGGTTGATCGGCATCTCAAGGTTTCCAGCATTACTGAGGAAAAACCATGATGATCAAGGCTCCTTCGTTGGGATTGGGAGCGGTTGTATTGCCGCCGGCATAAAAATTGTCAAAGGCATATTTGCGTGCGCGCACCGTAAACGTATAGTTTCCCGGGGTGAGCGACACGGAGTTCATCATAGACCAAGGCGCAATGGTGCCGGTAAATCCTGCACCGTCGTTGACGTCGATCGTTTGAAACATGTCTGGAACGGCAACACCATTGTTAAAGACTTGCACAATGGCACCTGATCCGCCAAAGGACGTGGACCATGTCTCCATAGAGCCGTAGGTTGAAATAATCACCGCCGCGTTAGTCGTGAGGTTGATCGTGCGCGAGAGGCCTGAAATTTGAATGAATGACGTCGAATTGATTATGGTGCGGGTGGCAGTGTTCTTGTAAGTCGCGATCAATCCCCCGACCGGTCCCCAAATAGGAGCAACTCCAGCTCCCTGGGAAATCAATACTTGCCCGGAACTCCCGGGGTTCCCATTTGGCATCAGGGCACCATCAAATCGGAGGTTGCCGTTCACGTGCAGTTTCTCCTGCGGCGTACTTATTCCAATTCCCACATTCTGAGCAACCAAAAAACCATTCAGCAAGCAAAGGAAGACTAAAACCAACGGTGAACGACGCATTGTGGACTTGATTAGAAGGAAATTGGGTGAAAAGGTAACAAATCCTTCCCAAGGTCGCAAATATGAGGTTGTAGTTTGGCCGTCGTCTGCGCGAGCAGTAAAAACTTGCTCTTGAACGCATTCAAAACCCGATCATCAAGAATTCCCTAGCCCAATCACAGCGTTTGAGTTCCTACAATTCAGAATTTCTACTTTCTTTTGGCCTATGAAAAATGCCAAACCCTGGGACGAAGAGGAAGCGTTGGAAAAGTTGCGCAAATACTGCGCTTGGCAGGAAAGGTGCCGGTCTGAAGCCTGGCAAAAATTCACACAACTGGGTTGCCCACGCAACGACGTGCAGCGGTTGCTCGGCATATTGGAACACGAAGGGTTTCTCGACGAGGCACGCTACGCCCGCGCCTATGCACGTGGGAAGTTCAATCAAAAAGGCTGGGGCCGTATGAAGATCCGGGAAGGACTTCGCAGTAAACGGGTGGATGAATCATTGATCGAGGACGCTTTGGAGCTCATCGAACCCGATGCCTACTTGGAACGCTTGGTGGAAATCACCCGGAAACGCATTGGTGAGGCAGACATGAATGATTGGGAGGCCCAACAGAAGTTGAGAGCCTACTTGGAGGGCAAAGGATATGAATGGGAAGCCATTGCGATGGCGTTGAAACGCATCAACGAATCAACCAACTGACCTGCGGAAAATCAGAACGTCACGTCCGCCTTTGGAAGCATCCGCTTTGCATTGGACACGTCAGCGGGTGTCAGCGGATTGCGGCTTACATCCAACCTTCTCATTTTGGTCATCGTGCCAAACCATTGCGGCAATTCAAAAAGCTTGTTGTTGCCGAGATAAAGAATTTCAAGATTCTTGAGTTCCCGCATCTCAGCGGGTAAAAACTTGAGCTTGTTGCCATACAGGCTGATCATGGTCAAGTTTTTGCAGTCTTTGATTTCCAAAGGCAATGCCTTCAGCTTGCAATTGCTCAGATTCAGGATTTGAAGATTGCGAAGCTTTCCAAAATCCTCGGGCAACGTTTTGATTTTTTGGTCGATCAAGCTGAGCTTGTAGACGTTGTCAGGATTGGCGAGCGCTGAATCGAGATCATAGTACCAGCGCTGATTGTCAAGTTGCGTGGTATTGAGGAGCGGATGATCGTCTTTGGCGACGGGCTGAGCTGTAGCCGTACAAAACGCTACTGACACCAGCAGAATGATCAAAAAGGCATTTTTCATGCGAATATTTATTGCTCCGCCCAGTCTTGCGACAGCGGGTTGTTGGTCAAAGTTCTTATTCATCAACATTAATCGCCGTATCCTTTGAAGCGGGAGGATCGCCCTCGCCCCTCAAAGGGGACATCCGCAGAGGCAAAATAAGAATTTTTGCCTCTCTTTATCAAATGTGATTTTCAAATGAATTTAAGGTGGCTCCAAGTTGAATGCCTTAAACCGACAATTTCGGCATCGTGTCGGCGTTCATTCGTCGGTGAGCCACATTATTCTTGTGGTTCACGCTCAAACAAAGGTCCAAAAAAAATTTAAGTGCTGAGGATTGTTTCGCTTAAAACAGTTCAGCGATGCTTCAAAGCAAGCTGTCCACATGCACCATCGACATCCTTGCCGCGGCTGCGTCTGACATTGACAATGGCGCCCTTGTCTTCCAAGTATTGCCTGAAACGGTGCAATTTGTTGCCGCTCGTGTTCTGAAAACCAGCTTCATCGATAGGGTTGTATTCAATGATGTTGATTTTGGACGGTACAATCAAGGAAAACTGATAAAGTTCCTCAGCATCTTCAAGACTGTCATTGAAGTCCTTGAAAATGATGTATTCGTAGGTTACCCGAGTTTCCGTTTTCTCATAGAAATACTTCAATGCCTCACCCAATGCCTCAAGACTATTGGATTCGTTGATGGGCATGATTTCGTTGCGCTTGGTGTCATTGGCGGCATGCAGACTCAAGGCAAATTCGAAGCGAACACCATCGTCTCCGAGTTTTCGGATCATTTTGGCGATTCCGGCAGTACTCACCGTAATGCGTTTGGGCGCCATTGCCAATCCTTCCTCGGAAGTGATCATGTCGATGCTCCCCAAGACGTGCTTGTAATTCAGCAATGGCTCACCCATTCCCATATAGACAATGTTGGTGAGCGGTCGGCCATATTCTCTTTCGGCGGCGTCTTTGATATAGGCTACCTGATCAAAAATCTCATAGTGCTGCAGGTTGCGCTTGAGGTCAAGATAACCCGTCGCACAAAATTTACATGTCAGCGAGCATCCTACTTGCGACGAAACACAAGCAGTGACCCGAGTTTCCGTCGGAATCAAAACACCTTCCACCAAATTGCCATCGGGCATCTGAAAGGCGTATTTGATGGTGCCGTCGCTGCTGCGTTGCTCGGAATGCACTCCTAGCTTGCCGATCGTAAAATGATCCTGCAATTGTTTGCGCAAACCCTGACCAAGATTGGTCATTGCTTCAAAGCTATTCGCATTGCGTTTCCACAGCCATTCATGGATTTGCTTGGCCCTAAAGCCTTTTTCACCGATACCTTCGAGCCACGACTTAAGGGCTGCAAGGTCCAAACTGCGAATGTTGGGAAGCTGCGTCACGTGCCAAAGATAAGGAGGATTGGGGGATTGAAGGCAAAAGGAAGAATTCGGTGCTGTCCCCGAAGCACTTCCATGGTGGTACAAAAAGCATCGGGGAGCATTCCCAAACAGGATGCTCCCCGACAATGTTCCCCAAAATGGGATTACTGAAGGACGACTTTCATCGTTGCCACATGATCCCCGGCACGCATCCGCAGGAAATACATCCCCGAGGCTAGCGTACCGCGCTCCCATTGCAACGTCGTTTGGCCGGCATTGGCATTGCCATCAAAAACAGATCCCACCAATTTTCCAGTCATATCAATCAAATCGAGCCTGACTGCGCCTGCCTCTGGCGTCGTGAACCGAATCATACCGCGGTCATTCATCGGCTGCGGTGCCACCGCGTCGATCGAGAAACCTCCGTCACGACTTGGATCCACGCCGACGATGGTCACAAAGACTGTGACGTTGTCACTCCGTTCACAACCCGCAGCACTGTATCCGGTACATGTGTAGGTCGTTGTGACCGAAGGGGAAGCCACCGGATTGGGGCAATTGGTGCAACTCAAACCCGTGGATGGCGACCAGAGATAGGTTACACCGCCGCTTGCTGCCAAGTTCACGGAACCACCCATTGTCGTAATGGTCTGGTCTTGACCAGCCCAAACGCTTGGAGATGCGTTGGCGGAGACAACCACAGTATCGGTGTCGGTGCAGCCGTTTGCATCTGTAACCGTCAGAATCAAGGTGCGCGTTTGGTTTACCACAACTTGGGTTGATGCCGCATAAGGACTGATCACAGCCCCCACAGGTGCCCAAGCATAACTAACCCCACCGCTTCCAGAAAGCTGCACGGTATCACCCGGGCAACCCGAAGTGTCCACGCCTGCATAGGCTGTAGGAGGGGAAACCACAGTTACGGTAATCGACTGATTGGTCGTGGAGCTACCATTGGGGTTGGTGGCCGTCAAGCTTACAGTGTATGTTCCGCTTGCCGAATATTGATGCGTCGGATGCTGCACGGTAGAAGTTCCCCCATCACCAAAGTCCCAAGCCCATTGCACTGGGGCATTGGAGGTTGAATCCATAAATTCAACGATGCCGTCGCAAGCCACGACATTCAAAGCAGAAAAGGCGGCTGCAGGCACGAGGTTGTAGGAATTGGTCGAATAAAACCCGCGACCATGGGTGCTCAAAAACACCATTTTATCACTGTACCTTGCGCGGATTTGTTCGACTCTTGGAATGCCCATGCCCATGTTTTCCGGTGTCCAACGTATCGCATTGGCAGGCAAGGTAATGTCGCTGCAACGGAAGATGCCCAGATCGGTTCCCACCAACAAGCCATTGGGATTGTTGGGTTCGATCACTGCCCAGTTGCAAGGAAGGTCGGGCAAGTCGCCTGTCAAAACCTTCCAAACGGCATTTGCACCTTGGTCGGCATTGCGGCATTCGACCACACGATGGGCCACACCATAGCTGCTGAAGGTCACCACGATGTGGTTATTGTCGTTGGGATTCACCATCACGCAGTTGATATAGCCGCTGCCAAGACCCGTTGGATTCACGGTGGCAGGCACGGTGGAGCTGTTGGCGGTGGCACAGTTTGCGATGCGGTAAACGCGGCCGCCCGCAGCAAAATAAACCACGGTGCTCGGGTTATAGCCAGGTCCAATGGCGGTAACATTGGTACCCAAGGACGAGGTAATTTGACGCCAACCCGCTGCACTTCCCGTAGCGCTGGATGGATGCATCCACAATACCGTCGATCCCTGAAACAAATAATTCGGATTGGTCACGCTGATCTCCATCGGATTGATAAACAGCGTATTGTTTTCGTTGAGTGATGGATTGGTGATCGATTGGAATGTATTTCCCCCATTCCTCGAACGTCGAACAGTGGCATACTGTGTCGTGGTAAACATCGTATCAGGATAAATGGCGTTGATTGCAACATAGCCACCATCTGATCCTGTGAGCTCAATCCCTGCCGAAATACCCGGGGCATCGACCATCGTGGATCCATTGTCTTGCGCGCCACCGATGATCCGGTTGCGACCTGCACGGGGGTCGATTGCGCAGGAATAGTATTGTGTGACGTTGAAATTGTTGTTGTGCTCGGAAACGGTTGTGCCGCGATTGCTGCTGTACCAGATACCACCATCATTGCCAAACACCAGTTTCTGTGGATTTGTCGCATTAAAAGCTACCGAATGTTGGTCCGGGTGGATGTATTGCCCAAAGCCATAGGCATCGGTCAGCAACGTCCAAGAAGACCCACCATTGGTGGTGCGGTGTTGATTGATACCCCCGACATACACCACTTGATGATCACTAGGATCAACGCCAAGGCTGAGGTCATACCATGCCTGTCCGTTGGTGATGTCATCGCCAAAATTGTAGGCTCCTGCTACCGGTTGTGCGGTCGTTGCAGCCCATGTCAAACCGCCGTTGGTCGTTCTGAAGATGTCAGTATTGGCATTTCCCACTTCACAAACGGCATAAACATAGGCACTGTTGCTCATGCTTGCAGCCACTTCAACACGACCATAGCCCGAACCAAAATTCGTTGTAAGGCGCGTCCAGGTCCCCGCTGTACCTTGCGTTGCACCCAAGGTTCCGGCTGACTTATAAATCCCTGATCCGTTCACCCCAACAAAAAGATCACCATTTCCAGCAATGTCAATGTCGGTCATCCAATCATTGGTCGCACCTACGCCGGAGCCCAACACCTTCGTGAAAGTGACACCGCCGTCGGTCGACCGTTGCAAGCCTCCCTTGGTAGCAACATACAGTACGCCTGAATTTGTGACGAGGATTCCTTGGCAATAGTAGAATGCATTTCCAGTAGTGCTGCTCAACTGCGACCAGTTCATGCCACCGTTGGTCGACTTCCAAACGCCGGCTCCGCGAAGGGCATCCACATTGAACCAGCCCTCTCCTGTGCCATAGTACATCACCATGGGATTGGTCGGATCGTAGTTGATACAAGTTGCAGCAACATTGCTGAACAACGGACTCACCTGCGTCCAGTTGGGCGAACCCACCGTCACATCATCGGTATGCCAAAGGCCACCACCGACGCCACCCGCAAAAAATCCATTCGTAGAATTTGGGTCCCACATAATTGCACGGGTACGGCCGCCAATGCCTGTTGGGCCACGCTCGTCCCAATAAAGTCCATAATTGGAATTGCTCTCAGGATTGATGCGTGGCTCTCCCCACTTCGACACAAAATATTCATAGGCGTTTTGAAGTCCGTCGGCAGGTACTTCCCCCGTCAATGGATTCATGCGCTTGAGCTTGTCAAACTCCGCAAACATGTCGGGCTGATTTCTTTTGTCTTTTCCCTCTTTTTCGCCGCCAGCAACCTTTGGAAGTGCTGCAAGTCGTTGATTGAAGAGGGACGCATAGGCTGACTGTTCGCCTTGGGATTCGGAGTTCCCGCTGCAAAGCGTCTCAGAACAGGGTCCAATCATGGCTACGGAAGCCACGATGGCAAAACTCAAGGCAAAATAAGTAGTGAATTTTCTCATACGCTTTGAAAAGTATATGCCTGCAAGTTGGCAGTCGCAACTTCAAAGATAGTCAAAATGGCCGAAATAAAAGGCGCATAGAAGTATTACATCCATTGTCGAAAGCAATCATTTATCCTTCTCTATTGCATCAAAACCATATTTTAGGGTTTTGCTTCCTTACGCGCTTGTCTTGGTTGTAATTTGAAACTCAACTTTCGTCGGCATGGAGACGGTTTGGAAATTTGCTTCAAGGTTGTTCACCGTTTCATTTCCGGCATTTTTGCTGGGCACTTTGCTTTCTGAACAGCTTTCCGGTCAGTGGGGGACACAACTTGCGGTGGGATTAACATGGTTTTGGTTCGCGGCGGCAGGACTCGTTTCTGCGGTGGGATGGTATGCAATTCTCTGGAATCCGATTCCCGCCAGCGCCTGGAAAGCCTTCGTTTTCATCACTGCGAATGTCGTTTTTCTGGGCATTCTCCTCCTTTGGATTGCAACGCGCGGGCAGGGAATTGGCTCAGCAGGCATTCTCGGGTAATCTGCTATTTTGCAATAACCCGTCTGTTTTTCTTATTTTTGGCAAACTTTGGGAAAACTGATGAAAAAACCGCTGTTGATATTGGCATTTGCAGCCTCCCTTTTGTGCGGGGCTTGTTCGTTTGCACCCGATCATCCGGGTGAGGAAGAGGTGAAGGCCATCCTAGCCGGACGCTATTGTTCCGAGGATTTGCGCCATCGCATGGAGCTCGGTCACGACGGCCGTTATGCAGGCCATCGCACGCAGATGAGTGCATTTGGCACCGGATTGCTTCCAGAAAAATGTGAAGGCAACTACAAATTGCGCTACGACGAAGACAAAAACACCTGGATCCTCGCCTTCGAACCCAGCGACAAAAATTCGAATCCGTTTATCAAGTGCAAGGGCAGCGAAGTCACGGTCTGGGAAGCTGAAAAAGGTTATCTCGTCGGCGACAGCATCGTGACGTTGAATGATCCGTTGGATCAAGTTCCTGTGAGCAGCAAATGTGAACTCTAAGCCCATGAAAATCATCTGTGTCGGTCGCAACTATGCTGCGCATGCCCAGGAATTGGCCAATGCTGTTCCTGACAAACCCTTGATCTTTCTGAAGCCTGAAACGGCCATTCTTGAAGACAACCGAGACTTTTTGCACCCCAATTTCAGCAATGATATTCATTGGGAATGCGAATTGGTCTACCGTGTCGCCAAAGACGGCAGCCATGTCTCGCAGTCCGAGGCTTGGGATTACATCGACGGCATCGGACTTGGAATCGACTTCACCGCACGCGACCTGCAAGACGAAATCAAGAAAAAAGGACATCCGTGGACCTTGGCCAAAATGTTTGACCATTCGGCACCGATATCCAAGTTTCTCGATCCAAAATCCTATGCAGATCACAAAAACCTGCACTTCGAATTGCGCGTAAACGACGTCGTGCGCCAATCTGGATTCAGCGGCAACATGATCTTTCCCTTGGATGTGCTGATCGCATACATCACGCAATTCATCACGCTCAAAGCGGGTGACCTGATTTTCACAGGAACTCCCGAAGGCGTGGGCAAGGTCAATGTCGGCGACCGCTTGCAAGCCAGCTTGGAAGGCAAGGAATTGCTGGACTTCTATGTCAAATAAGACGCGGCCAAAACGCCTTTTTTACATTTTCGGTTTGCTTGTTTTGCTCGGCTTTTTGCCGGCGATGACACTTTTGCCCCATGCGAAAGTCCAAGGTTACCAATTTCCCATGTCGGGCAACAGCTTTTTGCTTGCGGGCACCTTCGGCGAATTGCGCAACAACCACTTTCATTCGGGCATCGACATCAAAACCGGCGGCGGCATCGGGCAGCCGCTTTTGGCAGTGCGCGATGGCTACATTTACCGCATCAAGGTAAGCCCGTTTGGTTTTGGCAAAGCCATCTACCTGCGCCACCCCGATGGCGAATTTTCCGTTTACGGCCACATGAACGGCTTCACGGCGCCTATCGAGGAGTTTGTCTACCAAAAGCAGTACGCGAGCAAGCAATATGAGCAGGAAATCTACCTCGACGAAGGCCAAATGCCCGTCAAAGCCGGCGACCTGATCGGATACAGTGGCAATTCGGGGTCGAGCAGCGGTCCGCACCTGCATTTCGAAATCCGCGATCCGGAGGAGCGCATCATGAATCCGCTCAATTATTATCAGCCCTACATCGCCGACCATATCAAGCCGCAGGTTTTGGGCATTGCCTTCGAACCGATCACGGTCAATTCCCGGGTCAATGGCCGTTTTGAGAAGTTCGAAGTCAAACCCGAAGGCAACAATGGCGACTATCGCATCGTCGATTTAGTGCGCCTCGAAGGCAAGGTCGGCTTGGAATACGACGGATTTGACCAACTCGATGGCGCCGCCAACAGCTGCGGCATCAACTACGCCAAACTCTATCTGGACGAGCAATTGATCTACGAATTTGCGCTCGAGAAATTCACCTTTGACGACAAGAAATACATCAACGTACACTTTGACTACGCCCACAACAAGGCTGGCGGACGCAAGTTGCAGCGCAGTTATGTCGAACCGGGCAATGAATTGATCTGCCATCCGCAGAGCGTCGACCGCGGTTGGATCGAATTGAAAGACGACCAAGTCCATGCCTTGCGCTTGGAACTCGCAGACGGCTATCGCAACACGAGCATTGTCCGCGCGAATGTGCAGCGCGCCTCACCTGCGCAACTGCCCGCGAGCGTGACGGGCGGGCAAGGGCAACGGCTGACTTCGACCATCCGCCGAAATGTCTGCGTGCTGCGCCTGAGCAAGCCGGTGACCCGCCAATTGCAAGGTCTCACCGTCGCCTTTGCCGATGGCACCACCGAATTGTTGCCGCCGGCCTACTTGCAGGGCGAAGAATTGGTGTACTTGCTGGACCTCAACCAACGGCGGATGCCGGTCTCCGTCGGCGATCCGATTGCCGGGCACCGCGTGGATTTCAATTTCCGAAAAAAGGTCTACCCCGTGAAGGACAATGTCGTCGAGGACGGGGAATTGCAGCTTTTTTTGCCTGCCGGATGCGTTTTTGATTCGCTGCCCCTGCATTTGAAACGCCTGCCGGGCGGTCGGAACCAATTCACAGACAGCTACGAAGTCGGTCGATCCGACCAGCCGATCTTCAAGTCGTTTGTTTTGCAGTTCACGCCCTCGAAGGTCAGCGATCCTTCGCAGCTTGTCGTCGCGCGCCGCCAAGGCGGCAATTGGGTGTTTGTCGGCAACGAACACAAACCCGACGGCACCATATCAGCCGCTTCGGGAGACTTTGGCACATTCTGCGTCATGGCCGACAGTACTCCCCCTACGCTCAAACCCCTCAATTTCAAGTCTGGAAGCACGATTCCAGCCAGCCAAAAGACCTTGAGTTTGCAGATCGACGACAGCTTTTCAGGCATCGCAAGTCAGCGCTTCCTTTGCACCATCGACGGGGCCTGGGAACTGTTTGAATACGATGCGAAGTCCAATTCGATCACGCATCGCCTGCACAACCGCACCGGAACTACCCACAACTTGGAGGTAATCGTCTACGACAATGCAAACAATCTCGCCCAAGCATCGTTTTCCATTGTGTTCTGATCCCCACGGTGAATATTTTATTTCGTTCCAAAAACAATTGAAGCATGGCTGAAAATTTGACATTCCTCGCCGTTGGCACCGCCGCACCTGATTTCAAAGTTGCTGACCAAGACGGGAAACCGGTCTCTTTGAAGGATTTCAAAGGCAAAAAAGTGGTGCTCTACTTCTATCCGCAAGACAATACGCCGACCTGCACCAAGGAAGCCTGCAACCTGCGGGACAACCATGCGCTCCTGACCGAACGCGGTTTTGTCGTCCTGGGCGTGAGTGCGGATTCGGAGAAGGCCCACCAGAAATTCATACAGAAATTCGACCTTCCCTTTGCATTGTTGGCCGACACGGAACACGAAATCATCAAGAAATACAACGTCTGGGGCGAGAAGACGACCTTCGGAAAAACCTACGACGGGATTCACCGGACGACCTATATCATCGACGAAAAGGGAAAAATCGCGCATGTGATCCATCCTGTCGAATCAGGTCGGCATGCCGAGCAGGTGCTGGAACTTTACGCTTGATCGCTGCTGGAATTCTGAATGACATCCGTGCAGCTTCGCCGGAAGTTATTCCGCTTGCCTTAACGCAGGATCACCTTCCCCGTCAGGGAAACGCCCTTTCCACGAATACGCAGCAGGTAAATTCCCGCTTCGAGATCGCCCGATTCAATCCCGATTGACCCGGAAGTGATCCCCTCGATGCTGCGTACTTGTTTCCCGGCAATGTCATACATCTCCAAGGTACAGGGCTGATGCCCGGGATTGGGGAAGTCGATCCGGCAGCGGTCATGGAATGGGTTGGGATAAATTTGAATCTGTGAATTCACCATCGCCGAGCTGCTCACGGTTGACCAGACAAATGCTGAATCCACCCGCACGCAGCCATTGGCATCGGTGATGCTGACGGTATAGGCCCCGGGAAGCAGGTTGGAGGCCGTGGCGGAA
The DNA here is from genome assembly GCA_016718825.1 of Bacteroidota bacterium. NCBI lineage: Bacteria > Pseudomonadati > Bacteroidota > Bacteroidota bacterium. Next base: position 248,056 of record JADKCL010000001.1, on the reverse strand, counting down.
GTTGCCGCGTTGCTCCACAAAAATGTATACGGCGGATGGGGACCATTCACCGCTACACTTGCGCTGCCATCTGCCACGGTCGCGCCCGAGGCTCCGAAGGTCGTGACATTTGCCGCATACGCGGTCCATGACTTGATCACCGTTACCGAATCCACCACTTGCCCGGAAAGGTCTACCGTCGCAAAGGAGGCGGTATCGCCATTGATTGTGAAGCGCACATACTCATTCACATAAAGCTCTTGCTGAATATTGGGTGCGCAAGGCAGGTTGCCGGGAAAAGTATTGCAGGTATGCGCATCCAAGGTACTTGTGCCCCCGCCACCTGAAATCACATAGTTGACACCGTTCATTTCCCCACGCTGATAGCAGTGCGCATGACCATTGAGCACAAAGTCCACATCGTATTGCTCGAAATAGGGCACAAGCGCGGTCCGCATATCGTCATTTCCGTCATACTGGAAATAGGGCTGAAAAGGAACGTAGTAGCTCGGATCCCAAGCATTGGTCCACGGCGGATGGTGGAAAAAGACAAACAACCACTCTTGATCCCGGCATTTCAATTCGTCCAGAAGAAAGTCATGCTGATCGGAACCGATGCTGTAGTCGCCGTTGGAGTCGAGGCAGATGAACTTGGCATTGCCCCAAGTGAAGCTGTAATAATGCTCGCTTTGCTGGGCATTGTTCGTCGGCTGATAGAAGCTGTCAAAAAAATCGACGCCTCCGTTGGCAATGATATCATGGTTGCCGATGGCAGTATAGTGACAATCGCGTGCAAGCATATTTTTGTACACGCCAAAGAAGACATTGTCATAGGCATCGCCGACGCCTTGATCGACGTCGCCTGCCACGACGGCAAAGTCCACCGGCTCTTGCTCCATCAGGGCGGAAAGCTGGTTCTGAATCGTATTGTTGTAGCCGCAGTCGGCATAATGCAGGAATTTGATGGCACGGTTCTCCACGGGTTTGGCAGTCCAGAAATGCTCGACTGCACTTGTATAACCCGCATCGGTGGTCACTTGGTAGAAATACTGCGTATTAGGTTGCAGCCCAGAGATTGTAAGGGAATGCTTTTGGGTTGCTGCCACCTCATTCAGGCTATTCGTCAGCGCTGAGGGTCCGGTTCCCCAGCTCAAAGTCCCAACGCCCGAAGTGGCTGTATTCCAAGCAATCAGCACACTCGTTTCCGTGGGTTGCTGCACATAGGGATACCGGTCGACCACTTGGGCAAACGTTAAAATTTGAAGCAAAAGGAGCAATAAAAGCAAACCGTACCGCATCATCTTCACAAGCACATTCTCATTAGCGCCTCACGAATTTAACGTTTTCGCAACATTCATCGGCCTGCAATGCGAAAAATGGGGGATTTTGTCGGATCGAAAGCTACAACCACTTGCGCATCAATAGCGAGCTCGCCCCGAGCGGGCAGTCGGTAATTTCGCAGATGGTACTATAACCGAGTTTGGTATAAAATTCGGGTGCTTGAAAAGTTGTTGTTTCAACAATGGCTTGGCGTGCGCCCTTTTCTTTGGCGAGCACCTCTGCTGTCACGAGCAATTCGGTTCCGACACCTTTTCCACGCATTTCCTCATCCACCCAAAGAATCTGAATCACAAGGCAATGCATGCTCACAGCGCCCAGCAAACCGGCTTGAATCGTGCCAGCCTCGTCCCGAATAAACAATCGGATTTCCTTGCGTTCAAACGGCGCGGGCGTGTTGGCCTCGTTGAAGGCCTCCAATTTAGCAACCACGAAGCGCACGTCTTCGGGTTTTGCCTTGTCTTCAATGTCGATGTTCCAGCGGCCCATGCTGGAAATTGGCAAAAAAAGAGCAGCTACCAAAGTGCTGCCCTACTTGTATTCGATATTTCTTGCTGCTCCTAGTTCAACACCATCTTGGGCAAGCCCATGAATTCGGTGTCGTGCAGGATCAGCTCGCTGATTTCGTACTCAAAAAATTTGTGCATCGGGAACTTGCGCAGCATGTTTTGCAGGGCATCATGATCCTTGCAACTTGCTACCATCCAAGCTTTTTGGCGGTTTCTGTCCAAACTGAAGCTGCTGATGCGCCCTGCAGCGAGCAACTCAACGATCACCGCGCGCTGTTTTGGAATCAACAACATGTATTCCTCGTTGGGGAATTGTGGCAGGTTAATGGTAACCATGAATTTGTGCATCGCTTCAGTCGAAATTAATTGCCGTTTCAAACGGGTACAAAGTACGGGAATTAATGTGATTTTGGGAATACTGCGATTTTTGACCGAGAATTTCAGAACACGACGATTCCCTTGATCGGCGCTGCAGGAGCCAATTGTTCGATCTTGTATTCTGACCAATCCTTGTCTTTGGCGACTGCGGGGTCGTCGATAAGGAAATGGATGCGCGGCATGGTGCGGGAATAAAGGTCGATAAGGTTGTAGTCGGGCAAGGGGACAATGGTCCAGTCATTGGCCTTGATCTGCAGATCGCTCACCTGCATGCCGACGCGCAAACCATTGCGCAAGGCGAGCTCGGGGGTGTACACACGCACGCGAGAAATGTAATCCGATCCGAAAAAATCTTCTTCGAGGTAGACGTTGCCCTTGCGGTATTCCAAAACGACTTGCCGCCATTGGTATTCGCCTTGAAGTTCGAAGGTGTCTCTTGCACTGCGTCCGCCGAGATGGTCGATGCCGGTAGGAGGCATTTGGTCGCCCAATTTGAATTTGTGAATGCCCGTGGATGTGATCAGCTTCTTGCCGCCTGCGCAGCCAACCAATCCGACTCCAAGCAGGAATCCCAAAACGATGAATGCGATGCTATTTCTTCTCATACACCAAAACCTTGTTGAGGTCTGCGTCCAAAATACGTGTTCCCGGCAAGACGGTTTTCATCTTACGGCCAAACTCCTCCGTTTGTTGGCGCAAGTCAGGCCGGTGCGCCAATCGGTTGAAAACCAACAATCCCTTCGAATTCAAGAGCGAAGCCATTTTTGAAAGAAAATCCGGCTCGCAAGCAGCTTCCGGCACTTCGTCGTCCACAAAAATATCGACCACCACCATGTCAAAGCGTTTTTGGCAGTCCCGGACATAAGCGATCGCATCTGCGAGCACGACCTCCAATTGAGGGCCCGTTTTCAATTCGAAGTGCGTCTCTGCCAAGCGCACGACCTCGGGATCGATTTCAACGGCGACGACGTGGATGCGAGGGTCAAGTTCGCGGAGAATGGTTGTCACATTGCCCGCACCCAAGCCCAGCAAGAGTACATTTTGCATTCCTTTGTTGGCCACATCCAATTGTGCGAACGTGGACCGGAAAACTTTGTCCAACCGGCCGAAGCTGTAGTTCACATTGGCCGCGTTGAGCATTTTCCGGCCGTAGGCATACCAAACCTGCAAACCCGGGCTGATCGTGGAATTGCCCTTTTCGACAATTTCCTCGTTGAAAAAGCTCTTGATATAGCGCCACGAGAATTTCAATGCGCTTCGCCTTTCAATTTCGAGACGTGGTAGGCCAATAATTTTTCACCGGGCGCAGCCGTGACGGAGGCCGGAGCGAGTTGCAACATGGACAACGCTTCCCGCAAGGGCGCTTGGTACACTTCGGAGATCGAACCGACAAAATGAATCGGTGTTTGTCGGTAATCCCGCATCCGCAAAACCGTACGATTCAAAAAAGCCATGAATCGCGCTACGACCATCATGCGAATGGTCGGATCATCCAAATGCTCCGCCAAAAAACGCGAATAGTGGGCGAGGGCGGCATTGATCTTGGGCGAATGGTAAATCTCTGTGCGAATTTCCAGAAAGGGTTTGCCTGCCCAATCCCGGAATTTGTGCTCAATGTGGTGTGGCAATTCGCCATTCAGCGCAGCCGAAACAATTGCCCGACCGAGGTCGGCGCCGCTGCCTTCGTCGCTGAAAAGATAGCCATGAGAACCGAGGTTGCCCGTGATCTTTTGTCCATCCCAAAAACAGCAATTGCTGCCGGTTCCGAGGATGCAGACAATGCCGGGGGCATCGCCGCAAGTTGCCAAGGCCGCCGCGAGCATGTCCGTGCGCAAGTTCAGCGTCAATCCAGGAAAGAGGCTTGTCAAAATCCCCCGAACGATGGCTTCTGTGCCCGGTGCCCCAAGACCCGCACCGTAAAAGTCGAGTTGCAGCCCCAATCCGACGGGAAGCTCCTGTCCCCAATCCGCGCGCTGCTGCGCTTCAATTTCGGTGGCTGACTGCACATTGGGATTGAATCCGCTCGTGCGGAATTCGCGTTGCAGGCCTTGTGCATCGTACAAGTACCACTGTGTTTTCGTACCGCCGGATTCAGCTAGGAGATGCATTGCAAATGACGAATTGAGAATTGAGAATTGTTTCAGGGTAGTGTTCAAAGAAGCTTTTGTCTTACTGCCTCGGCGTACACAAAAGGATTTTCCTCCCAGAGCATGTTGCTAGACATTTCTCCTTGTCGAAACAACCTAAAATGTCGTTCTCTCAATCGTTCCAAGGTCGGGTCGTCTAATTCTAGGCGCTTGATGGTGGTAGCCGCTCTCAACTGTGTTTCAATACTTTTTTCAGGGTTTGGAAAAATGCGACCCTTCGAAAGCTCGAGTCTAAATGTGTCAGATTCAATTTCCACTGGATCCAAGACATCATCGTGCTGATGTTTCTGTCGATTTGCCTCTAAGCATGCCAGTCGCAAATTTTCCCATTCGTATGCCTTTCTTGGGGTTCTAGATTTGGCAGCAAAATGATCCGTGGATTGTGCGCCCGACGCCAGTTCAAATCGGAATGCGTAGTAGGCACAGACACCACGATAGGTAGTCCATAGATCTGCGAGTGCCCTTACCCAATAATTCGGGAGCGTTGTCCCTTTTTCCAGAGGTTGATCGAGTTGAATGCCATTCTTCTGCATCCATTCCATCCCTGGTCTCTGCACCAACTCGTCAAACTGGGTGGGTTTTGGTTGAAGTTGAACCGGAATCACTCCTCCCCCTCCTTCCTTCTCCAAAACAAGCGCCAATAGTCTAGGAATTCATCCATCGCGTCGAGTGAATCGACGAGCCGTTGATGCATCAATTTCACTTCTTCGGAAGACGGAGCAGTTTGATCCATCAATTTCTTTGCCTCACGCAGTAACGACTCCCCTTCAATCGACCGGGTGCTTGAAAGATCAAATGCCCTACTGTGTAGCCACGATTCGGCGTCTCCGTACTTTCTGAACGGCCTGTCTGTCAATTTGACTTCTGGCTTTGATCCATTGTCGCGATCAAGGTCCAAATCAAACCACTTGTCCATTCTGGCATCGAAATGGGGTTCTAGCGATGCCATCACGAGCGGGCTGTGTGTGGTAGCGATGAGTTGGACTGAGATGTCCTTGGAAAGTTCCTTTACCGCTTCAAGCAATGCCGGCACGATTTTTCGCTGCCAGCTTGGATGGAGATGGCATTCGACTTCGTCGAGCAAAAAGGTAAGTTCCTCAGAAGGGTCGGTATTGTAAAGTGTCGCTGCGCGCCGGTGTTCCTCCCACCACCAGACCAGAACGTAAGCTAAGGAGAGGATGCGTCTTATACCGGCAGCTGCATGGACAATCGCTACCTCAACCCCATAATCCATGATGAGGGTCGGCATGTCCTGCATGTCGTTAACATCGATACGGATAAGATTCCCGACCTTGAAGGGCTTCGATTGATCTGGGCTCAGAGCTTGAAGTAGGCGCTCCAGAAGAAGAAATTTCTCGCCCTTTTCCTTTTGCCAATTCGCCCAATCGCTTACAAGGCCCTGAATGAGTTTCCTCCGATTGGCATCTTCTTTCCCCCGCCACAATTCTTCCTGACTAAATACAAAAGCCCATGGCCTATCCTTTGTTTCGGAAACGAATAGCGACAAATCATTGAAGTTGCGCAAAGGATCCCAAATTGCAGCTGAACCATCCGCCATCATGTAGATCGTCGGGAACCGCTTTACATCACCAATGTAGGGAAACTTCCATTTCTGGAGATCATACACGAAATTTCCCACCCACGTTACCGCCTTCTCGCCCTCCTCTAGTGCCTTGTAACTACGCGTGATCTTCCCTTCGGTACCTGGTTTGGGTCGCGCCACCAACCCCCCGCTAATCGTTGGGTTGATGTCCCTAGGCCAGCTGCCGGTATTCACAAACCAAGCAACATCCAACAAAAAGCTCTTTCCTAAGCCGTTGTCGCCGGTGATGATGTTGAGCCGTGGGGCTAGGTTCAGCTCCATTTGTGGGGCAGGGCCTACATTTTCTAGCTTCAGGTATTTCAGCACGTGCAGATGTTTTTACAGCGAACCAATTAGAATCCAACAAAGATAAGAATCCCCACAAAACCCACACCCCTAAAAGAAGAAAGGCCCCAACGGGGAGTCGGGGCACTTTCTTTATAAAAAATCAATCAACTTACTACTTATCAACGATTGCCGTCCGGATCAAATGCGAAGCTCAAGGAGAAACGCAATGTGTTTTGGAGCGGGTGGTTTTGGCTCAAGGAGGCGAGGTAGGCAAAGTCAAGCGCGAAGAAGCTGTACTTTACGCCCAAGCCGAGGGTGACAAATTTGCGATTGCCTTTGGAAGCATTTTCCAAGAAAAGGCCTGCGCGGGCAGCGAAGAGGTCGTTGTACCAATATTCGACACCCGTGGAGAGGTTCAGCTCTTGCAATTCCTCTGAGAATCCGCCTTCAGCATCGCCAAAGCTGGAGAACATGCCGCTGATCAACGTCTGCTTGCTTTGACCGCCTTCGGAGGGCACCATCAACTTGTTCAAGTCTGCCGTTGCCGTGAGGCTGTTGTAATCGTCCAAGCCAGCCTTGAGGGCGACACCCAAACGCAAGTTGGTCGGGATGAAGTCTTTGTTGGAGCTGTTGGTGTAGGAGATCTTGGCACCGATGTTGGAGATATTGAGGCCCCAACGGAAATTCAGCGGACGTGCGCCGGCATCAAAATCTTTGGTATACAACATGTTCAAGTCACCGGCGAAGGAAATGCCTGGCTTGGTTTCAAAACCATTGACACTTGCATTCGCAGCCAAGTTGCTGTAAATAAAGCGCAAACCTACGCCAGCGGAGAAGTTGTCGGTGACTTTGCGGGTATAACCGGCATCAAACGCAAACTCATTCGCATTGAACTTACCATACTCAACCGCATTTTCGTCGGTGAAGATGATGTTGCCCAAGGAGAAGTAGCGCAAGGAGGAGGAAATCACCCCGGCACGTTCGCCCATGTTGTAGTAGCCACTCAGATAGCTCAGGTTGATGTCCGGTACAAGCTGACGCAACCAAGGCGTGTAGCTCAGACCGATACCAAATTTTTTCTCGGAAAATGCCAATGCGGAAAGGTTCCAGTGTGCGGCATTGGCATTGTCTGCAACGGCGACACCCGCCTCACCGATACCACCGCTCCGCGAATCGGGACCGATCATCAGGAATGGCACCGCTGTCGTGATGGCCTTGATGTCTTGGCCTCCTGTCGTGGTGCCTTGCCCAAATGACTCAAGCTTGCCCGAAAAAAACAGCAAAGAAGCACAAGCAAACGTCTGAATAAATCCCTTGATTCTCATTATTATTCTACTTTTAACCCTTGGCCAATTGCCCAAGGCGTTCCTATTACCTTCACAAAAATCGTTTACAAAAGTAGAATAATTATCCGATAGGCTTAAATATTTGGGCTAAGTTACGAAAAAGGCCCATTTAACAAGCACCTGACCTACATTTTTTATTTGGGCAGCATGCATTTTGAATTTCAATACAAACCTAGACCAACCATCCCCCAAGCCCAATCCAGAAAATTTTTTGGACTTCGGGCTTGGGGAGTGGCTTGGTTACCGCAGCAAAACCAATTTCTCAAACTTGGAAATTCGGTCTCCAGTGGTCTCATCCTTCACGACGACCTCGTAGACATATACCCCACGGCCGATGGCATCGCCATAGTCGTCCAGACCATCCCATTCCAGGTCACAATAGAGGTTGCCCTCTGCAAAGAAGTTGTCCTGCAAAGTCTTGACGAGCTTGCCACTGACCGAATAAACCTTCACCTGCACCATCAAGGCATTGCCATTGCGGTTGTGCTCGATGAAAAATTTGGTGTTCGTGGAAAATGGATTCGGGTAATTGAGGACATGTCCAAGGGCCATCGTGGCATCATCTGCGACGATGAAGTTGATTTCGCCTTCCCTGCTGTTGTTGGCGACGTCCCAGACCTTCACCCTGAGATTGTGCTCTCCGGGCTCCAAATCCTTGAAGGGATACCGAATGGTCCCATCTTGATAACTGTTTTGGTTGGCCTCATAGTAGTCGTTGAGCACCAAAACTTCGCTTTCATCGTTGTCCAAAATCCCCGTGAGCTCGTGACCAATGCCCGTACCGACCGTGTTGATGCCGTTTTCGTCAAAAATCTCGGCAATCAAAATCGGATCAGGACCGACCATGCCGCCATCGGCAAACTTGATGTCGTTCATGAACAGATCCATTTCCGGTGGACGGTTGTCGCTGATCGCTGCCGAGTCGGATCCACCAATGAAAATATCATCGTTGCAACCGCCACCGTCAGAAGTGGTGTTGTTGTAGTACATGCTGATCTTTCCATTGAGGTTGGACAGCAAGTCTTCATAGGAAATGTCAATCGGGACGACAAATTCGAAGGCAAACAAGCCGTTTTGGATCGTGGCTGAACCTTTGAAAACCTTGTTGCGTTGCCAGATGAAGTCAAATGGACGACGCCTTGTCGTAAATTTGGAGGGCTTGTCATACACCGTCACGAACAAATCGCCATTGTAGGTCGTCATCAAATTGTCTTGCTGATCGCGGGCTTCGCCTTCGATCGTGATCAAATTGAGCGCACTCAGGGTGTCGGTGACATTGCCGATGACCGCATTGCCATTGATTTTTGTAACCACCGCCTTATTGTGTGGATAGGCAAGGGTCATGGCCGGGTCTCCGAGCAGGGAGAAATTACGGTTGTTGACCTGACCACCCCAACTTACGTTTTTGGTGCGCATAAAGACCTCACCCATCGTCGGCATGCGCTGATTCAGCGTGTCGTATTTGAATACCTCGTTGTAATAATTGATGTTGAGGGTATGGTTGGGACCGGCAAAGACAACGCGTACCGTGGTAAACATGGCTACCGAACCTCCACCTTCACGTACGAGTAAAACCTCGGCTCCTGCTTTGCGGTTGGGGTCATCCCAACGGCCAAATTCGCAGGTAGCAGTGACATAGGCGGGCAAACGGTTGCCGTTGTCGATCTTGTTGATGTCGGAAATGTCCAGGATTTGGGCATTGGACCAACCCACTTCCCCGCCATGGCCCGTGTAGTTGACCAAGAGACTGCCTTCATCGAGAGCCTTCAACAAGGCGGCCTTGCCATCAGGAAAACGGTCGCCAGAGGCTTGGTTTTCAAGGACGTAGTTGTCCATGTAAATCTTGTCGATGTTGGCGCAAGGATTGCCGGCCTGGATCTGCGCCGTATAGCCGTCTGCCTGCGTCGCATGCAAATTGCCGTCGTCATCTTTGTGGTCTGCCGTAAGCAAGACCCTGTTGCGCCATGGTCCATAACTCGTATAGTCTTGATGGTAGGCAAGGATCTTGTCCACCACAGCTTTGGACTCCGTTGCATTGGCAACCGGAAAACGGCCGACAGAAATGTCCAGACCATGGTCGGTCAAGGCTACATCTCCCTCTGCCCAAAACAAAGGAATGATCTCCGCATCACGGTTGTAGGCCTGCTCGCCCCAATGACCTTCGCCATCATCCAAAAAGCCATAATAGTCGTCGCTCGTGTAGCTGCGGGTAGGCAACTGCGAACCACGGCTTTGATACGTCGGAATAAAATTGGTATTGACCGGCGTTTGAATGGCCTTGTAATCATACGATCCATCGCCAAACAAAAGCATGTAGCGGAGCGGCGTGCCACCTTGCTGCCCGCGGTCGTAAAACATCTTGGCAAAGTCACGGATCGCTGTTGGATCCTGTGCTCCGGAGCTGAATTCATTGAAAATTTCACCCACACGCACCACGTTGACCGATTGGCCATAGTGCGAACGGTGGAAGTCGGCAAGCCTTGTGGCATCATCCCAGAAATCGGGGTGAGTGACAATCAGAAATTCGGCTTGCGTGAGCGCATGGAGATTTTGGTTGGGAACCAATTTGGCACCCGAAGGCCTTTTGAATCCGCTGCCATTAAAGGCAACGAAGCGCTTGTTGCTGTCGGCCTCCACCGCAAAGGTCAAAGTGTTCCCATTCAAAGTGCTGACGATGGGGCGTACGTTGAGCGGGTCAGTCACGTCCCAAATCTGATAGCCGGGATTTGCGCCACCAAGTTGATAGTTGAAGACCTGCCCCGGGCCAACGTTGTCGGTGGCGGTAAAGTAGAAATAGTTTTGGCCCGCAAGGTTCAGTTCCTGTTGAAACTGATATTCGATGTAATCCAAATAGCCGACAGAGGAAGTGGTGGGCTTATTGTAGATCAATTCAAGATTCAATTGCCCGTCAGCAATTTTTGTTGAAGGGATATTGAATGTCGCATTGTCGCAGTAATAATCCGTCGTACCATAGACCGTACTCGTGGCGTTCATGGTCAATTCAGCATAGGCAGTGCCGCCTTCACGAATGGTGAATTTACTTCCCACACCTGTGGAGCGCGCACCTGTACGTACGGAGGTGAGCACATTGGATCCGGAAACGATATTGGGTAGGTTGAAATTGAAGGACTGCGTGGTTGTGAGGTCAAACCGCTCGCCCATCCAAAGCCTGCCAGAAGTGATGGTATTGTCTTTGTCTACTTCGTAGTGCCCGAACTTGGTCGTGTAGGTCGGGGTAAAGTTTGGATTCGCAGCGGATGGGAATGCAGTGATTCTTCTTCCATTTGCGCCTCCCCAAGTCACAAAGTAGAACGCCGTGTCGGAGTAGAAATTCGGGAAATAAATGTAGCGGTCCACGGTGTCGCTGTCTTCCCAACGTCCGAGTCCCGGAGTATAAAATGCAACGTAATCGTTGGCGTCGAAGCTGCCGTCGCCAGCACCTTGCGCCAACAACGCATTCTCCACCAGGTCGTCATGCGGATAAAGTCCCGCAACTTGTGGCAAGGTCGCGCCGCCATTGCCATAGACTTTAATCGTCCGTGGATCGATGGAAGCTGGATCAACACCCAATCCGGAGAAGAAGCTGTGATCCAATTGGTACATGCCTTCGGAGGTGATGCCAAATTTGTAGAATGCACCTGAGCGCAAAACCGACTCATTGACATAACCTTGGCGGGCGTTCAGGTCGGGAGTGCGTCGCGCGGCATCTTGTTTGCGGGAAACACTATAATTAACGGTGGATGCCTTCTTGTAACTGCTCCCACCTGCAGCCACGAGGATCGGATAAATCTGTACATGCTGAAATTCCTCGCCACGGATGCTGATCACCTGCCCTGTGACCACATGGGAATTGGGATACCAAGCAGCGTCCTTTTGCAATGTGGCCGATTGCATCGCCAATTTGAAGGTCTCGTCACTTACCTCCTGCACGCCTTCGGCTTGTACCGAGCCGATCGTCAGGCTTTCACCTTTGCCGACGGGAACCAACATGTCATAGTAGGGAAGGTTCACCACTTCGCGGTCAAACGATGCCCCTGTGAAAAAGGGCGCTTTGATCATTTCCTGAACGTTGACAGGACTGCTCACCTGCATTTCTTTCTCCCAAACAGGAATAAAAACACCTGATTCGCCATTAAATCTCGAGACCGCTTTGGGACTCGAAACAGGCGTTGAGGCATTGGTCGGCTTGGGGTTGGAAAATGACTCAGAATAGCTGGCAGGCTTTGGGCTGGAAGAATTCACAGCCCCGCTTACTGGCTTCGGCGCGGATACCGGATTGTTGTTGAGCGCTGGCTTTGGGGTAGAAACGGGTTTCGATTCTTTTGGTGTGGATGCGGGCCGTGACTGACTCAACAGCAGCAACGGGCTTGAGGCAAACAAGAGCAGAGAAAGGAAAAACCGGATGCAGGAATATCTCATAGCAAAACCGAATCGTAGCGTTCGTTTAGCAAATATCAGAAAAAAAGTGTGGTGGGTGTATGCAAATATCAATACCCCATTTCTGGTTTGAGTTTGAATTCAAGTAAAAAGTACAGGCTGGGTTTAGGGATTGGGTTTTTGGCGCGTCGTTGGCGCTACCCAAAATGCGGTGTGATGGGGCAATTGGCGCGTCGTTGGCGCTACCCAAAATGCGGCGTGAGCGCCAACGACGCTCATCCGCCTTCCAAAGTTCTTTTCATGCGGTAGCTATTCCGGACTATTGATCGATCGATTTTGAAAATTGCCATTCACCTGCGAATTTGAGGGCATGAGTTCGACCAAGAAGTCTTCCGGTTCCTCCGGAAAATCCACAGTTCAGGCATCCGCGCCAAAATCAAAAGCGCTTCCGCTGGCAAATTCCTTGTTTGGAGGTGGATTCTGGCGAAAGAACTGGATTCCCGGGCTGATTTTGCTGCTTTTACCATTCGCCTTGTATTTTCAGTCCACAAGTTTTGGCTACGTGCTAGACGACAAGATCGTCCTTTCCGAAAATGCATTCGTGAAAAAAGGCACGAAGGGGATGAAAGACATTTTTGGCAAGGAATCGTTCACGGGATTCCTCGGCGAACAGCAAGACTTGGTGGCCGGCGCACGTTACCGGCCTTTGTCCATCGCCACTTTTGCGCTGGAAATGCAGTTCTTCGGGAAAAAGGCCAAGGATGGAAAGACATTCGAAGGCAATCCCAGCATTTCCCACACCATCAACATTTTACTCTATGCGCTGACCGCCTTGCTTATTTTCAGGATTTTCGTGGTGCTTGCGCCGCCAAAGGCCGATTCGCCTTGGTATTTCAGCCTTTCGTTTTGGGGTGCACTGCTGTTTGTGCTTCATCCGATCCATACCGAGGTCGTCGCCAACATCAAGGGCCGCGACGAAATCCTGGCTTTGCTGCTTTCCTTGGCGACCTTGTATGCGACCCTTCGGTATTTGACTTCTAATCAAATGCTGTACCTCATCGCATCTCCAGTTTTGTTTTTGCTTGCCTTGCTGGCCAAGGAGAATGCATTGACCTTCCTCGCAGTGATTCCGCTGGCGGTGGTGCTGTTTGTAAAGGTGCCGAAACAGAAGGCGGCCTTGGCGACGCTGCCCTTATTGGGTGCAGCCTTGGTTTTCATTTTTATCCGTACCTCGGTCATCGGCTACCTGCTCGACAGCGGCAAGGAAATCACGGGTCTCATGAACAACCCCTTTGTCGATGCGACCACCGGCGAAAAATACGCGACCATCACCTATACCATCGGATGGTACTTGAAATTGCTGTTCGTCCCGCATCCGCTCACGCACGACTACTATCCTTATCATGTGCCACTTGTCGGTTGGGGCGATTACCGGGCCTTGATCTCCTTGGCCTTGGTGCTCGGGCTGATCGGCTTGTCGGTCTGGCTTTGGAAAAAATCGAAGCTGACGGCATTTTCCATCCTCTACTTTTTCATCACGCTGAGCATGGTGAGCAACCTCGTGTTTTCGGTGGGCACCTTCATGAACGAGCGCTTTATTTATATGCCGTCGGTTGGGATTCTGCCTGCTGATCGGCTATGTCCTCGTCCAAAAATTCCCCGAATGGCTTCCGAGTGCAGGCAAAGCGATCGGCCTCGGGCTGCTCGGATTGATGGGGCTTGGATTCGCCGTACGCACCTTTACGCGGGTACCCGACTGGAAAGACGCCGCAAGCTTGGAGGCTGCAAGCATCAAAGTGAGCTTCAACAGTGCCCGCAGCAACCAATACTATGCCTATTCGCTGTATGAGAAGTCCATCGTGGAGAAGGACGTCGCCAAAAAGCAGGCGCTCTACGACGAGGCTTGGCCATACGTCAACAAAGCCCTGGAAATCTACCCAGGCTACACCGACGCCCATACTTGTCGAGACGGCATCGCCGCAGGCCGCTACCAAATCGACGGCGACATCAACAAGCTGCTCCCCTACTTCGAAAACACCCTCCGCACCGCTCCCGTGGACTTCGTCGATCAATACCTCGACTACCTCAGCAAACGCGGGCAGCACATCACGGAGCTCACCGATTTTTTCCATCGTGTAGGCTTTGGCTACTTCTGGACAGAGAAAAAGGATGCGGCCCGCGCCAAGAAGTACCTCGAGATGGGCCTGCGAATGGCGCCGGGCGATGCGCGACTGAGTGGGGATTTGGCGGCGGTGAGGTGACAAGGCTTGCGGGGGAATGTTTATATTTGTGCTTCAAAGTTGATTAAACAGGAATTCATGCGTCTCACATCCATCGAACTCGAAAACTTCCGCTGCTTTGAAAAGGAGAAGATCGAGCTGCACCCGCAACTGAATGTTTTCGTGGGGGTGAATGCGAGCGGGAAGACCGCATTATTGGAGGGGATTGGGTTGGGGTTGGCTTTCTTTTTTCAAGGATTGGAAAAAGAAGGAGTTCAACAATACTATATTCAAGAATCCGACCAACGACAGGAATTTCTCAATAGTGTCGCTATCAAACACAGGCCAATTATACATTGCATTGGGATGGCTTTTGGAGAATCCCGACACAGTTGGGAAAGGAAATTTGGAGTAGCTCAGCTTCCTCCAAGATCCGAGTTCCTTTCCGATAGAAATGCCTTGATGTCTGATATTGGCAACGGCTTATTGATGGATGTAAATGCAATGGCAAGACACCATTATAATGGCTTGAATGTTGAATTTCCTATATTGTTTTACTTTTCAACTCAAAGACTCTGGGGTGGGGAAGGAGAGGTTAACATTCCAAATAGAAGTTCTATTTTTAGTGGATACTTCAACGCATTGAATCGAGACTCAAATACTCTATTGTTTGAGGAAGAGCTTGAGAGAATGCAATTGGTAGCTTCTCAGGCAAAAGAATTTGGCTTCACGCACGACAGTGGTCGCCTTGATTTGATTCGCAGTCTTGCCGCCAAGGTAATCGTGGACTGTAAAATATTCTACTACGACTACGAAAAGCAAAGCCTGGCAGTGATTTTCAACGACGGGCGTAGACTTACGATCGATGAACTCAGCGATGGTCAAAAAAGTCTCCTCCTCATCAGCACAGGCATCGCTTTCCAATGCGCTACGCTGAATCCCCACATGGGTCTCGACGCCTACAAGTCCAATGGAGTGGTTCTGATCGACGAGGTCGAGTTGCACCTGCACCCCGATTGGCAGCGCCAAATTTTGCCCATCCTGACCCAGGCGTTTCCGAATATCCAGTTTATCTGCACGACGCATTCGCCGCAGGTGATCAGCTCTTTGAAACCTGAAAATGTGCAATTGATTAAGGATTTTAAAGTTTCTCCATTGACCAAACACACGAAAGGAAGGGACAGCAACACCATTTTGACTGAAATTTTCGGCATTGAAAAAAGGCCGAAGGAGTTCGCTGACAAGTTGCAACATTTCTATACCCTGCTCGAAACACAGTCAGTGAAAGAAGCAGAAGTGGCATTTGAGGAACTCGAAAGCCTTTGGGGGACGATGGATACCGAGATAGTACACGCCCGCATGTTTCTTGAAGACTTATATGATGATTTGGCCAGAGCCAAGGAGGTTTCCAGGTGAAACATGTCATCAAAAACATTAAGAATGAGCCGCAGTCTTTGAGGGATTATCGGAACAATACGCCAAATGCTTCATATAGCGGCTATGGCGACAAAAGTGCTTCTGGTCAGGATTTTTTGAAACCTCCCCTGAAGTATGCTCTTTCAAAGGAGCAAGGATACATTTGTTGTTATTGTATGCAACGAATCACAGAAAAACAGATGAGTGTTGAGCACTACATCCCTCAAAATTATCATGCTAGTTCCCCGCTGAAACCTGATGAGCACCGACGGAATGATCTAAATTTCTTGAATATGCTCGTCAGCTGCAACACAGGCGACAGAAATTGTAGTGGACTACGAGGAAATATCTGGCTGAGAATCGACCCAAGAAAGAAAGAATGTGAAATCCTAGTCAAGTTCGAAAAAAATGGTCGAGCATACTCAAATGATCCAATGATTCAGATCGAGATCAATGACGTTCTTCATTTGAATTCCGATTTGCTCCGGGAAAACAGAAAAAAAGTGATTTTATCCGCAAAAGCCCGGCTCACCAAGCTTAAGAGGACTGGCTTCTTATCGAACCAACAAATCCAAAATGAGATCGCCTTCTGGCTGGAATCAAGCCGAGGCGAACACCGTGAATACTGTATGGCTGCCGTCCATTATCTTCGTTCCAAAATTCAAAAAGCGCAATGACTCCCCCCACCCCATACACCCCCGTTCACAAAATCCGTCTCGTGACGGCGGCCTCCTTGTTTGACGGCCACGACGCGGCCATCAACATCATGCGGCGCATCATGCAGGCGACCGGCGCCGAGGTCATCCACCTCGGACACAACCGCTCGGTGCAGGAAATCGTCGATTGCGCCATTCAGGAAGATGTGCAGGGCATCGCCATCACATCCTACCAAGGCGGCCACGTCGAATATTTCAAATACATGCACGACCTGCTCAAGGAGCGCGGCGCGGGGCATATCAAGCTCTTCGGTGGCGGCGGCGGCACGATTTTGCCCGACGAAATCGCCGAATTGCATGCCTACGGCATCAGCCGCATCTACTCGCCGGACGATGGCCGCGAAATGGGTCTGCAAGGCATGATCAACGATGTGATCCGCCAATGCGACTTTGCCAATTTGAATTCGATCCATCCGAGCATGATCGGCAAGATGACCGCCAAGGACCATGGTCTCATCGGTCGCGTGATCACCATCGTCGAAAACGATCCGCAGTTGGGCAAGTCCTTCATGCAAGAGGTCGAGGCGCGCCAACCCAAGGACAAGGTCATTCCGATCCTTGGCATCACGGGCACGGGTGGCGCAGGGAAATCTTCGCTGACAGATGAATTGGTACGTCGCTTTTTGATGGATTTCAGCGACAAGACCATCGCCGTGTTGTCGGTCGATCCGAGCAAACGTAAGACGGGTGGCGCCTTGTTGGGGGACCGCATTCGCATGAATGCCATCTTCAACAGCCGCGTTTACATGCGTTCCATGGCGACCCGCCAAGCCAATATCTCGATGAGCGCTGCGGTGGATGAATCTGTGAAGGTTTTCCGCGCTGCCGGCTTTGACCTGATCATTGTTGAGACAGCAGGCATCGGGCAAAGCGATTCTGAGATCACCGAGGTGGCCGACGTGAGCCTGTACGTGATGACGCCTGAGTTTGGCGCCGCGACACAGCTCGAAAAGATCGACATGATCGACTATGCCGACCTGATTGCGATCAACAAATTCGACAAACGCGGTGCCCTCGATGCCCTGCGCGACGTCAAAAAACAGTACCAACGCACCCGCAATCTCTGGCACAGCAACCCGGACGAGATGCCCGTTTTCGGGACGATCGCCTCGCAATTCAACGATCCGGGCACCAATCAGCTTTACGTGCAGATCATGCGGGTGCTGCAGGAGAAGACCAATACGCCCCTGGAATCGCATTTCGCAGCGACCGACGAAATGAGCGAGAAGATCTACATCATCCCGCCGGACCGCATACGTTACCTCGCCGAAATCTCCGAGGAAAACGACCGTTACGAAAAATGGGTGAAGGAGCAGGCGCAACTCGCGACCACACTCTACAACCTCGAAGGCACCATCGGCCACTTGAAAACCTTGGATGCCAGCCATGCCGCAGGCGCTGAGACGCTGGCTGGCTTGCGGGAGGACGTTCGCCGTCGCCTCGCTGCCGAGAGCCAAGACATCCTGAACAGCTGGGACAAAAAAATCAGCAATACAAAGGCGAATTTTTCAGCTACGAAGTCCGTGGCAAGGAAATCAAGGTCGCCAACTTCACGACCTCGCTTTCGCAGACAAAAATCCCGAAAATCGCCCTGCCGCGCTTCAAGGACTACGGCGAAATCCTGCGCTGGAGCTACCGCGAAAACGTGCCCGGCGAATTTCCCTACACAGCTGGCGTGTACCCGTTCAAGCGCACGGGCGAGGACCCCACGCGCATGTTTGCGGGCGAAGGCGGACCTGAACGCACCAACAAGCGCTTCCATTATGTGAGCACAGGCCTGCCCGCGGCGCGTCTGAGTACGGCATTCGACTCGGTGACCTTGTATGGCGAAGACCCTGATTACCGCCCCGACATCTACGGCAAGATTGGCAATTCCGGTGTGAGCATTGCCTGTTTGGACGATGCGAAGCGGCTGTATTCAGGATTTGACCTCTGCAAGCCTTCGACCTCGGTCTCGATGACGATCAACGGTCCGGCGCCGATGTTGCTGGCATTCTACATGAATACCGCCGTCGATCAGCAATGTGAAAAGTACATTCGGGAGAATGGCTTGGAGGCAGAAGTCAAAGCCAAAATCGCTGCCATTTACGCGGAAAAAGGTGTTCCCGTACCGACTTACCGTGCAGAACTCCCTGAAGGCAACGACGGTCTCGGCCTAATGCTGCTCGGTGTCACGGGAGATCAAGTTTTGCCGGCGGATGTCTATGCCAAGATTCGCGCCAATGCCATGAGCACCACGCGCGGTACGGTCCAAGCCGACATTCTCAAGGAAGACCAAGCCCAAAACACTTGCATCTTCTCCACCGAATTTGCCCTGCGGATGATGGGCGACATTCAGCAATACTTCATCGATCACGCTGTCAGGAACTTTTATTCGGTGTCGATCTCGGGTTACCACATTGCCGAGGCCGGGGCGAATCCGATTTCGCAGTTGGCCTTCACGATTGCCAACGGATTCACATTCGTAGAATATTACCTGAGCCGGGGCATGAACATCGACGACTTCGCGCCTAACCTGAGCTTCTTTTTCAGCAACGGCATGGACCCTGAGTATGCGGTGATCGGTCGTGTGGCAAGGCGCATCTGGGCGAAGGCGATCAAGAACAAATATGGCGGCAATGAGCGCAGCCAAATGCTCAAGTACCATATTCAGACGAGCGGCCGTTCGTTGCATGCGCAGGAAATTGCCTTCAACGACATCCGCACGACTTTGCAGGCGCTGTACGCGATCTACGACAATTGCAATTCGCTGCATACCAATGCCTATGACGAGGCGATCACGACCCCGACCGAAGACAGTGTGCGTCGCGCCATGGCCATTCAACTTATTATTAACAAGGAGTTGGGCGAGGCGAAAAATGAAAATCCATTGCAGGGCAGCTTCATCATCGAGGAATTGACCGACTTGGTCGAAGAGGCCGTGATGACCGAATTCAAGCGCATTACCGACCGCGGCGGCGTCTTGGGTGCGATGGAGACGATGTACCAACGCAGCAAGATTCAAGAGGAGTCGCTCCACTACGAAATGCAAAAGCATACCGGCGAGCTCCCGATCATCGGTGTCAACACCTTCCTGAGCAGCGAAGGTTCGCCGACGATCATCCCGAAGGAGGTCATCCGTTCGACCGAGGAGGAAAAGGTGGCGCAGATCAAGGACATCCAAAGCTTGCAAACGCGGAATGCTATAGCCTCGAAGGAGGCGCTGCGCAAGCTGCAATTGGCCGCGATCAAGAATGCGAACCTGTTTGAGGCCTTGATGGAGGCCGGGAAGGTGTGCTCGTTGGGGCAAATGACGCATGCCTTGTACGAGGTGGGCGGGCAGTATCGGCGGAATATGTGATGGATCACTGCTTTTCAGGCTGATTGCATACGGATGAAGAACTTGTGATTTATGGGTTTGAAAGTAGGGCGTCCCTTACTTTCAAAAAATCTCCTTTTTGCTTACCTTGCAGTCAGGTAATCAATTCGTTGAAAAAATTCATTAGACTTCTATGAGAAAACTACTACTCACGGTTTGCTGCTTTGCTATGCTCGCCAATGTGGCTTTTGCCCAATGCGGTGCTGCATTTTATGACGGGTTTGAATCTGGATCTTATACCCCGACATGGACCATTGGGACAGGCTTGACTTCGGGTGCTGTCACCACCACCAATCCCTATTCAGGATTGTATCGTTTGGAAGGTATTGGTGGGACAAATACGCATTTGACGGGATTCAATACGACGATTCCCGCTGCCACCCCGACAACGATCAGTTGGGACATTTTCCCAACTGGTACAGCCGCATCCAATTATATGGTCCTCGGCAATTCAGCCGTCAGTGCCACCAACTGTATCGCTTTTGCCTATTGGCAGGGAGGTACCAATATCCGGTTTGTTGCAAGTAGCACCGCAACTTTTACATGCCCTGCCGGCGTGTGGTACCATATCGAAATGCGTAACATCAACTGGGGCGCGCACACCTTTGACATCTACATCAACAACAATTTGGTCCAAGCCAATTTTCCATTCCGCAGCGCTACGCAGAATGATGTCAGCCGCATTCATCTCTACAATTTTGGCACATCCACCGGTGTTTGGGACAATATCACGATCGGCGGCGGTTCCGGGCCAGTCAACACCTCTGTGGTCACCCAACCGCTTTGCAACGGTGGTAACGACGGTGCAATCGACCTGTCGGTGACCGGTGGCAATCCGGCCTATAGCTATCTTTGGAGCAATGGCGCTACGACCCAAGACATTTCTGCTTTGACGGCCGGCACTTATTCGGTTACCGTCACGGACCAAACCCCTTGCACTACCTCCACAAGTATTACCGTGACCGAACCCACCTCCATTGACCCGGCACCCTCTGCCACGGACCTTAGCTGCAACAACAGTGGTGACGGCACAGCAATTTCCAACGCTTCAGGAGGCACGGCAGGTTATGCTTATGTATGGTCCACTGGAGACACGACACAATCCATTTCCAACCTCAGTGCCGGAACTTACTTTGTTACCGTTACGGATGTAAACGGCTGTACGGCCACGGATACGATCATCACCAATGAGCCCAGTGCCATCCTCATTACCGATAGTCTCAGCTTGCCGAGCTGCCATGGCGATAGCAATGGAACCGCCATCGCATTTGCATCTGGAGGGGCAGGTGGATACAGCTACCTCTGGTCTACTGGCGACAGTCTGGCCAATACAGGACTGATACCTACCGGCAGCTATACCGTGCTCGTCACCGATAGCACCGGTTGTACAAATAGCGACACCATTTTTATGGCTGAGCCAAGCCCACTTTTGGTGACAAGTATCAACACGAATCCAGGTTGCCTTGGCGACAGTACGGGCTCTATCGACCTCGTCGTGAGTGGCGGCACTCCGGGCTACTCGTATGCTTGGAACAATGGGGATACAATCGAGGACCGCACTGGATTGAATGCCTCGGTGTTTATCGTGCTCGTCTCCGATGCAAATGGCTGTGCTGGTGCAGACACCATCATCCTGACCAATCCAACCGCCATTTCGGCCACGGGAAGTGTGACGGACGACACGGGATCCAACAATGGCGCGATCGATTTGACCGTTGCGGGCGGCACGCCGGGGTACACATTTTTATGGAGCAATGGCGCGACCACGGAAGACATCTCTGGATTGGCTGCCGGCACCTATTCGGTTACGATCACGGACAACAATGGCTGCACAAGTACGCAGACCTTCACGGTTGACCTCGGAATTGGTATCGGCAACCCATTGGAGAATGGATTTGTTGCGTATCCAAACCCTTTCCAAAAGGGATTCACGGTCGAGTTCAATACAGCATCGATTGAGCCCAAGGCATTGACAATCATCGACATGCAGGGGCGGATACTCTGGATGGATTCGAATGTCGTCAGCACCAAACTCCAAGTCACCGTGGACCTCCCGCAAGGAGTCTACTTCTTGACTGTGAAGCAAGGAACTTCTACCGAAACGCTCAAGTTGCTGCATCAGTAACCGGCTTTCTCTTCAAGGAATCCGCCTGGGAAAATTCAAATCCCGGGCGGATTTCTTTTGGGAATCAAGGACCTACAATGGTTTTCTTGTGGAAAAATGCACGCGAAAAAGACAAGGCAAACGCAGAAATTTACCCTATGAAAATCCCACTCTCCGAATTTGAACTGCACGTCAAGCCAGAGCCACTCGAACGGGGCCTGAGCATTTTTGAACGCGGGCAGGTCGAATCCATTCGCAATTTGGGCAAGGGTGCAGTGGAAGCTGTCGTGCATGACGGTGGCGCCGTCTGGCATCCGCAGCTGACGATCCAAAATGATATCGCACTGGATGCCCAATGCACCTGTGGCGAGGCTCCAGACAGCATCTGCCGCCATGGCGCCGCATTAATCTTTGCTTTGCAATCCGGAGATTTTCCAGAGGGGATCACCACGCGCACCGGCAAACCGCCCAAAGAGAAGGCGCCCGCGAAAGGCCGTGGTCGCCCCAAACTCGAAGAAGATGGGCCGAAAGCAAAAAAAGCGCCCGCACCCAAGAAAGCCAAGCCACCCAAGACGCCGGCCGACATTCTCGCCATCGTACCGCATGACGAATTGAAGGCCTTTGTTTTGGTCGAATGTCAGCAACACAAGGATTTTGCCATCCGGCTCAAGGCCCATTTTGGGGATCTGATGCCCGCGACTTCGCCTGCCGACATCAAAAAACGGATTCAGGAAATGGTCAAGGCGGCCATTACTGTCAAGGGCAAAACCAAGAAACTCAATGATGCGCAACTCACGGAGCGCGCCAACGAATGGCTCAAGGAGGGCGAACGATTTGCAGAAAATCAGGAGTACCTTCTGGCTTTCGCAACTGCAGAAAACCTGTATGCGGAAGCCAAGGAACTGCTGCGGGTCACCAACTTCGTAGAAGACCCTCTCATTTTGATTGCCAACAAGGCCAAGCAACTCATGCTGAAATTGGCCGAATATCCGCTGCCTGAGCCCGTTCGCGCTGAAATTTTCAAAGCCGCGCATGCGAGTTGGGAAAAGCATTATCACACGATCTTTCCCCACATTTTGCTGGCTTCCAAAATTTGTCAGGCTGGAGCAGAATTCGAAGGGATCGAAAAAATGCTTTCGACGGTCCTACGCAACTACAATGAAGCCCATATCGAGCACCATTGGGCCATGATCAGAAGGGTGAAGGGCGAAGAGGCAGCCAAGGCCTTTCGGCAAAAGCACCAAGATACAGCCTATTTCATTCATTCGGATTACGAGGCAGCCCTTGCGAAAGGGGACTTTGATGCGGCCATCAAAGCTGCGCAAAAAGGACAGGCACGATTCAATATCTACCCACAAGACAAAATCCTCTGGGCGGAACTGCTGGACGGCATTTATGAGGCCAAAGGAGACAATGAAGCCCGGATTAGGTTGGCCTTGGAGGCTTACCGCAACAACGTCGCCACATCCAAAGTTTCCCTGCGAAACATCGCGCAACTTGCCGGGAAGGAGCGCTGGGAAATGGAAAGGACGCGCTTAGCCGACCCGATTGCGGTCAAACAGAGCCCTGATCCTGCCGTCTTTACCTATCTCTTCGGCATTGACGAGGATTGGGCGGGCATGATGGAGTATCTCAAACGGTACAAATTGCCGCGGATCCTGCTCTTGGGGCAAATGCTGATCAAAAAGGACCCGGATAATTACGCCTCGTTGTTGCAAACACAGCTCGAGGAGGCACTCAAAAGCAAATCCCGCCTCACCGAATGGGACCTCAAAGACGTGGCTGTCACAATGGCCAAATGTATCGGCAAGGAGAAAACCATCGCCTTTTTTAAGGAACTCGCCACGAGGGTAACTTACTCGATGACGCTGGAAGCTTTTATCAAGAACATTGATCGCCACATGGCCTATTACGACTTTTCGTTTTGGGTTTAAGATGGCAATGTGTATGGAAGCCGAATTCATCCTCTTCGTTCAGGATCAGCAGCTTAGCCGTGATTTCTACGCCGCCATCTTGGACCAAAATCCAAGTCTGGACGTGCCTGGCATGACCGAATTTGACCTTGGGCCAGGATGCAAGTTGGGTTTGATGCCTGCGAATGGAATTGCAAAAATCATCACGCCGACGACGCCACATCCTTTTGATGGTCAGGGCATTCCACGATGCGAATTGTATTTGTTGGTGGAGAATGCTTCAACCTATTGCCAACGCGCCACGGAAGCCGGAGCTGTCGTTGTAAGCGAATTGGCTCCGAGAAATTGGGGGCATTCGGTGGCGTATTTTGCGGATTGGGACGGCCACATTTTGGCGATTGCGGAGCGAATGTAGCGTCAGGCTCAGCGCAACAGTGCTTGCTTTTGAAACATTTTGCTAATTCTTTTCTGTATTTGTTTGCATTTACTAACTTTTTCCTATCTTTGCCATGAGAATCAACCGTTCTTTTTAGCAAAGGAAGGAGAAAGCAATGATCAGAGAAGAAGCGGAGAAGCGTCTTCGGGCTGTATTTGGCTTGGAGCGGTTTCATGAGCGGCAGTGGGAAGTGATCGAGCGGGTTTTGAGGGGGGAGCGGGTGCTCTTGATCGAGAAGACAGGCTTTGGCAAATCACTCTGTTACCAGTTTCCAGCAACACAAATGGCTGGACTTACCATCGTATTTTCGCCGTTGATCGCGTTGATGCGTGATCAAGTGGGCAAACTCAAGGCGCGCGGCATTGCGGCGGAATGTCTCAATTCGAGTCAGTCGCCCGACGAAAACCGCAGGATCATGGAGGCGGCGCGAGCCGGCAACCTCAAAATCCTCTATATCGCCCCGGAACGACTCGAAATCGGGAATTGGCTCTACGAAGCTAGGCAACTCAAGATGGCCATGGTGGTCATCGACGAAGCGCATTGTATTTCGACTTGGGGCCACGATTTCCGGCCATCTTACCGTCGCATTGTTGATTTGGTCAACATGCTGCCCGAGCACTTTCCGGTGCTTGCCGTGACGGCCACCGCAACGCCGATGGTGGAGGCAGACATCATCAGCCAAATCCGCGAGAAGATCACCTCCCTGCGTGGAAACCTGATGCGGCCCAACTTGCGGCAATTCGTCATCGAGGTCGAGAACGAGGACCAGAAAATGGTCTGGTTAGCTGAGCATCTCCACAAAATCCAAGGAACCGGCATCATCTACGCCGGAACGCACTCCGCAACGGAAACGTACGCCAATTGGCTGCGCTACATGGGCATGAATGCAATTGCCTATCACGGCGGACTTGAGCCAGAAGATCGCCGTCGCATTGAGGCTGGATTACTGGCCAATTCCTATAAATGTGTCGTGTCTACCAATGCCCTCGGCATGGGAATCGACAAGCCTGACATTCGATTTGTGATCCATACACAGATTCCGCAATCTCCGATCCACTATTACCAAGAGATCGGACGAGCGGGCAGGGATGGTCAACCCGGAATTGTCGTGCTGTTTTTCAATCCCTCCGAGGATATGCGGCTGCCAATTTCCTTCATCGAAAACTGCAAACCTTCAAAGGACAAGTATGAACGGGTGATCGAATCCCTCAAGACCGGGCCTCTTGGTTTGCATGGACTGGTAAGGGGAGCCAACGTGAACACGACGCAAGCCACTTTGATCAAAACAGATTTGATCGAGCAAGGCATTGTCGAAGAGTTCCAAGACAACGCGGGCCGCAAATACGCCTTAAAACGTAATGCCCCATCGTTTGACCATGAGCACCATGAGGAATTGCGGAATGCAAAATGGGCCGATCTTGAGCAAATGCAAGCTTATGTGCAGACCCGAGACTGCCGCATGAAATTCCTCTGCGACTTTTTGGGCGACCAAATGACGGGCAATTGCGGAAACTGCGACAATTGCCGCAAGCGGGTGTTTCAGGTCGATGACCACCCTGCATCCACAAACTGTTTGGAGGCGTTCAAGGATTCGGCGTTTCCAACGCTGAGCCTTAAGGCAGCAAAAACGGCATTGACTGATGGCCTTGCTGCGGCAAATTCGACCAATAAAAGGGTTATTCAAGCGATTCAGACTACCAGAATCTCGCAGAGCGAGGAGTACCCTGAATTCTTGATTGCGCTTATCTTGAAGGCTTTCCACTCAAAGCTAGGCAATGGAAAGTTTGATGGAATCCTGTATGTACCGACTTCAGGGTCAGACAATGCGTTGCGACATCTCGCACAAAAGTTGGGAGGGCTTCTCGGCCTGCATGTGATCCATGGAATTGTGAAAACGAGGGCCACGGCTCCGCAGGCTAGCTTCTCCTCATCGATTTTGCGTAGTGAAAATGTCAAGGGAGCATTCAGTTATCAAGGGCGCGATAGCCTTCTAGGGAAGTCGGTACTCCTGCTGGATGATTTCTGCGAAACGGGTTCAACGATCAAGGAGGTCAGCAGAATCCTGACGCCATTGGGAGTCTCAAAAATCACACCTTTGGTACTGCTGAGCGGCAAGGTCGAACTTGCAAATGAGCCCGTGATTCAGCAATCGAAAAGCGAACTCCGCGCCAGCGCGATCCAGCATTGACTCCCGTTTTTGGAGTCTTGGCGATTTCACTTACCAGCAGGGTACCTCTACAGAAAAATTTATCAAGATTCTGGCGCAAAGGAGCCATAAAGAGCTGAAATACAATCCCCACATCCAAAAAAAATTCATGCGGGAATTGGATATTTTCTTAAATTGAATTTTGTCAAGGGATTGACCTCTGCAAAATCGTCCCGTTTCCGCATTAATCTTGGATTGGGACGTATCATTTTGTGAATCAGTAAATTCTAGGATTGTTTTCTACCAACACACAGTATTTTATGAAAGCTCATCAATTAAGTCCCGTGAAGATTCCTCTGGCGAGGCTTGCATCGGCCAAAGTGCCCTTTACTGCGGGGATTTACATCCTCTACCGCACCAACATGGGAGCACCTGCATTCATCGGCCGATCGGATGCCCGACTCTATGACAGCCTGAATGACCTCGTTCGGAGCCCACATTACCACTATTTCAAGTTCATGCAATGTTCAGATCCTGCTGACGCCTACCAATGGCAGTGCATGTTTTGGCATAAAGGGTTGGCTACCATTGACAATGCCGCCCATCATCCGCACCCTCCTCGGGGAACGAGCTTGTCTTGTCCCTACCCAGGTTGCAACTATGTGCATCAGGAAGGCGCAGTGGAAAACGAGGAGATTGCTTAAGAACGCAAAGATGTTCTGCGGCCCTCACAGAGCTCAAATAAAGGCGGCTTATTTGCCGCCTTTATTTGAATATCAGCTGATTGAACGCTTGTCTCTTATTCAATGCTGTCCACATTGATGTTCAAAGGTGAGCGCGACAAAACTACGTTTTCGATATTCCAACGCGCTACTTTTTAGACCCTTTCAAGATACTGGGAGACACTTTCTAGGTGATCATTAGCTAGTTTGGGGGGCTTTGGCAACAAGTCACCCCTTATCTGAATTTTCTGGACGAACCCCTGCCTGTTCTTAAAAGTCCAGCACTTTTTAAACAATTGTTCGGCGTTTATTGAAAAAACTTCGACCTTGCAGGCTCAACCATCAACACTTTGATTCTAGCTTTTGCCGAGACTCCGTGGACTTGGCAATTGACGTTTTGATCGGAATATTCACTTAATTCTATTTTTATGATTGTAAATCAACCCAAACTTTTCATTGCACTTTGCTTATTGCTGATTTCAGGCAATGCATTTGCCCAATGTGTGGTGGGCGTAACTTGCCCCCCCAACATCGTAACTGTTGCAGATTCTGGCACCTGCGGCGCGATTGCATCTTATGCATCACCCACAGCTACCAACAGCTGTACAATTGCTGGCACGGTTACATTCAACTACACTGCTCCAGCTTTGCAAACATTTACAGTACCAACCGGAGTGACCTCGATCAACATTGACGCATCAGGTGCACAAGGCGGATCTGTAACCGTCTCCTGCCCCGCTACGGGTGGCTTGGGAGCTAGAATGCAAGGCGATTTTGCAGTGACGCCAGGCGAAGTGCTCTCCATCATGGTCGGGCAAGCGGGTCTTACCAACGGCTCTGACGCCGGTGGTGGAGGTGGAACCTTTGTTGTTCGCACTGGAAACGTACTGTTGGTCGCCGCCGGCGGCGGCGGCGGAGCGACCAACGATATCGGTCAGTGTAGAGTTCTTGGCAACGGAAGCGATGCGTCAATTACGACTACCGGAAATGCAAGTGGAAACGGCCAGGAACCAGGTGGAACCAACGGAAACGGCGGCGAAGCGAGCAGTGGCTCAGGTGGCGGTGGTGGCGGCTTCCTGACAAACGGAATCGCTGGCACAGGTCTCGCCAACAACAATGGCAAGTCCTACCTCAATGGTGGTGTAGGCGGCACAGGTAACAACAACGACTCCGGCGGCTATGGCGGTGGAGGAGCAGGCTGGTTCACAGGCGGCAACGGCGGCGGCGGCGGCGGATACTCCGGTGGAGCGACAAGCGGTTCACAGCCCTTTACGGGCGGAGGCGGTGGAGGCTCGTACAACATCGGTACCAATCAAGTCAATACCGCAGGATTCCAAACTGGCAATGGCCGCGTGATCATCACCTATAGCGTGGTTGCACCAACCTATGTTTCTATGATTCAAGGAGCTGCAAGTGGTTCCACATTCCCTGTTGGTATCACCCCGATCGTTTACATGGCAACGGACAGTGCAGGCGCATCCGACTCTTGCTCCTTTACTGTTACCGTACAGGACACTACTGCACCTACGATTTCATGCACAGGCTCCATCTTGGCAAGCAACGACGCAGGGACTTGCGGTGCGGTTGTGACGTACGCAGCTCCCGTTTCCTTGGACGAATGCCCAGGCGTCATTACAACCTTGGATAGCGGATTGGTCAGCGGTGCTGTTTTTCCGGTTGGATCGACGACTGTCGTCTATGAGGCAGAAGATTCCAGCGGAAATGCAGCCTACTGCTCATTTGTAGTGACCGTTCTTGCCGATGACTCGAGCTCGCAGTCCCTGAACATCTGCGATGGCAGCTCCGTCTCCGTGGGCACAAGTACCTACAGCGTCGCGGGCACTTATGTTGACACTCTGGCAAATGGCGGCGGATGTGACTCAGTGGTTACTACCATCCTCACAGTTGCGGCTCCTATTGATGTCACAACCTCCATCAGCGGTGGCACGATCACAGCCGCGGCATCCAATGCGACCTACCAGTGGCTGAACTGCGATAGCGGTGTGACAGTAATTTCTGGTGCAACCAATCAGAGCTTCGCTCCTGCCATCGACGGTAATTACGCGGTGATTGTCACGGTTGGCAATTGCTCGGATACTTCGTCCTGCTCGGTCGTAGTTGGAATTGCAGAAGGCCTTTCCGGGCAGTTTGTAGTGTATCCAAACCCGACGACGGGACGTATCGAAGTTGCTTTTGGCACCACATTGGATGTCGTTCAAGTGGAAGTCTTTGATTTGGCTGGCAAGCGCCTCCTTACAAAGACCGAAGCCAATGCTGCAACGACACAATTGGACTTCAGCAACTTGGTAAACGGCATTTATGTCGTCAAACTGTCTACCAACGCTGGACAAGAAGTCTTGCGTGTGGTAAAACAGGACTAATCTTCCCGGTAGTCTACAATTTCAAAAATGGCCGATTCCAAAACAGGATCGGCCATTTTTTATTGCGCAACACCATCCTTCCCCAAATTCCTTAATAGATTTATCCCATGGTCCTGAAAGTAACCTGTGCCATCATCATCAACGGCAGCACTGTGCTTTGTGCACAGCGGGGGGCCTCGATGTCGTTGCCCCTTCAATGGGAGTTCCCAGGAGGAAAAATCGAAGCAGATGAATCAGCAGAAGCATGCATTCAGCGAGAAATCAAAGAGGAACTTAACCTCGACATCCGAATCTTAGAGCGCGGACCATCTGCCTTGCATCCCTACAAAGAAGGTCAACTGCTGGAATTGATTCCGTTTGTATGCACCGTCGCTGACGGGGAATTGCAGCTCCGGGAGCATGCGCAAGCAAGGTGGTGCGCTCCCCACGAAATGGATTCTCTCCAATGGGCTGAAGCAGACCTTGAAATCCTCGCCTGGTGGAAAGACAATTTCACCCGGATCAAAAGTGCTTTAGAAACGGCCTGACAAACGAAATCTGCCAAGGAAACCCAAGGCAGATCGCGTTTAATCAATCAGAAAAGTTTCAATTCCCTTTTGCCACCTGCGTAATTTGAGCGGCGCGCGTCACCAATTCGACAAATTCCTTGCGGATGCCTTCTTTGTCTTGGGCCATCGCGCTTTTTGCGAGCGAAAGCACCTGCTCAAAACTGGCCATTCCTTTGTATTCAGACTCTCGCAGGATCAGCGCATACTCTGCAACTGCCACCGCCCAGCGGAAGTCATTGGTCGTTTGTGCAATGTTCCGGCCGTCATCGATCAAGGTTTCGGTGAGCAGCTTGCTTACGGAACCATCCGGATCCTTGTAGCGCAGTTTCACCGTGAGCAATTCCTTGCCAGCAGCAGCACTGCTGAGGACCTTGGTTTGGTACTTCAAATCCTGACTTTGTGAAGACCAGCCTGACTCGGCGGGAACCACTTCGTAAAGCGCGGTAACGGTATGGCCTGCGCCCAATTCGCCGGCGTCGATCTTGTCATTGGCGAAGTCTTCGTTGCGGAGTTTGCGGTTTTCATAGCCGACCAAACGATAAGACTGCACCTTCGCCGGATTGAATTCGACTTGGATTTTGACATCCTTGGCGATCGTGTAGAGGGTGCCGCCAAATTCGCGGACGAGAACTTTGTGGGCCTCGCGGTCACTGTCGATGTAGTTGTAATTGCCATTGCCCTTGTCGGCAAGGAGTTCCATTTTGCTGTCTTGGAGATTGCCTTCACCAAAGCCCAGCACGGATAGGAACACGCCTTCTTCGCGCTTTTCAACGATCAATTTTTCCAAGCCTGTCTCATCGGATGTGCCTACGTTGAAGTCACCATCGGTGGCGAGGATCACGCGGTTGTTGCCGCCCTTGATGAAATTCTGTTTGGCGGTAGCATAAGCAAGTTCGATCCCTTCACCCCCAGCCGTTGATCCGCCCGCTTCCAAGCGATCGAGTGCTCCCATGATGGATTGTTTGTTGCTACCGCTTGTCGGAGGCAAAACCAATCCCGCGGCACCGGCATAGACGACGATCGAGACTTTGTCTTGTTCGCGAAGCTTCTCCGTGAGCATGCCCATCGCCTGCTTGAGCAAAGGGAGCTTGTCAGCATCTGCCATCGATCCGGATACATCCAGCAAAAAGACAATGTTGGAGGGAGGGACATTTTCCGCGGCGACTTCACGGCCTTTGAGCGCGATCCTTACCAACTTGTTCTTGGGATTCCAAGGGCAAGTGGTGACTTCGGGAAGAATGGAGAACGGGTCACGGCCATGCGGTTGGGCGTAAGTGTAATCGAAGTAATTGATGAACTCCTCGGCACGGACCGAAAATTTTGGAGGTAATTCACCGGACTCGACAAAGCGGCGGTGGTTGGTGTAAGATGCGCGATCCACATCGATGCTGAATGTGCTCAATGGCTCCTGCACGGTGTTGAAATAGGGGTTTTCAACGGTTTCGGCATAGGATTCGGAGTCATACTCATCCTGATAGACCACAGAAATTGAGTCAGCCAACGCCAAGCGACCCATTTTCCCGTCACGGGGCCCAATTTTCTCGGATTTAGCACCCACAAAACGGCTGCCAGTTGCATCCACGGACGCTGCATCTGTCGTTGTGACGGTATAGGTGCCCGTCATGGGGGCTGTAGCAGTCCCATTGACGACGACTAAGCTCCCCAAGTCCCAATGAAATGCTGGGGCAAAATTCGGTGCAACTTGGGTGAATGATGGACTAGAATAGAAGGTTAGGTTGGTGGACATATCCAGCTGCGAGACCAATGGGGCCAATGGTTGGGTAACCCCATCATTGGATCCCGAGCCGATGCGGTTTCCATGATTCAATGAAAAAGACTGGTTTTGGGTTTTCAAAAGGCTATTCGTGGTTTTCCAATCGCCGCCACGCACCACTTTCCGCTTGTCTTGGGCGCTTTTCCCAAAGGCAAGCTGATTGTTGGGCATCCTTTGGTCTGCCTCGGTTCTGGATTGTTGTTCATTTTGAGCGAATTGAATCGTAGAATCCGCATTGGATTTTTCAACGACTGTGGCCTCGGCCGAATTGCCGCTGTCTTCCGGGATTCTATTTGATGATAGGGACGTACCCTGCTGTGGCGCACGCTCCGGCATCAAAAAGTAGCCCAAGGTGATCATGAGGGCAACGCTCGCGGCGGTGGCCATCCAAATCCAAGCCCCTCTGCGCTTGCGCTTTTCGCCGTCAAGCATTCCTTCGATTGTGGTCCAATTGGCCTCCGGGTTGCGTACAACACCCTGTGGATCACCCTCAAGCTTTCCGAGGGCTTCCTGAAACTGCTGGTCTATATTCTTTTGCATTGTGTTTTTCGTTGGAGTGAATCATTTCCTGCAGCATGGCGCGTGCCTTGCTCAGCTGAGATTTACTGGTGCCTTCGGTGATGCCCAATTGTGCGGCGATCTCCAGATGGCTGTAGCCTTCGATGGCAAAAAGATTGAAAACGGTGCGGTAGCCGAGCGGCAATGCCCTGACCAAGTTGTACAAATCCTCCGCTTCGATTGCGCTATCGGTACGGGTCCCGGCCGGGATGGACTGTGCAGCATCGTCGCTGACGAGTTCGAGTTTGTGTTTGCGCAAGAACATCAAAGCTTCGTTGACCATGATGCGGGTAATCCATTTCTGCAGACTGTTTTCCCCGCGGTCTTCGAATGTGTTGATGGCCAGAAAGACCTTGTGAAATCCCTTGCAAAGGATGTCTTCGGCCTCCTGCTGCTCCCGCACGTAGCGGTAGCACAAGCGGAACATTTGCGCCTGAAAGTGCTCGTACAAGGCCTTCTGGGCCTGTCGGTCACCTTTTCGGCAGCGCTTGATCAATTCATCGTCTTTCAAAATCTTTTTGTGTTTTCACTGGGCTACATCTGTCTTAATGCAAGCAGCAGCGTCGGGGTTGCCTGAGCCGAATGAAAAATACTGAATTTTCTTTCGAATGGCGCACGCGGCAAAGGCTGCGCTGGAATTCGAAGGGGTGCTAGATTGTCTTTTGCCGAATTGGTACCATTTTTGCATCTTCAAGATTTCACCCCAAAACTGCGATTGCAATGAAAAAAGCTTCCCTCCTTTCTTTCCTTCTGATGGTCACCTGCTTGATGGCATGGAGCCAAAACACGAAATCCGTAACTGCGCCTGCTGCACCTGCTGCCGCTGCCACAAAATCCGTGACCTTCAAGGGCGAATTCCGCAGTTACCGCGGTGTCATGCAGACGTTGAGTTGCCATTGCTTTGATGGTGGCGTTTTGACAACATCCGCTGGCAAGGAAATCAAAGTCTGTTTTGAAAAAGGCGAATTGGAAGACTATCAACGCGCCAATGAAAAAATGGAATGCAACCGCCTCCAAGTGACCGGCAAAATGGTTTCACACACCATCGCCCCGAGTAATCAGGACGTTTGCAGCCCTGGAACGATTACCTATCTGAAGGTGAAGTCGTTCAAATGCCTGAATTGAATGAGAAATTAGCAATGAGAAATGAGAAATGATTCGGTAAGGTATTATCGACCCTGTGCTTTCATTTCTCAGGCTGGTGAAAGTCATTGACGTCTCAGCCCACGTAACTTCTCATTTGCTGTAGGGCCCGTTCAGAATTGTGCTTTTCAAAGGTCTTCGCTGTTCCAATCTCTAATCAGCGTCGCTGATTGCTCCGCAATTGGCTGCGCCGATCTGCGATTCTTCATTTAGCTTCGCTGAACTTCGTTTCTCATTTGCTGATGCGAATTCCCCGCAATTTTTCATTTCTCATTTCTCATTTCTCATTTCCTCCCCCGTAGATCGCCTTCACAAAGGGACCGTTGAGGAAGGCAGTCGTATCAAGTTGGCTTTGTAAAACAATGCCTTTGTATTTGTCGGTGAGCAACATGCGGGCGCATTCCACGAGAGGTGCCGCTGTGGTCGTTTGGATTGCGCGCAAGACTTGATTGCCGATCATTTTGGGGCCGATGCGGTAGTTTTTTCCATGAAGGCGCAATTGCCCGTGACCGTCGCGGGCAGTCACGTAAGCTTGAATGACGACGACATCGTCTTCGCAGACCGGAATCTGTTCCAGCATCCTCGCCTCCAAAGCCTTGGCTTGGTCCTCGCCCGGCGGTACCAACGTCAATTGCTGCTGCACCCATTCGTAGTGACCCGGCCATCGAATGGTTTTATAGTCCAGCTTTTTTGCGATTCCGGCCAAGGCCTCGGGCAGATCAGCCGCACCGCCTGACGTTAAATCCGCCTCGTAGTGCACCCCGTCGATGATCAACTGCTCGTATTCACTGAGGCTGGGCAAGTTGGTCGTCTTGAAGTCCCGAATCACGATCGCGTCCTTGACATACTCGGTCGCAACACCGATCGTGCTCCAGGTAAATCCATAAAAATGCGGCGGATTTGCACTCCCCGTTAAAGCTCCCACCTTCATGGAAACATATTCGAGCTCTTTGGCACCGCCAAATTTTTCCCTGAATTCGTGGATCAGGTGCATGGCCAATACGCCGATAAACCCTGGCGCCAGTCCTGTTTGCAGGATGAATCCCGTTTCGGCCCCTTCGGCAATTTTTCGGATTTCGTCTGTTTCATGCACATATTCTGTGAGGTTGGCATAATGAAGGCCGTATTCTCGGGCGAGTCTTGCCATACGCGGCGCTTGGGAGCCGGGAAGACAATCCAGCAGCACTTTGCAGGATTTCAGGGCTTGGATGAATCCGTCGTCAGCGCCCTCCTTGGGCATCAAAACCCCGTGCAAGCGTTTGGCAGGCGAACCGGCGGCGATAAACCGCAAGGCTTCATCCACTGCGCGCTGAGAAATGTCGCCAATCCAGATTTCGGCCTCGAATCCTGCTTCGGACGGCTTCACCAGTTTCTGCAGCAACAATCCTGCTGCACGGCCGATACCGCCTGCGCCAGCAATAAAAATAGCATGTCGGGGAGTCTTCATCTTGAAAGTGCCATTGGAGGCAGTTCTTCCAAATATCGTTTCCTCCGGAGTCAACCACAAGGCACTGACCAAAATCAATTCGTGCATCCCCCGGAACAAGTCGAAATGCACATTGTCCGTTTTCAATTCTTGGCTACATTTGTCCTTTCGTTCATTCGAAGGAATTTTCAATAGAAATCAACACCTCCAGAAATGGCTCAAGTACTGAATAGCATCGAGGCCCAGCAACTATTTACCGTTGCCAAAGCCCATCAATTTGCCCTGCCCGCCGTGAATGTGGTCAGCAATGGCTCCGTCAACTCGGCAATGGAAGCCGCCCGCGACGTCAATGCGCCGGTGATTTTGCAATATTCCAACGGCGGCGCATTGTTTTATGCCGGCAAATCGCTCAACAATGCCAATGAGAGGGCTGCCATCATCGGCGGCATCAGCGGAGCCGAGCATGTGCACCACATCGCCGACCTCTACGGGGTGGATGTCATTTTGCACACCGACCACGCTGCCCGGAAATTGCTCCCTTGGATCGACGGCCTGCTCGACGCTGGCGAGAAGCATTACAAGGCCAATGGCCGTCCCCTTTTTACAAGCCACATGTTGGACCTGAGCGAAGAGTCTGTCCATGAAAATATCGAAACCTGCAAGCGCTACCTCGAACGCATGCACAAGCTCGACATGATCCTGGAAATTGAATTGGGTGTGACCGGCGGGGAAGAAGACGGTGTCGACAATACCGACATCGACAATGCCAAACTCTATACGCAGCCCGAGGAAGTGGCCTACGCCTACCGCGAATTGAGCAGTATCAGCCCCAACTTCACGATCGCAGCGGCATTTGGTAACGTTCACGGCGTGTACAAACCCGGCAACGTTCAACTGACGCCAAAGATTCTCAAAAATTCCCAAGACCATATTCAGCAGCAGTTTGGCACAGGCACCAACCCTGTGAACTTCGTCTTTCACGGCGGCTCCGGCTCAACGCGCGCAGAAATCCGGGAGGCGATCGGCTATGGTGTGATCAAAATGAACATCGACACCGACACGCAGTGGTCATTTTGGGAAGGCGTCCTGAAATACTACAAGGCCAAGGAGGCCTATCTTCAAGGTCAGCTCGGCAACCCGGAGGGTCCCGATGCGCCGAACAAAAAATTCTACGACCCACGCGTATGGTTGCGCGAAGGCGAGAAGTCGATGGCCAAGCGCATGGCTTTGGCGTTTGAAGATCTCAATGCGGTTGGCTGCAATCAGTACCGCTAAGTCTAAAAAGTTATTCCATCCAAACGGGCATCGGGACTTCGGTTCGGATGCCCGTTTTCTTTGGTAATGATGCTAATCGGGAAATCACAAAACAATGAAGGCGGAACTCCCGTGGAAATTCCGCCTTCATTTATCTGCCCGGAACCATCCAAACTAGTCCACGACCGCAATTTTGATGGCATTGGTACGCAGTCTATGGCGCAATGGCATGGAGGCAAAGTGCACCACGATATCGTCGCGTTTGACCAAACGCTTCAGTTTCAGAATATCGGTGGTATCGTCAATTGTCTTGTCGGTACCTTCGTCGTTGTCGTAATAAAATACCCGCACGCCCCAGACCAAGTTGAGTTGATTGATCATCCGGCGGTTGTGGGTGAAGATGTAAATGCTGCTTTTGGGACGGCATTTGGAAAGCTGATAGGCTGTATAGCCGGATGCCGTCATGCCGACCAATGCAGTGGCGCCAGTTTGTTGCGCCAATCCGCAACCATGTACAATGGTACAATCATGAATGAAGGTCGGTGAAGCAGTGTCGGCTTCCATGTTGCGGAAGTAGATTTCGTCCATGCTGCTTTCGACGATCTCGATGATTTTTTCCATGCTTTCGATGGTCTCGATGGGGTACTTGCCGGCAGCGGTTTCACCGGAAAGCATGACCGCATCTGCACCGTCGGTGACAGCATTGGCAACGTCATTGGCCTCCGCTCGGGTTGGGCGACGGTTGTCAATCATACTTTCCATCATCTGCGTGGCTACGATCACGGGCCTACCCATGACGTTGCATTTGCGTACGATGCGCTTTTGCCACATTGGAACCTGCTCCAGCGGAATTTCAACGCCAAGGTCGCCACGCGCTACCATGACGCCATCGCTTTCGGCAATAATCTCATCGATGTTTTTGAGCGCCTCCGGCTTTTCGATTTTGCTCATCACCTTGATGTCGCTGCCAGACTCCTTGATTCGGCGCTTCAAGTCACGTACTTCCTGTGCCGTACGCACAAAGGAAAGTGCCACCCAGTCCACATTTTGCTTGATTCCGAATTCAAGGTCCTTGGCATCCTTGTCAGAAAGTGCTGACATCGAAATCGAGGTATAAGGCAAATTCACCCCTTTTTTGCTGCCGATGGCTTCGCCATGCGTGACTTCCAGCTCCACTTTGTCAGTGCCATTCGTCGAAATGACGGTGAGCGCGACCTTGCCATCGTCCGCGAGAATGAGGTCACCCACTTTCACGTCCTTGGCAAATGTCTCATACTGCATCGGCAACACATTTCCGTCTTGCTCCTCAATGGACGTAGAAAGGAATACGCGGTCACCCGGCTTGACGGGATAAGGCTTATCCAGCTTTCCTACCCTGATTTTGGGACCTTGCAAGTCTTGCAAAATCGTGACAGGCACTGCAAGTTCCTCGCTTAATTTGCGAATCATCGCAATGACCTGCGCATGCTCTTCATGGGTGCCGTGTGAAAAGTTCAAACGAGCGACATCCATGCCCGCATGAATCATCTTCCTGAGCATATCCTCTGTATTGGAAGCCGGTCCGATCGTGCAGACGACCTTGGTGCGGTTGTATTTCGTAAAATTCACGGGAGTAATTTTTTTATGTCTTTTTCTTCTGTGAGATCGTGCGCCAGAGAAACAATGTCAATGGTGCCGATTAATTGCAAAAACCGCTGTGAATGAAGCTCATCATCCTTTTTACTGCCGATTACCAGCCAATAGCGGAATTGCCTGGAAAGCTTGGTTCCTTGTGTGGGTTTGAGGTTGTTTTCAAAGAATGTGAATTCAAAATCTGGATCAGATTCGAAATCCGTGTACAAAATCGGGCCTTTGACACGGGTCACATCGTCCTCGGCTGTTGCGAGGTTGATCGACAAAACCTGGTTAAGTTTCCAGCAAAGCTTCCAAATTTTATCATTGGAGGCGATTCCGATCACTGTGGCCGAGTGGTCGTTTCCAAAATCGAGTACATTCTTCTTTGCCACATCCTTTGCTTTAGGTGAGCGAAGATAGGAAGTTTTCAGCAACAAAATCGTCCGGCGGAGGGAGTTAGTGTTAAAATGACAATTAGCTCTTGGTTGGCTTGGCAGATCTGATGTGAAGGGAAATCGCAATTGCTTGTTGGAAAAAGAAAAATATTATATTTGCGGCAGTTTCAAGGGGACTCACTACATTGGTGGGTCTCAATAAAAGCACAGTAGGAACTAAAAGCATTACCAAGATGTCCGAAATCGCAAAAAAAGTAACCTCTATCATCGTTGACAAGTTGGGTGTCGAGGAGGCGGAAGTAACCCGTGAAGCCAGCTTCGCCAATGACCTCGGTGCCGACTCGCTTGACACTGTCGAGTTGATCATGGAGTTTGAAAAAGAATTCAACATCAGCATTCCTGATGAAGCCGCCGAAAAGATCATGACTGTCGGCGACGCAATTACTTATCTCGAAGCGAACAGCAAGTAATACATGTCGAAGCGAAGGGTCGTCGTCACAGGTTTGGGTGCGCTTACCCCCATCGGGAACACCGCCAAGGAATATTGGCAGGGTTTGATGAATGGTGTAAGTGGAGCTGCTCCCATCACTCGATTTGATGCGAGCAAATTCAAGACGCAATTTGCCTGTGAGGTCAAGAACTTCGATATCGGTGCATTTATTGACAGAAAGGAAGCCAGAAAAATGGATCCTTTCTGTCATTATGCTGTTGTCACTTCAGACGAAGCGATGGCCGACTCCGGTCTGCAGCCGGGCGACTACGATCCGACCAAGTTTGGTGTGATCCTAGGATCTGGCATTGGTGGCCTGCTTACCTTCCAAGAAGAAGTCCGGGACTTCTACAAAGGAGATGGCACCCCGCGCTTCAATCCGTTCTTTATCCCTAAAATGATCATCGACATCGCTTCGGGCCACGTGTCGATCAAGTACGGTCTAAGAGGTCCCAATTACAGCACGGTTTCCGCCTGTGCCACGTCCAGCAACTGTATCGCCGACGCCTTCATGCTCATTCGCAATGGAATTGCGGATCTCATGCTTGCAGGAGGCGCCGAAGCAGCGGTTGTGGAAGCTGGTATTGGCGGATTTAACGCCATGAAGGCGCTCTCGACCCGCAATGATGACCCCTCGACTGCCAGCCGTCCCTTTGATGTGGACCGCGATGGATTTGTCTTGGGTGAAGGTGCAGGTGTTTTGGTGCTCGAAGAATACGAGCATGCCAAGGCAAGGGGAGCGCGCATTTACGGTGAATTGTGTGGCGTAGGCATGACAGCCGACGCCTATCATATCACTGCGCCCCATCCCGATGGAGACGGCGCACATGGCGTGATGAAGCAATGCCTCGACCAAGCTGGCATCTTGCCTTCCGAAGTCGATTATGTCAATGTTCACGGCACTTCTACTCCGCTAGGAGACATCGCTGAAACCAAAGCCATCAAAAGGCTTTTTGGCGATCACGCTCACAAGCTGAATATAAGTTCTACCAAATCGATGACCGGCCACCTCCTCGGCGCTGCTGGAGCCATCGAGGCCATTGCCTCCGTCCTGTCCATTTATCACGGGGTCGTTCCCCCGACGATCAACCACTTTACGGATGATCCGGAATGCGACCTCAATTACACATTCCACACTGCCGTGAAACGCGATGTGCGTGTTGCCATTAGCAACACCTTCGGTTTCGGTGGGCACAATGCCTCGGTGGTGTTCCGTAAACTGGACTAATCGTTCAGTAAGGAATATTTACTGTTCTCCCCTTGAGGTAAATCAGAACCCGTACATGCCACTTTGGCGATGTGCGTTGCGACTATTTCCACCTCGTTGGGATTGCTGACTGGAAGGAGGTCTTTTGTTCAGAACGCTTTACAATCGTTATTTTTCCAAGGAAAAAGGGTTTGTTGGTCAAGTCCGTATGATTACTGGATTTACGCCCAATGATCCATTCCTGTATCACCTTGCATTGCGCCATTCGTCCCTTGTGACTACCCGCAAGTTCAGCCATCAAGAATGCAATGAACGGCTGGAGTTCCTGGGTGATACCGTATTGGACGCCGTTGTCTCGGAATACTTGTTCAAGCTCTATCCGACTCAGGATGAGGGTTTCCTCACCGAAATGCGCGCCAAGATCGTCAACCGGGGATCGTTGAATGAGATTTGCAAGAAGATCAAACTCGATTCGCTGATCCAATTCAACAAAACCCGCAAAGGCCAAGTCAACAAAAGCATGTTTGGTGACGCATTGGAGGCTTTTATCGGTGCCGTCTACATGGACTTGGGGTATATCAAAACCAAGAAGTTCATCATTGGCAAGATTTTGCACGACCATGTGGACCTGGGTGAAATGGAAGACACCATTTACAATTTCAAATCCATGTTGCTCGAACACGTGCAAAAGGAGAAATTGGAAAACCTCACCTACGAGCTCGTAGCTGAAAAAGGCGAAGGCAATGACAAATTTTTCAAAATAGATGTCAAGATTGGTGAGAAAGTCATCGGGACTGGCGTCGGCAAAAAGAAAAAGGTTGCCGAACAAAACGCCTCACAAGATGCGCTGATCAAACTCAAAGTGCTGACCCAAGAAATGGTGCAGCAACTTTAGGCTTAGGCACAGACGCGACTTCAAACGTTCGGATGGCGAAGTAAATTCAGGTATTCGTCAATATACCGCTGCTTGGATTTGGCTTTGTATTGCATGATAAACCGCGGGTGTTCCATTGGAACGATCTTTCCAAAAAAACCGTGCGCTTGGTTGATCTGCTGCAAGAATTTGTAGTTCTTGCCCGTTCCGAAGCAGAAACAACAATCCTTGTCAACCCCGATATCGAGCTGCTTTTGAATACTTTCCAGAATAAAAGGTAAAACAGCCTCTGTCAGTGACTTGTCATCGTAGTAATTCACATTAACTACTTTACCTTTTGCGCTTTGGGTAGTGAACCCAAGTGGACAAACCGAATTAATATAGACATCACTGTAAAATGCGGCTGCTCCGCCATAGGCAGCGATGACTTCATAAACATAGACAGAGGAGGGCTCGTGCTCCAGCTTGCCAACGAAGGGAATCTTACAGACATCAATGAGACGTTTGGGGTCCGTGAAGGGAATCCCTGTGACCCCCGCTCCAAATCTGCCTGGATTGATCCCCAAGATCAAGCGCCTCGGCCGATGGTCATTGTAATACTGTCGGTAGAACGTTTCTGAACAGGCCAAAGCAACCGGATTCTCCCGAAATGGATTCATCATCGCAAAACCAGCGGGCAGGCTTCCAGTGAAGTCCAACTCCCGATTGAACCGAATCACCTTTTCCGCGAATGTAGGTTGATCCATGTCAGGTGTTTTTGGGGAAATCGGGTCTGGTCAACAATGCCAATGCTTGTCGATAATGCCGCCTTTCATGCTGGAAAATGATTGTCAAGCCATCTTGCAGGCTGTAGGTGACAAAGCTTGCTGCTGGCGATGAAATGATGAGCGAATGATGATCCATGTGCTGCAACTTTTCTACGAGGTCCAGCAAATACCGGTGCTGTACCCCAAATTCCGAAAGAATGGTTACTGAAAAGTGGCTTCGGGTAGGACGAAAGGCTGCAGGGACCTTCGCCTTTTTGGTTACTTTCTCCGCGGTTGCCTTGATCAGCATCCGTCCCCAAAATCCATGGAGGATGGGCAGCTTCTCCCAAAACGAGACATGTTTGTCCCCGCGCGTAATCGC
The DNA here is from genome assembly GCA_016718825.1 of Bacteroidota bacterium. Taxonomy (NCBI): domain Bacteria; kingdom Pseudomonadati; phylum Bacteroidota; species Bacteroidota bacterium. The sequence continues at coordinate 206,290 of JADKCL010000001.1, read as the reverse complement.
CTCCAACTGCGCAAAGTAACTGCGGTTGGTCGTGATGAGGTGGTCGATGCATTCGCCAATGCTCCACGTTTCAGGATCGGGCTTCCAATTCAGCTGGACTTCATTCAAATTGCCGAAGGACTCCTGAAATCTGTCGGGGAGCAACCGGGCTTCTACTAAAATGGGGGCGAGATAGGCATTCATTGTACTTCAAAATACGTTGAAGGTTGGCATTTCACCGATCAGCTACCCACTGCTCGGCGTTTGGCTTTGCGCTAAAACTTCCCTCGATGAACCTGGCCCTGATTCACGCAAAGTCGGCTCAAGCGATCTTGCGCGCACTTTCCAGGGCTTCCCCCAACACGCCTGCATTCATGTTGGCATTGATCTCGTCGTGCAAGGACCCTGCGAGAAAGGCAGCGAGCGTGCATTGGCTCACATTCGGGTTTTTGCCCGGATCCCAATATTCCTTCAATTCGACGCCTTCCTTTGAAATCCGCAATTCGAATGAATGCCAAGGGCCCTTCAAATATGTCCAAGATGTACGGGGTGCTTCGGCCATGATGTGGTGTTAAATTCCTTGATAATAAGTGTCAATGTTGATGAGGTGCTGCTGCTTCTGGTCTTCGGGCAAAAACGAGCCGATAAACGAGTTGCGGGCAAGTTCATAAATGTCTTGCTTGCTGAGGCCGATGGCAGCAGCTGTATGGGCGTAATTGTCATTGACTCCGCCGCCAAAATAGGCTGGGTCATCCGAATTGACGGTCACCAACAATCCGCGGTCGAGCATGGTCTTGAGGGAATGGTCTTTCAAGTCCTTGACCACACAAAGTTTCAGGTTGCTCAAAGGACAAACCGTCAAGGCCATTTGCCTGCGCACGAGTTCATCAACGAGCTTTTCATCGTCAAGACAACGGTTTCCATGGTCTAGGCGGGAAATGTTCAGTAGATTCAATGCCTCCCATATATACGCGGCCGGACCCTCTTCGCCTGCATGTGCAACGAGTAGAAGCCCCTCCTCGGCAGCGCGCGCGAAAACCCGTTGAAACTTGGACGGTGGATGCCCAAGTTCGGAAGAATCGAGGCCAACGCCGATGATGCGGTCCCGATAAGGCAACGCTTGCTCCAGGGTCTGAAAAGCGCTGGCCTCATCCAAATGCCGCAAAAAGCACATGATCAGGCTGGTGGAGAGACCCCATTTGGATTCGGCATCACGGCAAGCCCGCCAAATTCCGTCGATCACGGTACCAAAGGAAACACCACGATCGGTATGCGTCTGCGGATCAAAAAAGATCTCGGCATGCACGACGTTTTGGGCATGCAACTTCTCCAAATAGGTAAAAGTCAGGTCGTAAAAATCCTGCTCGTGCAGCAAGACCTTGGCGCCCTCATAGTAAATGTCCAAAAAGTCTTGAAGGTTGCTGAAGTTGTAGGCCTGCTTCACCTCCTCCACCGAGGCAAACCGGATCGGAACCTGATTGCGCTGGGCGATGGCAAACATCAATTCGGGTTCAAAAGTGCCCTCGATATGAACGTGCAATTCCGCCTTTGGAATTCCTTGTATGAAACTGTTCAAAGTGTCTTGCTCTGCCATATTGTAACGCTTTCTTTTTCGAAAAATAGGGCTTGCATGGGGAATTGTCAAAGAAAATTATCCCTTGGCCGGGGAGCTTGCCGAAAGACGGACCGACAAAATCCAATCACCGCGTCCGACTGGGTATCCTCAGCCGAATTGGGTAGGGATCGTTTTTGAAAAACAAGAGCCACAGCGGCGAATCTCCGTGTGGCTCTTGTTTTGGGAATCATTTTCCCGGAAGAACTATTTTGGCTTGCCATCGGCAGCTGTGCCAGATCCCGGAGTCACCGGTACTGCATTGCCACCCTTGGCACTGTCGGCCGGTGCATCAAAGTCCTGAATGAGGTTTTCGGGCTTCCGAAGCTCCTCGACCATTTCCTTTTCGACAGGTGCTACAGTTTTGGCTTCCTCTTTGGGCTGCTCAGCAGGCGTCGAGGCTGGTGCTGCGGTTTTGGCTTCCTCTTTGGGCTGTTCCGCAGGAGTGGAGGCAGGTGCCGCAGTTTTCGCTTCTTCCTTGGGCTGTTCAGCCGGCGTCGAGGCTGGTGCTGCCGTTTTAGCCTCCTCTTTGGGCTGCTCAGCAGGCGTGGTGGCTGGAGCTTCGGTTTTGGCTTCCTCTTTGGGCTGCTCAGCTGGAGCGGATTCTTTGGTTGGTTCGACCACCTCAGTACCTTCCTTGATGCTATCCTTCGGATCTGCAGGAGCACCCGCCTTGATTTTCTCCTTGCCAGAAGGCTCGGCCTGCATTTTCAAGTCTGCCTTGCTCGTGCCGGAATCGCTGTTGGGATCCATTGGGACAACTTCCAACTTTGGCATTTCACGGTCACGAATCTTTCCTCCGAATTGAATTTCGGTTTGGCGATTCTCTTGGTATTCTTCCTCTGTGCAATCCATTCCATCGCGGCACTTGTTTTTCGGACTGCGTTCGCCCAACCAAACCTGCTCCAAACGATTTTGTGCAATACCATGGCGCATCAAATAGGTGAAAGCACTGTTGGTACGCTTACGTGACAATTGCTCGTTGTAGGATTCCGAACCGCGCGGGTCGGCATGGGAAACAAGCCTGATCTTTGCTGTCGGATTGCGCTTCATGAATTCAAGCACTTTGTCCAACTCCTTGTAGGCATCGCTACGTACAAAGGCATCATCGTAGTCGTAGAAGATGCGGTACAATGCGGTATCCGGCATCAACTTCATGAGCATCGCATTCAAATTGAGGTCGCCGGGCGCCATGCCTTTGGTGGTGATGTCCATGACCTTGTCCATGAAGCCTTCCTTCTCGACACGCACTTCGTAGTCTGTTTCTGGCGCAAGATGGTATTCGAAGTTTCCGTTTTCGTCCACCATTACCACGACTTCCTTGGCGATGATGCGCACCTTGGTGCCTTCGAGGTTCACGATGCTGTCGGCTTCCAACTTACCTTTGAGATTGTAGATGGGATCAGACTTGTCCTTTTCCAGTTTGATCAACGTTTCGACCGGTACAGTTGGGTCGAAGCTCACTGTGCTTACAATCTGCTGTGTCTCCAAATAATGATCGCCAGAACCGACCAATTTATAGTCAGTGTTTCTGTCCAAACCATAACGGAAATGGCCTACACTGTCAGTGCGAATCACCGTTTGGAGACCCTTTACACCATAGATTTCGACCTTGGCATTGTTGATGGATTTGCCCGTTGAAGCATCCACCACATGGCCTTCCAAAACCTGGCGCTGAATGAAAGAATAAATGTCGTCGTCTCCTTTTCCACCCTTGCGGTTGGAGCTGAAAAATCCGACACCGGATTTTTCGTCGATCACCAAGGAAAAGTCGTCGCGTGGACTGTTTACCGGGTAGCCCATGTTTTGAACCTTCTCAAACTCGGTGCCGACTGAAGTTACGCGGTAGAGGTCGAGACCGCCCAGACCAGGATGTCCATTCGAAGAAAAGTAAAACACTCCTGTCGGACTCACCCAAGGAAACATGTCATTGCCAGGGGTATTGATGCGTGGACCCATGTTTTCCGGCTTGCTCCAAGTTTCACCTTGCTTCTTTGCCATCCAAATATCCGTGCCGCCCTCACCACCTGTCATATCCGAAACGAAAAAGAAGGTGCTGCCGTCAGGGCTCAAGCTTGGATGCCCAACGGAGAATTCCTCACCATTAAAAGGCACTTCCTTGATGTTGTCCCATTTGTTGCGCACAAGTTCGGCTTGGAACGTTTTGAGCCTTACCAATCCATTTTCGCCTTTTGTGAGCTTGCCTTGATTGTAATTGTTGCGGGTAAAGTACATCAAGTTGCCATCGGGGCTGAATGTGCTACCGCCTTCGTGGTACTTACTGTTGGCCAATCCCGGCAGGATTTGGGGCTCGCCCAATTCAGCCTTGCCAAAATACTGCGCTTGATACAGGTCCAAAAAGTTGTCTCCGGTCCAATTGAAGATGTTTTTGGCTGGGGTCCGCGAACTTGCAAACACAATGGAGTTCCTGTAAATCGTGGGGCTGAACTCCGCCTTGGCGGTATTGATATTCGTGCCCTTCACGATGTACATCGTGGAATCAGCCATATACTCTTTGTAGCTTTTGGCAGATTTGAGCATGTTTTGAGCCACTTCATCCCAATCGCGTTCTTGCAGATATTTCTCGAGCAAGGGGGCCGCATCTTCCCATTTCTCATTGTTAATGAGCATTTGAGCAAAGTAGAAGACGTTTTGCGGATCCTTGTTGCCAGCCTTGATCAACCGGTTGTACCAATATTCCGCGTTGCGCGAGTCATTGATTTGGCGATAGCTATGGGCAAGCTTTTCCATGCCTTCTTCGCTGATGGGCACCTTTTCCAAGTGGCGTTGATACAGCGGAATGGCTTTGGCGTATTCCCGACGGTCAAACCTTTTGTTGGCGCGGCCCAATTGCGCTTGTGCTGTCTGTGTTGCGACTGCCAATATGCAGATCAGGGCAACGCTAAGAAACTTTTTCATGGGATATCAGAGATTCAAGGTCAGAAATAACGTGGAGTCATGAAGTTGGCTTTGCCCCAACCGAGGTCGACCCCGATCATAAGTTCATGCGAACCAGAATTGGTGTTGCGCAAAGGCGAAAGTGTCATGTCAAAGGCATAGCCTGCACGGAAACGGCGCAAGCTTTGGTATTCCAACATAAACACCAAGGCATCGGAGGTGCGGTAACCGACACCAATTCCCAGCACTTTCGCAAAGAAAAACGTGGTGTTGATGTCGACTTGCATCGGCGAATGCGGCACCATTTTCAGCACGGCACTTGGACGAAAGCTCACATTGCTGCCCATCGGCAAAATCGCGCCTGCCATCGTGAAAAAGTGCATCGATTGCTTTGAAGCCAGCAGGCCCGCGGTCGGATTGCTCGTCCCAAAATACCGTCCTGCCAAAAGATTGGGCACGGAAAATCCGGCAAAAAACTTTGGCGTATGGAAGTATGCCCCTGCGCCTGCACGCGGCAACAAGGCGGACACGTCAACGTTGGGTTTGATGGGATCAGGATCCATTGGATGCACTTCAGAAAACTTGGTTTTGTATTGCATCACGCCGGCATTCAAACCAAGGTTGAGAAACCCGGTCCCGACCGGCAGGCGATAGGCATAGGACAGCGCCAAGTTGCTCGTGCTTGTGACACCCAAGTGATCTTGGGCAAACATGAAGCCGACGCCATGGCGTTCGTTGGCAATCGGTGCATGCACACTGATGTTTCCGGTTGCAGGGCCGCCGACATAGCCCAGCCATTGGCGGCGCAGCAACACCGTTGCGCTCAATGCCTCCCTGCTCCCCGTATAGGCGGGGTTGTACACGAGTTGATTGAACATGTACTGCGAGTATTGCGCATCCTGCTGCGCCTGCACGCCTTGTTGCGCACCTGCCAAGGTCATTGCAAGGAGAATGAGCATCCAAACCCGCTTCAATCGGGAATTTCTTGGAGAAATTGTATTCTGCATTTTCATGATTCTCGTCCTCCTGATTATCTGTACAGCAATACAAAACCAGTAATTACGTCAGACCCATCCCCCGGATCGAGCCTGTAAAAATAGGTGCCATCGGGTACTGCGTTCCCCTTGTAAGTGCCGTCCCATTCATTGTTATAGCCATTTGCCTCAAACACCGTGGTTCCCCAGCGCGTGAATACCTGAAAGGTATTGTCGGGATACAACTGCACGGCATCGATGACCAAGAAGTCATTGGCCCCATCCCCATTCGGCGAAAATCCATTGGGGACAATGATATCGACCGGAGGAAGGACCGTGAAGTAGGCACAGGCCGTGTCACACATCACCGGAATGCCGTTGTCACAGAGCTGATAGCAGAGGCTATCGAGTCCGTAAAATGTCGGATTGGGCGTGTAGGTAATGACACCGTTGTTGAGCAAGGCGGTGCCATTGGAAGGCTGCAAAAGGATCGTGACAAACAAGCTGTCAAGCGCATTGGCATCGCTGTCATTGGCGAGGAGGTCACGTGTGCCGGTGAGCGTAAATGCAACCGTGAGTGTATCCGTGATCGCATCCGGCGGGATATTGCTGGTATTCACCTGGATGTAAACCACAGCGGTGTCGCAATAGGATGGGCCACCGACGGGAACATCGCAAATGACATAACAAATCGAATCGGGTCCAAGGTAGCCGACATTGGGCACGTAGGTCAGGATACCAAGCAGCGTGTCCAAGGTGACGGTTCCATTCATCGGTCCGCAAATCAATGCGGTCGTAGAAAAGGCATCGCCGTTGGGATCGCTGTCGTTGGGTATGATCGAGATCAACACGGTGTCTTGCAAGAGCGTGGTGTCCATGTCATCCACTGCCAACGGCGGTTCATTGCCATTGAAGATGTTGAAATACACATAAGCGGTGTCGCAAAGCACAGGGTTTCCGTCATCGCAGAGAATGTAACAGAGCGAGTCCAAGCCGATGTAGGTCGGATCGGGGACATACACAATTTGGAGGGTGTTGGTATTGACCGTGGCGGTGCCATGGGCCGGTGGGCAGCCGATGGTGATCGACAACACGCCTGATTCGGGATCGCTATCGTTGACAATGATCGGCACATTGACCTGCGTCGTATCGTTGGGCAGCGTGATCGAATCATCAACAGCAAGCGGATTGTCGTTGATGGGGAGAATGGTAATGATGATGGTTGCCGTGTCGCAGCCGACGGGCAAAGCATTGTCACAAACCCTGTAAACGATGGTATCAAACCCGACGTAGTTGAAGCCAGGCGTATAATCCAAATTGTTCAAGTTCATGGCCGCCGTTCCATGCAAAGGCCCGCCGATCAAGGTCACCGCAAGCGGATCGTTTTCAGCGTCAAAGTCATTTCCCAAGAGCGGAATGGAGACAGGGGTGTCTTCGTTGGTGGTGATCGCATCATCCAGTGCAACGGGACGGTCATTCAAAGGTGCAAGCGTCCAAATCACAAACACCGTATCGCAAAGCGGAACGTTGCCATTGTCGCAAATAATCAGCGAAAATGTCGATTGGCCGGTGGAGCTTGGCAATGGGGTGAGGGTGATACAACTATCGCCATCATTTAGTCCGGTGGCGGAACCCAAGGCAATACTTCCGATCAAGCCTGTCACATCGTGGGCATCGGACTGCGGATCGGTCGCTGAAATACAAAGCTGCGCCGGGGTGTCTTCAAAGGAGGTAAACAAAATCGTATCCGTTTGCAGGCCGAATGTATCCACCGCAGGGGGCAAATTGCCGCAGCTTGTCACTTGCAAGTTGCCGATGTTGTTGAGGTAGTTGCATTCAAGGTGGGCATTTGCCGGCGCGGTCATCGGAATCGGATTGGTTCCGAGGTCGTTGATCTGAAAATGCAGATTCATCGTGCCTCCCTGATCATCGACGTACACAAACGGCAGCGTAAGGCTTCCCCCGATGGGTACAGCTTGCAACATGTTGTAGGACCTGAGGAATGTCGCTCCGATCGCGTAGGGATTTCCATTGTAAAAGGAGATCGGCGTGCCGATCGGAATCGGGGCATTTCCGGTGTTGCGAACCGTCAATCGCAGACCGATGGAGTCATTGATGCCGTCTTGACAGGGGCCGAGGTTGATGTCGGCCACCGGATTCAGGATGGAGATTTGATCATTGGCGGCAGGGTAGACAATGGCGCCATTGTTGGCCAGACGCGTGGTCTGACTCATGAACACATTAAAAGGATAGTTGACGGGAGCGCCGACGGGAAAGCCCAGTTCCTGCCCTTGCTGCTGTCGCGGAATGCGGAGATTGTCGCGCACATTCAGCACAAAATAGCTGCGTTGGTTCCAGATGCCACGTGCCGGCACCCAAGTACTGAGCAATGGCTGATAGGCTTTGACGCTGTTGTTGCATTGGCAAACGATATTGGCCTGCCCGTTGTTGTCGACGTCGACGACGACCGGGGTTTCCATCCGCGAGGAAGAAGGACAGGTCGTCGTGAACCTGACGGCGCCATTTGCACCCGCCAAAACGCGCAGCACAGCATCATCACGATAGACAACTTCCTTGGTACCGTCACCTTCGAAGTCAAAAACAGTACAACCCAGACGACCCGAATTGTCAATAGAGGCCAAGGACCAGCGTTCGGAAAAGTTATTCAACCCAACGTTGAAGTTCAGTGCTACGAGCACATTGCGCCCGCCGACCAAAACCTCCGGAAATCCGTTGTTGTCGAGGTCGGCGATGGTGGCCAATCCGCCGGAGCTCGTGATTCCCGATGCATTGGCAGCACCGTCGATTTGAAAAGGTGAGGCGATTACCACACCTGTTTGAATATCCCAAATATAAACGGCACCACGCGTCAGACCATTCTGACCTACGACAACGGCATCGACATCACCATCACGGTCCATATCTGCCAAAGATGTCATTCCGTCAAACATGCCTGCATTGGGCACGTTTTGGGCTACCATCGTGCCGGCGAGAAGGTTGATGGCATACACGGTATTGCCAGCAACCAATTCCAGTCCAGCGCAGTCGGCACAAAATCCGGTTGGCAAGACGTCTGCAGCGACAGAAAAGGGTTCATTGGGTGAACCAGCATTGGCGCCGCGGCTTGCAGATCCGGTTCCTGAAACGATCAAAGCTCCAGTCGCACCATTAAAAATCTGGTTGCCCATGTAGATTTCCGGCAAGCCGTCTTCCTCAAAATCTGCGATCAGCGGCGTCCAGGTTTCATCAGCAACGCCGAAGCCAACCTGTGTCGAAGATGTCCACTTCAAGTTTCCATTGTGCTCATAACAAAGCAATTGCCTGCCTGAGCTGTTTTGGGAAACCATGAGGATTTCGCCAAATCCGTCGTTGTCAATGTCGCCGATTGCATGTGCACCGTAACTGAGCGCAAAGGGCGAAGAAGCAATGGTACGTTCAAGGATTCCGTTTGCGCCATTGTAAACGTAGGTGCCGCTTGCAATCGCAGCGGTCCCTGTGATCACTTCGGGCACACCGTCGATATCGATGTCGCCGATAATCGGGGTGCGACGCGTGGTCAATGGCTGGGCAATGCTGTCGGTAGCCCACAAAAGGCTCATCTGAAATGACGGAGCTGGCGTCGGAACGTACTGACAGCCAGGCACCGCGCCGCCAAAAAGCTGTGATGTACATGCAAAATTCCCAGAGCAATCGATGTCATAGCAGTCGACGTAGCCGTCGTTGTCGTCATCAATTCCATTGTTGCAAATTTCCTGGGCCTGTGCCCACCCGGCAAGACAACATACCAAAACCATCAACAGCCAAGGCTTCACGCGTGCCGACAATGCACGACTCCCTTGCTTTGGCACAAGGTCTGGATTGTAGAATACCGAACAGGGTGAGAGTTCGTAGACTTCCCGCATAAAATTCAGACGATTAAGCATTCTATTCCGATCTTGCTCGATTCGAAACTTCAAAGTCCTTCATTTTCAATTTCGTAAAACGTATCGTCGCCCTTCAAGTCCACAGGATGAACCCCGCTGAAGCAGCAACATTTGTTCAACAAAATTTCAAATGAGCGCGTTTTGATTCCTAGCCAAGCTTCCGCTATCACTAAAGGGCATCAAGATAGGAATAAATTATTTATCCACAGTTTATTCAACAATGGATTTTTTTGGTCGGTTGATGCTCAACCGCAAAGAAAAAGATGAGCAAATTCAGGATTTTCGGATTGTGCTAACTGTCAGAACGTAATGCTGAAATCTGCGCGCAACCCAAAATTGTTGAAGCGGCCCCAATTTGCTTTGGGAACCCCCGGGTCAGTCTTGTAGGAAAGGTCAAAATAGTTCAAACGCCAAATCGCATCGACACGCAGCACCTTAAAAATATTATAAAGTCCTGCCCCAGCCTCGAGATAGGGCACTTTTGTCGGGGCCTTGATTTGTTGGTGCTCGAAACTGCCATCCAAGCGCGGAATCAGGGCATCGTTAAGCTGCTGATTGGCCGGAGTCAAGGAACCCCAAGCCAAGCGACAGGTCAAAACTTCCTTCCATTTGAGCTTGCGTAGCAAAGGCAATTGGTTCCAGATCAATCCTTCAAAATGTTGCTCCCCCGCAAATGTCACATAACGATCTGCTACAAATTCGTAGTAATTCATCAGGTTGAAGCCATAACGGTCATAGCCCCAAGACATATTCCCCCTGAAAACATGCAGCGAAGGAAAGGGCAAAGTCCCGAAGACTTGTCCTGCCCGGAGGTCGTAGCGAAACCATCCATAACGTCCCATTCGCACGAAATTGCCCATTTGCACTTCGGCAGCATCGTATTTGTACTGACCTTGCAGCAAACCGTCAAAGCCGTGACGGTACTTGAGTTGAAAAACCGGGTATTTCGTCCCAACGTATTTCCTGTCTCCGCGGGAATCTGTAATGTACTTTTCCTTGAACGACAGGCGTAGATCAGCCCCGACCTCTGCGATTGAATACTCCGACCCCAGCCCGCCATCGGGCCGCTCAAAACCAAAGGCGAATGTCCTTGCCGGCTCAAAGGATTTTGTGCGGAAGTAAAAATCACCCGAAAGTCCCTTCATGATGTCGGTGTAAACATCGACACGGTTTTCGCCATAGTAGTTGAGCTGCGTGAGCGGAACCCTGCGCAAACTGCTTTGCAACAGACTCGTGCCGTTGTTGAGGAAATTTTCGAATCCGACTTGCTCCACTTCATACGTGCGCTTGAGCCCGAGCTCGAGCTTGGGTTTGCGGACGAGGCGGAACTTGGTTTCGACTTGGTATTTGAGGCGCTTGTCTCCGAATCCATACGCCAAATGGCCGCCAAAGTAGAACCAATTGCTGAAATCGGGACGGGTGTAGAACCCGCAACGCGAACGCATCCCTTCTGCCTGATTGAAGCCGATCACATAAAAATAGGGGCCGACCTCCCAGTACTTCCGCTTGTAGGTTCCCCAGCCGATCAGCCTTGTCGCCTCAATGTAAAAATCCAAAACCCCTCTCGAGCGCAGCGAATCGACCAAGGCAAAGCCCAGCTGCTCGCTTTTGTCCAAAGGCGACTTCCTGGCTTCGGCCCAATACGTGGAATCCTTGCTCTCAGCACCTTGCATCACCTCCATCACTTCCTGTTGAAAGAACTTCGGATCCTTGGGCTGATTGATTTTGTAGTTATATATATGTGAGCTGCTGCGGCCGATAATGCTGATCCCTTTGCCGCCCTTGCGCTTCATCACGCTGTTTTGAAAATCGACCTCGATATCCAGCAACGTCGGCACCCAAAAAGAATCCACTTCCCCGTATTCCTGCCGAATGCGGATGTCTTCGACAAAGTTGACGTTCGGATTTTCATTCAGGACCAAATCCAACCGGTTGATGGCCCAGCGGTGGTTGTCGATGTAAATCGTGCCTTTGAAAACCGGATCATACGGGCGCTTGGGTAGCACTTGGATGCCGTACAGTGTGTCTTGCCCGTAACTTTCAACGCTCAACATGAAAAAATCGTAGTCCACAAAAGCCCCATCCGCTATCGGACTCAGAAATGTGCGGTCCACAATCACGACGTTGTTGTCATACATGTCGAGCTGCAACAACATCGAATTCAACAAATTGTATTCCGAGCCTTTCACGCCGGAGGTCTGCACCGCCAAAATTTCTTCCTTTTTCTGATCGGGCCGGTTGTAGTAAAATCGGCTCACGCTCTCCGAGACAAATCCTGCGATTTTGTACTTGGTACTGTCGGAATGCGTTGAATCGCCCATGATTTCCTGCACCTCCTTGCCGATGTTGCGCACAAGTTTGCTGCTGAGAAACTTGTCGGTGACATTGTCCATCGTGAGCACGAGCTTGTTGTAGGCTTCGTATTCGTAGGCTTCGATCTTGTCGAATCGGTTGTAACGGCGGTTGGCAATCGCATTCCGGATCACTCTGTGGGCGGGATTCACCGCCTTGGAGGTAATCACGATTTCGTCCAGGGCCATGCTCACCGGTTTGACCTGCACTTTGTAATCGGTGACGTCACCGTCGATCGTGATGCTATCCGAAAACGGCTTGTAGCCTGATGCCCTCACCAATACCTTGTACCTTCCCTTGGGAACGACAAAAAGAAAGGCTCCTTCGAGGTTGGTGTTCACGCCGTAAGTGGTGCCGTCCAAAACAACAGAGACCAAAGGAAGGGCCTCCTGCGTTACGGAATCCACGACTGACCCGCCAAATTGCACCTTCTGCCCCAACAAAATGCCGCTTAGTCCCAGCAATAGGACAAACAAAGAGCCGTGTAAGAATGGCTTTTTATATCGGTGAAACTGCAACAACGTCTTAGCAGGCGAAACAGAGGCAAAAGTTAGCAATGAATCATGAACAATGAAGAAATAATAATGCCTCATTGCCGTTCGATGATCCTGCTCCTGTTGGAGAAGATGCACAGTCTCCGACAAAGGTTGCATCCATGATCGACCGAAGTTGTGCTGCCCGCTTTTGAAATCCGTCGGCCGCTTTGCACATTATTAATTGTTCATTCTTCGACGAGGAAGTTATCTTTGCACCAAATTTTTGGTATTCATGAGCGATCGTCAGATAATTTTCTCCATGTCGCGGGTAAGCAAGGTTTACCCACCCAACAAGCAAGTGATCCGGGACATTTCCCTGGGCTTCTACCTCGGCGCCAAAATCGGTGTGATTGGTATGAACGGCCAAGGAAAATCGACCTTGCTGCGCATCATTGCCGGCGTAGACACCGATTTCCAAGGCGATTTGGCCTTTTCGCCAGGGTATTCCGTCGGCATGCTCGAGCAGCATCCCGACCTTGATCCGACCAAAACCGTGATCGAAATCGTGCGTGAAGGTGCCGCAGAAACTGCCGCCCTGCTCACGGAATACGAAGAGATCAACATGAAATTCATGGAGGAGATGAGCGCCGAGGCAATGGACAAGCTCATCAACCGCCAAGCTGCCCTTCAAGACAAAATCGAAGCCGCCGACGCTTGGAACCTCGACAGTTCGCTCGAGGTAGCCATGGACGCGCTGCGTTGCCCGCCCTCCGATCAAATCGTCGCGACACTTTCCGGTGGTGAAAAACGCCGTGTGGCCCTTTGCCGCCTGCTCATCCAGAAGCCCGACGTGCTGCTCCTCGACGAACCGACCAACCACTTGGACGCCGAGTCGGTACAGTGGCTCGAGCAACATTTGCAGAACTATGCGGGCACCGTCATCGCAGTGACCCACGACCGTTACTTCCTCGACAATGTCGCAGGATGGATCCTCGAACTCGACCGCGGCCATGGTGTACCCTGGAAAGGCAATTACACCTCTTGGCTCGAACAAAAGCAGAAGAAACTCGACCAAGAGCAAAAGCAGGAAAGCAAGCGCAGCAAAACCCTCGAACGCGAGTTGGAGTGGATTCGCATGGCGCCCAAAGCCCGTCACGCCAAAGGCAAGGCCCGTGTCACGGCTTACGAAAAACTGGTCTCCGAAGACGGCAACCAACGCGAACAGGAACTGGAGATTTACATCCCCTCCGGTCCGCGCTTGGGAGACAAAGTCATTGAAGCCCATGGCGTTTCCAAGGCATTCGGCGATAAATTGCTCTACGAAGGCATGGAATTCATCATTCCAAAAGGCGCCATCGTCGGGGTGATCGGCCCGAATGGTGCGGGTAAAACCACGCTTTTCCGCATGATCACCGGCAAGGAAACACCCGACACGGGGACATTCGAAGTCGGCGAAACCGTCAAGCTTGCCTACGTGGACCAAGAGCATGACGACCTCGACATGGAGGCGAGCGTCTACGATGCCATCACCGGCGGCAACGACATCATCGTTTTGGGTAACAAAGAAATGAACGGCCGCGCCTACGTGAGCCGCTTCAACTTTGCGGGCACCGACCAAAGCAAAAAGGTCAAGCAGCTCTCCGGCGGGGAGCGCAACCGCTTGCACTTGGCCAGAATCCTCCGTTCCGGTGCCAACGTCCTGCTTTTGGACGAACCGACCAACGACCTCGACGTGAACACGTTGCGGGCATTGGAAGAAGCGATCGACAACTTTGCCGGCTGCGCCGTGATCATTTCCCACGACAGGTGGTTCCTGGACAGCGTCTGTACGCACATCCTTGCTTTCGAAGGCGATTCCAGGATTTTCTTCTACGAAGGCTCCTTCTCGGAATACGAGGAAGACAAGAAGAAGCGCTTGGGCGATACCGGGCCTACCCGGATTCGGTATAAGAAGCTGTCGCGGTAAGCGGGACTTTTCAAAAATAAAAACCGCCCTGCCAGAGATGGTGGGGCGGTTTCATTTATGCGGAACGTGACTTACTTCTTCCCAGCCGCCAATTTCGCGTCGCGCTTGTTCACAATCTCATCCATGTTCATCCATCCTGCGAGTTGTGAGCCGGAGGCGGAACCAACATCGGGCATTTTTGCGCCTTCTTGTCCAGGGAAAATCATACGGTCGGCCAAGCGCACACGCAACAAGGTTTCTTTTCCATTGGTGCCGCCACCGTCGATGGTGCGCCAAAGCTCAAATCCGCTGCCGTCGTCTTGCTTGAGCACTTCCATGAAGACAGCAATATGTTTGAAAGCGCCGCCTGCAAGCTGTACCTGCGTTTCCTTTTTCACACCATACTTCGCCCCACCGGGGGCTTGCGCGAGGATGATAAATTCGCCGGACTTGGGTCGGCCATTTTTCATACCATCCTCCGCCTTGATCATCGCAGAATTGCCGGCATCAATTTCCTCAGCCTTGGCATCACTTTTTTCAGACCTCGCCTTCCATTTGTCACGCTGCGAAGTCAACAATCGCAAGACCGAATCAAGGGCTGGAACGGTATGTTTTTCAAGTGCTGCGGCGCGAAGATTACGCTGTTTGTAGGCCAACTCCTTTTCGCCTTCTTTTTGAGGCTCACGGAGTTTCGTGATTTCCGCAACAACCGTGGCCTTTTGTGCCTCCACCCTCACAATTGCCTTTTCAAACAAAGCCACTGACTTGTCAAAGCCATCGGCTTGAATGCGCGCACCAACGGCCTTTTCCCAATCTGCCTTGGTTTGGGTAAACATCTGCGACGTTGCCGTCGCCATTTTATAGTCCTTGCCGTAAACTTCCTTGTCGGCGTCGCGCATCATTTTGCCCGCAAACTCCAAGCAAGTGGTGTAGTTCTTGAGGCCGGAACTGACCCTGACATCTTCGATTTCTTGTTGGGTCATGAATTCTTTGCCGTTCCACTCCGTAGCTTTACCTGCAACGGCACCGCGTAAGCGATCGGCTTCCGAAAGCTCCTTTTCAGGTTCGGGAGCAGCGGTTTCGGCCAATTGAGGGGCTTCTTGCTGAACCTCGGCTGTGGAATCCTTGGCTGCGGTAGCCTCCTGCAACTGGGCGGGCTTCTGCGAATCGGCTTCAGCAGTCAATTGAAAGGCAGGTGGCTGGGCAGATTTTCCGAGGGCTGGGGTTTCTTGTGTTGCCGGCTTCCGCTGCAACGGCTGTTTTTCGGGTGAGGTGAATGATCCCATTGATAGATAGAAGGTGACAGTGATTTAGACGCTGCGAAAATAATGTGCCCGCTTGAATTGATTCAACTGGATTTTGGTAATCGGCAGAAAATAAAGGGAGATTGGTAAATTTTGCTAGAGGATGGAATTGTTGTGCCTTCGTCCCAAACCCCAACTTTCAATATCTTTGATCCATGCGTGGTCGGGAAGTCGGCTCTAGTAGCTACCAAAACCCAAATTTCCCCATTTATGCGCTTCACCTTCCTCCATCCGCTGCTTTTTCTTTTCTTTGCCTTGATGGTCAACATGGATGCTGCTGCCCAAAACCCTGCAACCGAATTGCAGACCCAGCTCACCTCCAACGGTGTTCATTTTCCGATTGGCGAAAGCATCACGCTTACCTTCTCGGTTACCAACAACGAAGGAAAGGCAGCCCGGTTTTGCCGTTACATGACCCCCTTGGAGGGCTTCAAAGGCAATTTTTTGGACGTAACCGACGCCATAGGCAACAAAATCCCTTATGCGGGTGCGATGGTCAAACGCGGGAAGCCCAGACCTTCTGCATTTGTTCATGTAGCGCCACAAGGATCCATTGTTGCCGAATTCAACTTGTTGGATGCCTACCCCATTCGTCAATCTGGCACATACCGCATTCAATTCAAGGGCAAAACGTCGATGAATGGTTTGCCCGATTCGAATGTGCTGGAGATCACCGTCGCGGAATAGTTCGGCCGATATCCATGAACGCAAACGGCCCATGCCGAACACTCTTGTGAATTTCGCACCGATTCCAACCATCTGCTAAAATCCCGCATCAACCTACCATCACGACTAAAAAGAAAACCCATGAAAGTTCCATCCACCCTTTTGAAAGCCATGCTCATTGCTGCCACAGTGGGCGTCACCGCGACAAGCTGCCGCACAGTCAAACCTCAAAATGTTGAGGAAGAAAATTCCCAAACTGGGCCTGCCCAAAACGAAAGCATCATTGACAAGGTCAAAGACCTTTTTTCGCCAAGTCCGCGCAACGGCGGCGACCCTTGCCCGGCATGCGGCATGGGCTGAACCCCCGCAAGCCGCTGTTCGTGGAATTTTCTTCTTCAGTATCTTTATGGAATCGGTTGGTTTCCCGCACCAAAAAGTCATCCGAATGTTTAAAAAGAATTGACGATGAAAATCTCCACCACCCTCCTCCAAGCTATGCTGATCACCGCGACCATCGGTTTGGGCACTGCCTGCAACACCAAAAAGGCGCAATCAGACACCAAAACGAAGGTTGATCAGCATGAACCCCTTCGCGTAGACGCCGACAATTGTCCGGCTTGCGGTCGGGGCTGAGTTTACACGTGGCAATACCCAAGATGATCCACGCCTCCCTCTCCTTCAATGTCGATTCCAACCTGATTCAGGCAGCATTACCCCTGTTTGCGGCGGAGGCCGTCGAAGGTATGGAATGGTCATTTGACACGCTGCACAATCGACCCGACATCCCGGAATGGTTTGAAGAACTGCTCAAAAGTTACGGCAATGCCGGTCGGCTCGTCGGGCATGGGGTGTTTTTTTCGATGTTTTCAGGAAAATGGCTACCCGAGCAAGCGGCTTGGTTGGCGGAATTGAAATCCCTGACCACCCGCTTCCGATTTGACCACATCAGCGAACATTTCGGGTTTTTCACGGGAGCCGACTTTCACAAGGGCGCACCCTTGTCCGTGCCTTATTCCAAGCGAACGCTTGCCCTTGGGCAGGATAGGCTTTTGCGGATTGCCGACGCCTGCGGTTGCCCCGTGGGGCTGGAAAACCTTGCATTTGCCACAGATGCGCATTCTGCACGTATTCATGGTGAATTTTTGGAGGCCTTGCTCGCGCCCGCGAATGGTTTCCTCATCCTCGACCTTCACAACCTGTATTGTCAGCTGCATAATTTTGGGTTGGACTCAGCAGAATTGCTGGCTGGAATTCCACTGGCACGCGTCAGGGAAATTCACATTTCCGGCGGAAGTTGGGAACCTTCGCCTTTTCGCCCGCAACCTGGGGTCAGGCGCGATACGCACGACGCGGGCGTACCCGAACGCGTGTTCGAGTTGCTGGCTACCACAATGGGCCAATGTCCGAACCTCAAATTTGTGGTTTTGGAGCAAATGAGCCATGCCTTGGCCGATGCGGAAAGCCAATCGCAGTATCAGGCCGACTTCCTTCGAATGCGGGATTTGGTGCAGCTCGAATCCGCCAAACGGACTTCGTTCACGCTCCTGCAAAACTTTTTGCCGCCCAAAATTGAGTTTCAAAGCCATCCGCTAGAGGATGAAACGCTGCATTTCGAACAACTCCTGCTTTCCGACATTCTCGAAAACAGCGCCAATTTTGAAGAAGTCAAGGCAAAGATTCAAAGTTCGGCACTTGCATCAGGCGAATGGAGTGCGGTAAATTGGGATCCCGCCATGCTCGAAACCGCAAGGCAAATCGCTCGTAAGTGGAAGGATGGTTTTTGACTGAGGTATCGTTGCATTGAATGGGACATTTGTATTTTTGATAGATGGAAATTCAAATACCAAACCGATTCGTCACACCAGAGGAATATCTCGCATTGGAATTGCTTGCAGAGTACAAAAATGAGTATTTGGATGGCAAGATCCTGCCCATGACAAGCCATTCCATTGATCAAAACGGCATCACAGTAGATTGCATGTGTTCCATTGCCGATGGCGTTGAACATGAGGAATGGTTTGTTTTTACCAGTTCCTTCAAAATTCGTATCGATCAGCCAAGGTGCTATTTCTATCCTGAAATATCTATTTGCAAAGGCAAACCCAACGTGGTGGACAATCAATATGCCTATACAAATCCGACGGTAGTCGTCGAAGTTCTTGCAGAATGGAGCGAATCCTTTGACCGTGGCAAAAAATTCCACCGGTACAAGCAAATACCATCACTAACGGAATACATTCTCATCGCCCAAGACGAATACCAAATTGATGTCTTCCAAAAAGCTCACGACGGTATTTGGCAACTTCGTAGCTATAGTGGATTGGAAGACGTGTTGGAAATAAAAAGCCTCAAGCTGAGTCTTCCGCTGGCTGACATTTACCGCCGCGTGAAACTCGGGAATAACGCTTGATTCAACACTTTTCGGCGCCGCTCAGCCACCTTCAGCTCTCCCTGATCTCCTGACACAATTCGACCAAAACCCCGTTGCTGTCTTTGGGATGCAGGAAAAAGATCAATTTATTGTCGGCGCCACGTTTGGGGGCTTCGTTCAAAACACGGTACCCTTGAGCTTTCATCCGTTCCATCGCAGCAAAAATGTCGGGGACTTCGAAGGCGATATGGTGCATGCCTTCGCCGCGTTTCTCAATGTGTTTGGCAATCGCACTTTCCGGATGGGTCGCCTCAAGCAATTCGATTTTGGAGTCGCCGAGCTGGAAAAACGAGACATTGACATGCTCGCTCTCGACCTGCTCCTGCTTGTAGGGCTGCTGATCAAAAATGGCCGCAAAAAGGGCATTGCTCTTGGCGAGGTCCTGGACGGCGATGCCGATGTGTTCGATTTTCATTTCGATTCAAATTTATGATTAACAACGATTTATATTGGTCGTAGGGACAGGTCGCGACCTGTCCCTACGACCAATGTGTAGAATACAATTCAACCACGGCGGCGATTCGACACAATCCATTTAACCACCATTCCATCCAAAACAACTAATTTCGCCCCGATGTTGCAACGACAGATTTTGGTGACCGGCGCGGCCGGCTATGTGGGTTCGGTCCTTTGCCGACAATTGCTGGACCTTGGATATGCCGTGCGCGGCTTGGATGTGCTGTTGTTTGGCGATGCCGGACTGGAGGATCTCTATGCGCATCCGCATTTCAGCCTTGTCAAGGGGGATCTTTGTGATCCTGAAATTCGGAAAGCCGCCTTGCAACATGTCGAGGCGGTGATCCACCTTGCGGCGATTGTCGGCGACCCAGCTTGCAAGTTGTTTCCGGAAGCTGCCACCGCCTTGATGGACGTCGCGAGCCGGGCTTTGTTTGAGGAGGCCGAAGAAGTCGGCGTTTCCAAGTTTGTCTTCGCGAGCACGTGCAGCAACTACGGGCAAATGTCGGACGAAGGTCTGCTGGATGAAAATTCGGAGCTGCAACCACAGAGCCACTATGCCCGGTTGAAAGTAGGATTCGAAGAATATCTGCTCACCAAATCGGCCACAAGCCCTGTCACGGTCAGCATCCTCCGTTTTGCAACCGCCTACGGCTTGTCCCCGAGAATGCGTTTTGACCTCACCGTCAACCACTTTACGCGGGACTTGGTGCTCGGCAAGGAGCTGCTTGTTTTTGGCGAACACCAATGGCGGCCGTATTGCCACGTGCAGAACCTTGCGCAGGCGATTTGCCTTTGCCTCACACATCAACCCGAGGTCGCAGAGGGTGTCTTCAACATCGGCGAAAGCTCCGAAAACTACACCAAGGCCATGATCGTGGAGGAGATTCGAAAGGTCGTCCCCGAATGCAAGTTCGCCTACGGCCAACAGCCCGATGCCGACACCCGCAACTACCGCGTGAACTTTGACAAAGCTGCGCGACAACTGCAATTTGTTGCGACGCGCCACGTCCCCGATGGCATCCGCGAAATCCAGGCGGTCCTGAACAGCGGGAAGTTTGGGGATCCATTTGATCGTATTTATCAGAATTGCTGATGGCGAAGGGTATGATTGATAGCATCGAAGGCTGTGGGGAGGTTTCTTGGAAAATCGCTGAGCCTTCAATGCGTTGCGGCCCTGGTTCCAGGAAATCGCCCAGCCACTCCACTTTTTCCCCGGGACGTTCGCCCGGAATCGATGAGGACCTGGTAATTGTTTCAACCAAGGCAATGACGTTTCCGAGGAAATCGCCCTGCCTTTTGTTTATCGCCTCAACCCCCGGCCCCTTCTCCACGCATTCGCTTGCCGCGAATCCGCGGAGAAGGGGTGCATGCGTGTGCTGAAAAGCCTGGGCTTTCCTAGCCATACGGTGAGCTTCGTTGGCTCCCCAACTCCTAGGAGGCTTTCCATTTTCCATTCTCCATTCTCCATTAAAAAGTGATCCAACTCTCCATCCCCAATATCTCTGATACCGAACAAATGTCGGTGGCACGCGCTTTGGAATCCGGCTGGGTTTCCACGGCTGGGCCTGACATCGGCGACTTCGAACGCAAGGTTGCGGCTTTGTCGGGCGTGCGGTTTTGCATCGCGGTCAACAGCGGCACTGCCGCTTTGCACCTTGCCTTGTTGGCCCTCGGTGTCGGCACCAATGACTACGTCATTTGCCCCAACTTGAGCTTTGTCGCTACCGCCAATGCGGTTTCCATGACCGGGGCCGAACCGATTTTCATCGACGCAGCGCCCGACAATTTGCAGCTTGACCTCGACTTGCTCGAAGACTTTCTGCAAAACCATACCGACTTTGCAGACGGCAAATGTTTCTTCAAAGGCACCCAAAGGCGTATTCGGGCGATCGTACCTGTGCACGTGTTGGGCGATTTTTGTGACATGGACCGCCTGCTGGAATTGGCACGCAGCCGCGGAATTCCCGTGTTGGAAGACGCAGCCGCAGCCCTCGGGGCGAGCTTCGACGACAAACCCGCCGGAAGCATGGGCCTTTTGGGCACGTTGAGCTTCAACGGCAACAAAATTTTGACGACGGGCGGCGGCGGAGCCGTCTTGACCAACGACAGCCAACTCGCAGACCGCATCCGCCACCTCGCCCACCAAGCCAAATCATTTCCCCTCGAATACATCCACGATGCCGTTGGCTTCAACTATGGCATGCCCAACCTCAATGCGGCCTTCGGCTTAGGCCAATTGGCGCGTCTCCCCGAATTTTGGGCAAAAAAACAAGCCATTCGCGCGGAATACGAAGCTGGTTTCATCGATGTCCGCGCCATTTCACTGACGCCGCACGGAGATCTGCACCGGAAATGCGGCTATTGGCTCAACTGCATTTTTACTTCCGAAGCCCGGCAATTGGAGCCCTATTTGGAGGCGAATGAGATTCAGACCCGCAAGTTATGGGTGCCGATGAACCGCCTGCCGATGTATGGGCAAAACCTGTACATTCAGCGTGAGGACCATAGTTTCCGTTGGTACGAAGATTCGCTTTGCTTGCCATCCTCCACTGGATTGACAGAGGAAGACCAAGCAATTGTGATTCGTGCGGTGCGGGATTTCTTCGAATGAGTTTCGAAATCTGATTCGGCGATTAGTTTCCAGCGGTTCTTCGTACGATTCGCCACTTGCCATCCAATTTGAAATTGCGGGCGACCGCCGTTCCGATGGCGTAGGCGACGATGCCGATGATGGCAAAAATGATTCCGACCGCTCCGATTAGGATTCCCAAGATCAACAAGAAAAAACCTCCCATCGCCTGAGCGCATCCGTTAGAAGTATTTTGCGTCGCAGAGTTGGCCGCATACAATCCCAACAATGAAAATGCCAAGCCGATGACAATCCCAAACGCACCCAACAAAAGACCGGTCAATCCACCGATACGTCCGCCTTCTCCCTTGTCGAGTTTGACTTTCTTGGTTTTCGAATAAGAAATTTCCTCCTTTCCCAAGAAGAAACTGGAGTCACTTACCTGCGTCAATTTCCCAGCATGCAACTGCCCGTCTTGGGTCCAGACTTTGAGTTTGCGTCCGGAATCAATTTTCACGACCCGCTCGGAATCGCTTTGATGCTGCATGTACAAAGCCTGACTGCCCTCCCCTTCGGATTGGCTGTTTCCTACATTCGCTGAAGCGGCGAGGAAGCAGATGACAAAAAGCAAGCGCAGAATCGATGGTCCAATGGGTTTCATATCAACAAGATAACAAAAAAAACAAGCGCGAATGCGGCGCTACAAAAAACGCGGTGTGAGCGCCGCCTTCGCTATACCACAAAACACAGTAGCGAAAAGGGCGCAAACACCGCATGCTGATAGCGCCCTCTTCGCGGAATCAAGCGAAGGTGGCGCTACCCAAAGCACGGTGTGAGCGCCGCCTTCGCTACCCCTTTTTTGCATCCCGCATTCAAAATGGTTTTCTTTGCACATGCGTTTGCACAAAGAAGGTCGTTTTCTCATTCCGATATCCATCTTGCTGCTGGGCGGCGTTTGGTCGGCAATTTATTTTCCGTTGTTGGCCGGGACCGTGGTCTGGTGGATCGGCATCGTGCTCGGTGTAGCCGCGCTCGTCTTGATCGGGCTGATTTTCAACTTCTTCCGCAATCCGGAAATTGTGCCGACGATTCAAGAGAATGCGATTGTCTGTCCTTGCGACGGCAAGGTCGTCGTGATCGAGGAAGTCTTCGATCCGATTTACTTCAAGGCCAAGGTGCGTCAGATCAGCATTTTTATGAGTCCGCTGAATGTCCACGTGAACCGCAATCCGATCAGCGGCAAGGTGAAGTGGTTCAAATACATGCCCGGCCTCTACCTCGTCGCTTGGCATCCCAAAAGCAGCACCGACAACGAAATGACCTATACCGTCGTCGAAAACAGCCGCTGGACGGTCGGCTACAAACAAATCGCCGGCGCCGTGGCGCGCCGCATCTGCTGGTACATCAAGGAAGGCGACACCGTCCAACAATCCGCCGAGATGGGGTTCATTAAGTTTGGCTCGCGTATGGACTTGCTCATTCCGTTGGACGCGGAGGTCAGCGTGAAGCTGGAAGAGGTCGTGTTTGGCGGGAAGACGGTGATTGCAGTCGGGAAATAACCATCACCCGCGTAAGGCAATCTTCTCCCGAAATGCAGAAGGACAGGAAGTTTAGCCGCCTGCCCTTCTCCAATAGAAATTATTTTATTGTCACTGCCTCACGAACATTCCCGAACTGTTTCCGGATGGAGTAGTGAGGCGATAGGTGTACATTCCGTTTGCCAATTTTTCCAAGTCAATCCTCATGCGTTGCAATCCCATATCCATGGTTTCGGTTTGTGTGCTTACTGTGCGACCTGTATAGTCCAAAACATGCAATTCCACTGGTCCAACGAACGTAGATTGAAACTCGATCACAGCAGCGTTATGTGCAGGATTGGGGAAAAATCTCGTTTTGATTTGTTGTGCCTCTGCTACCCCGACGCCACCTGAATAAATCTCCAAGTAAGGACGATGCGTGCCAGCAAACGTGGTATCATCCGAAGAAAGCATCCCGAGGATGACACAGGCATTGTTGCAGAACCCATCGATGGGCTTGATGGCAAGCCCGTAGTTGGGGACATTGCCTGATTTCCAATTCCTGTAGGCGGGGGTGATATCAAATTTCCGTTCGCGGGCGACATCAGGAAAGGTCACGTTAAAAGGTCCGGCAAATCCAGAATCAAGCAATGGCGCAGTCCCCCACGTCACGGCCATTTCATCCCATGCTGCCCCGACATACCAAAACTCCCAATTGTTGTCGCAATTGGAGTAGCAAATCACATTTTGATCCCAAGTCCATCCACCTAAAAATACAGAATCCACAACGGCTGGCAAGGTCGTGAGGTCAAATTGGATCATTCCCAAATAGTTTGTGTTATTGCAGGTGCTGATTGGCAAACTATAAAAGGCATTCACTGCACCATTGTTGGTATTCGGATCGCCATCGAAGACGTAGGTTTCCTTACCACCATTAAGTCCACCTTCGTCCGAGCCATCGTTGAGGCCGGCATCAGGCATGAAGATGATTGGGTTTTGAGCGAATACCAAGTTGCCAACGGCCAAAAGGAGAATGAGTAGTGCTTTTTTCATAGTTGTGTATTTGCAGGCAAATTTGAATCCCCACAAATTCTTACAAACTGAGCATCAGCATTCTTTTCCATGATATTCGTTCCTTCCAATCGAGAGCCTTGTCGCGCTTATGGAACATTTGCTGCTTTGATGGCGATACCCACCAGGAATCCGTCGAGATGGGCTTTATCAAGTTTGACCCATGAGGGAGATCTTGATTCCGCTGGAAGCAACTGCTAGGACTGCCCCCACCCTTTTCAAAACTCCCCTGCCTTGGCTTTCTTCTTGAGGTCTTTAATGGCGGCTTCGCCGAGGGTGCTTTCTAACGTACCCGTTTTGCCGGCTTTGTTGCTCGTCTTGTCTTGCTCCTTGGTACTGCCGCCTGCGACTTGGCCCCAAGGGAGCAAAAGCGCGGCCTCTTCCAACTTCACTTCCAGCTTACTGATTTTGGCATTCACCTTTCCAATCTTGCGGCGAAGGGAATTGATCTCTGTGCGGCTTTCGCCAAGGGCACCCTTGTTGGCCTTCCCTTTGGCTTTCCATTCTCCAATCTCAGCCAAAATATTATCACGCTCCGCTTTTTTAGCATCACGGTTTGGATCCGACTTGCCCATCAGCTTGAGCTCGGCAAGAACTTTGCGGTACTTTTTGCGCGCAAGACTCAATTCGGGATAGGTGTCGAGCTCGTCACGGTCTTTCGTCAAGCCAGCCAATTCTTCCTCCCAAGGTGCTTTCTCCTTTTCCAAGGGCTCAATCAGCGCGTTGATTTCGGCTTCTTGGGCTTTGTAAGCGGTGATCAATTCCGCGTATTGTCCATTGAGTTTGCTTTCGTAGATCTTAGCCTCATTTTTAGCGAGCAAGTCTGCATTGGTATGCAACTGCCGCAATCGCTCGGTGAGTCGCACCAAAGTCTCGAGGTCGCATTTTACATTGTTGGCATCTGTCAACATCTCGTGCTGTTCGGGGCTGAGCCGATCGCCCAAAGCGTCGATATGGCCAATGTTCTCTTTGACCAACAAGTTGATTAACAAATCTTCGGTGATCTTGCCGCCGCTTTGTTTCTTGATCTCCTCAATGAATTTCTGGTTTTTTTCGTTGAGCAGGTCATCCTGATCACCGCGTGTTGGCAGCAATTCCTCGATGCTTTCTGCAGGTCGTTGCTCAGGATTGACCTTGGAAACCTTTGTAATCGGGCAAATTTGGATGTCTTTCGTCCGATGGAATTGTTGGCCGAGATTCAAGTTATGTTCCTCTCCTCCCGCAACTGGCTTATTCTGGTCAAATGTCACCGCCTTGCGGTATTGGATTCCACCATCCACCACCAAGTCGCCACTTGCCCAACGAGAAAAAATGACGCTGTGGTTGCCTGAGCCGTTGGCATTGTAGATGTATAGCCAATCACCTGGCTTCACAGTGTCAAACAAATCCATGGACAAATGTTCGCAACGGAAGGGCGTCAAAGGTTTCTTGGACTTTTCGCCATCGGGATTATTGGCATCCTGCTGCTCGAGTTCTGCGCGGCGGTTTGCTCTTTTGGCTGCTTCTTCACCGTGCGCGGTCCCTTCGTAAATCGGTCCGATCGTTGCGGATTCCTCTTCGGGTAAGTTCTCAATGGAGACCCTTTTTTCGTCAAAACCTTGAGGCTTCGCCATTTCAGCACCCAAAATTACATTGCCATGCAGATCAAAGTTTCCATTGAGGCTGTCTGCATTTGCACCAGAATTGGCGGTAACCCCAGCATAGTTCTGGACGGTCTGTGCCCAGTGTCCGCAGTTTTTGGCATGGACACGCTGCTCGAAACTCCCCGGAGCATAAATGCCATTGGCAAGAATCTCGGCAGACAGAAGAATGCGTTGTGCAGCGGTGGTTTTCCCACGTTCGTCCCCGTTAAAAAGGCGTTCGGGAATGACGTTCGTTTGAAAGAAGGGAATCAGCTTGTCGCGTTGCCCCTTTGTGAAAAGCGATTCACATTGCTCTGGAGTGAGCACTTTACCGCTAGCAACGGATTTTTCTACAAAATTGGCAGGGGTCCCTTCTGGTTCAAAGACATGCAAAACAGATTTGAACCGGTTATTGAATTGTTCGGCGAATGTAACCCATTCCGAATCTGCGCCCCCTTGAGCGTGTTCGGAAGACTTCTCGGCACTTTCGGTGGATTGGTTTTTGGAACCTAGCCCAATGGGACCAAAAGCTTGATCCCACATATTTCCAAAGCCCAGCGTACCGACATTGCCGGAACTGCTCGACAATGAAAACTGTGGCGGCATCATGGATTTGCCTTGCGGAAAGTTACTTTCCGAGGATTCTTGCTTGTTTGCAGGCTGGTGAACAAGGGGACTTTTCATGGACTTTGGCAGACAATAGGGTGAATTGACTGCCAAGGTGGGGCTCGGACTTTTCTCTTACGCGCGTGAGTTAGGGGATTGCGGGTTTGGGTTAGGGGCTGGCATCTTCCTTGGGCGGCGAGATGACCTGAATGAAGCTGAGAGAGATCCTATTGGCCGGGAAGATGGTGATTGCGGTGGGGAGGTGAGCCTTTTTGAAGTGGCTCACTCAATCGTCCATTTTGCGCTTAAATATTCTCGAACAAGTCCTTCAAGTAGTCTGCTTTGATGCTTCTGGGGTAGCCCTTCACCGCACGCACCAATAGACGCATGGCTTCAACGAGCGCTTTTTTGTGAAGACATATTCTGGAATTTCAATATCCGTAAATGATAAAGTCCGAACTGGGTTGGGAATTCTAAATCGTCGTCAGCGAATTCAACACGTAAACGGGCCTGAGGATCTATTCGCTTGCGAATTGTAAAAGCCACACGCTGTTGCGGCTGGAGTTTCCCGTTTTCAATCGGCATATAGCCGTAACCCAAAACCACTCTCTTTCTGTGGTGCGTCCGATACATGCAATTCCAAAACAGGAATTGCCCATTCGACCGTACATTGTCCATTCGTCCGGTCAGGGTATCCACTGCACTTATCGAATCGGTAATGTGAAAGGCATCCGTGGAATCAAACCAACCGATATAAACCTCCCAAGGGCTGTCAGGCACCTCCACCGGTCTTTCGTTGCGCCCTTCAAAAGCAGCATGGCGGCCATGCTGTGAGAAACAATTTGTTGTAAGCAACACGAGAATAGAGATGAAGGAAATCCCGTGTCTGTACATTTTTGGAATCCCTTTCAATCCAACCACTTCACCTCTTTTTTCTCGAGATCGTAAGTTCCGCGGCGTTTGCCGAGACCGACATTCACGCCCATGGCGTCGGCGCTGCCCATGTAGTCAAATTCGAAGGGGATCACAATTTCTCCCTTTGGATTGACGGCGCCCCACATTTTGCCTTTGCGGAAAACGGAGTACCCACCTTCGGTGATGATGCGCTTGCCGACGTTGGAGTAACCCGTTTGGCTTCCTGCATCCTCAACAGAAGTCGTCTCAAACTTGAATTCGTCAAAATCAAATCCAGTGATGTGCTGATTTGTGGCATCGATCAAGCCGTATTTTTCGCCAATGCGGGCAATGGCGACACCTTGCTCAAAACTTGTCGCTGATTCGTAGGAACAGGGGATTACCTCCTTGCCCTCCCGGTCGATGAAGCCGCATTTGTACTTCTTCTCCACCATCATCAAGCCATTGTCGGCATAGCCATGCGCATCGGTGTAAATGAAAGGCGTGACTTCCTGCCCATTCGCGTTGACCACACCCCAATTGAGGCCCTTCTGCAGCACAAACAGCCCGTCATAGACGCCTTTGGACCTGCCGTAATTCATCGGAATCACGAGCTTTCCAGTGCTGTCAAGGTAACCTTGTTTGTCCATCGACCCGATTTGGAAGTAGCCGTTGTCGTAGGCGTCGATCGGCTCAGGGTGCTCGATCTTGATGACTTCCTCGCCTTTCAAATTGATGATACCATGGAGTTCCTTGCCATCGACCATCTTGATGACCGGTGCATAGCCGCGGTAGAAATCGCGCGCAAAATGGAAGGTAGCGCCGTTGAAAGCCTTTTCACCACCGTAGGTTTGGAACCACATTTCCCCTTTTTTACCGCCGACCATCAGATCGCCATTTTGGTAGGACTTGGGGGCTGTGGATTGTTCTGTTTCGGCGGGTTTTGAAGCTCCGCCGCTGCAACTTGGCAGGAGGGCCATGCAGAAACTCACCGCGCATGCGAAAATGAAACTGCTTCTTTTCAAGATCTTGGTCATCGAAGGAATTTTATTGGTGTGGGACTGGGAAATGCTTATTGCAGGTTCTGCACTGATAATCCGGCGACTATACGGGCAACGCACGCAAGCTTACGTTTTGCTTTTTGTGCGTTGCCCGTCGAGCTAGACCGTTTTCGCCCGCCGGAGGCGGACGGCAGCATCAGCGTTGCGGCGGGACGCCGCCGCTTCAAAAAGGGACGCCGACGCTTCAACACTCAACTCAAAATATTCCGCATGCTCAACTTTGCGGCGATATGCCCGTTGATGTCCTCGATTTTGATGCGGATTTGCTCCATCGTGTCGCGCTCGCGGAGGGTGACCGTGCCGTCTTCGGCGGTTTGGTGGTCGACCGTGATCGCGTAGGGCGTGCCGATCGCATCCATGCGGCGGTAACGGCGGCCGATGCCGTCCTTGCCGTCTTCGTAGTGGGTGCGGAAGTCGTATTTCAGGCGGTTGAAGACATCGAGGGCGATGTCGGGCAGGCCGTCCTTTTCAACGAGTGGAAATACAGCAACCTTGATCGGTGCCAATGCCGGATGCAGCTTGAGCACGACGCGTGTCTCGCCATTGACTTCCTCCTCGGTGTAGGCGTTGGTCATGTGGGCGAGGAAGGTGCGGTCAAGGCCGACGGATGTTTCGATCACGTAAGGCACGTAGCTCTCCCTGAGTTCGGGATCGTAGTATTGCAGTTTTTTGCCGCTGTGCTCCTCGTGTTGCTTGAGGTCAAAATCGCCACGGCTGTGGATGCCTTCCATTTCCTTGAATCCGAATGGGAATTCAAATTGGATGTCTTCGGCGGCTTTGGCGTAGTGGGCGAGCTTCTCGTGCACGTGGAAGCGCAACCGGTTTGCTGGCAAACCCAAGGCAAGGTGCCATTTCTTACGCTTCTCCTTCCATTGATCAAACCATTCAGCTTGGGTGCCGGGGCGCACGAAAAACTGCATTTCCATTTGCTCAAACTCCCGCATGCGGAAGATGAACTGCCGGGCGACGATCTCGTTGCGGAAGGCTTTGCCGATTTGGGCGATGCCAAAGGGAACCTTGACGCGGGAAGTTTTGTAGACGTTGAGGAAGTTGACGAAGATGCCTTGGGCCGTTTCCGGACGGAGGTAGAGGTCCATCGCGTCGCCGGCCACAGCGCCGAGTTGCGTTTTGAACATGAGGTTGAACTGCTTGACCTCGCTCCAGTTGCGGGAGCCGCTTTCGGGGCAGGCGATTTCCAGGTCGATGATGATCTGCCGGAGCTCGTCAAGGTTGTCGGCCTCCATCGCTGCCACAAAACGGGCATTGACTTCATCGACCTTGGCTTGATACTCGACCACGCGGGCATTGGTCTGCCGGAACATGGCTTCGTCAAAGTTTTCGAAGCGCTTGGCAGCCTTTTCGACTTCCTTGGTGATTTTGCTTTCGAGCTTGTTTTGGATGTAGTCCTCGACCAAAACGTCGGCGCGGTAGCGCTTTTTGGAGTCTTTGTTGTCGATCAATGGATCGTTGAATGCATCCACGTGACCCGAAGCCTTCCAGATTTTGGGGTGCATGAGGATGGCCGAATCCAGACCCACGATGTTTTCGTGCATCTGTACCATGGCGCGCCACCAAGCATCCTTGATGTTGTTTTTGAGTTCGACGCCCATCGGGCCGTAATCGTAAACGGCGCTCAGACCGTCATAAATTTCGGAAGATGGATAGATGAAGCCATATTCTTTGGCGTGGGAAATGACCTTTTGGAAAACGTCGGCGTAACTCATGGCGCAAAAATAGGAATCCGAATGGATTTGCCCACCAAATTTCAACAGCAGCGCGGCCCTGAATGTCATTCGAATGGGGTCATGGCTTGGTTCAAAACAATTTATTTCGGGGCCAATTCAATGATATCACGTCGAAGGTTCTATCTTTAGGGTGAATTCGTCTGGTTGGAAAGATGGCACCCAAAGTGCTGAAGGCGGATTTGGTTGTGGATTTTGGTGGATTCTCTTTTGTTGTCTAAACCCGTTTGCTGGTGATTGCCTGCAAGGAATACCCTTGCCTGTTCAGCTTCATTTTGCTTGGAATTTATACCCTTGACGCTTTGCCATGAAACTTGATAAGATCGATTACAGCATTCTCAAAATCTTGCAGGAGCGCGGCCGTGTGACCAATGCGCAGCTAGCCAGCGAAGTCGGACTTTCCCCCGCGCCTACGCTCGAGCGCGTGCGCAAGCTCGAAGTCTCCGGCATGATTCAATCCTATCACGCCTTGGTGGATCCGGAAAAGATCGGTTTGGCGATCACAGTCTTCATCGAAGTGAAGCTCAATTACCATAGCCATTTCAAGATTGAGCAGTTCATCGATTCGATCAAGGCCCTCCCCGAAATCGTGGAAACCTACCATATCACGGGCGACGGGGACTTTTTGCTCAAAATGCATACGCAGAGCATCTCGGACTATCAAAAGTTCATCGTCGAGAAGTTGTCCAAAATTGATGGCGTGGGGCATATCCAATCCAAGGTGGTGCTGTCGACCATCAAAAACGAAATGGTCTTGCCGATCAGCGACGATTTGATTGAAAACCAGAAGCGATAGGCCTTAGCGCATCAGGTACATTTTCCCGAATCCGTTTTTGAAATAGCCTGAGATGCCTTCGTCTCGGAGTTCGACGCTTGCCTGGTTTTCAAATTTGGTTCTCACGCGGTAGAGGTAAACCCCATTCGCGAGCTGATCGCCAAATTCGTCGCGGCCATCCCAAGCATACTGCGTCACGTTGTAGCCGAAATGCACTTCGCCCATGGCCAACAAATCGATCACCTTCACGAGTTTGCCCGTGATCGTATAAATCTCAACGTCAAACCGGCTGGGTTTTTCATCCCCGGTCAAGGTATAAACGAAGTGGCAGGCGCTGGAAAATGGATTGGGATAAGGCAAAACCTCGCTGATGGCCTTCTGGTTGACGACATTCATCTGGATCACATAAGGTTTCCGCGCGGCTTCGTTGCCCTTGGCATCAAATCCCTGCACAGCGAGGGTATATTCCCCGTCGGCCAAACGCCCGGGTTTGAAGATGAGCCGGCTTTTGTTTTCCGGCATCCTCACCGGCACGACTTCGATGCTGTCATTGTTCTCGATCGTCACCATCGGATTGCTGCGAAACGACCTTTCCACCCCAAACCAAATGCGGTAAGTGCTGTCACTGACAGCCACGGGCAGGTAGGCATTTTCATCGTTGATCTGAATCACAATGGTAGGCTCCGGAGATACAATGTCGCCTGCCATCAGGTGCTTGCCATCGATCGTGACATCGACGATCGGCCCAAGCCCATCGGTGCGCACCCACAAGGGCTCGTAATAGAAATTGTTGAAATGCTGATTCTCAGGGACTTCGCTTTCGGGATTGACCTCAATGATCAAGGTGTAGCGCCCTGCTTCGAGACCGATACCGCTGGTAGGGATGGCATATTCCATTCTGCGAATCTCCCGTGCCTCAAATCCGCTGTATCGCTTGGTGCCTACTTCGATGAGACTTCTGTTGGATGCCTGCAAGGTATATTTGACGCGCACGCTGTCCATGGTCTGGGAAGTCAGGTTCCGCACAAAAAAACTGACCGGAATGATCTGCCCTTCCTCCACCGTATCCGGCACCATGACTCCCCTGTTGGCATCGACGGCCAAATCTGCGACGGGGTCAAAAAAGACTTCCCATTCATTCAGCTGCGGGGCCGTAAAATGTATCATGTCCCGTGCCATTCCCTGAAGCCGGAGTGTGGGGAAGCTATCTGCATTGATTCCTCCCAAGCTTATTGCGGTGTCTGTCAAGTGCGGAATCAACAAGGCCTCCGACCCATCCCTGCGAATTCCGTAAACCGACACACTGAGGCTGTCACCGACAAAAGGGTCAAGTGTCGACCAATCCAATGTAAGGTTTTGCCAACTTGATGCGGGACCGATCGTGCTACTAAGGATTTGACCGGAGGATCGAATCGCTGACATGTTCTTGGTTAGATCATGCATCGGCGGAAAACCGTCGACCTCCAAATTGGGCCTTGTGATCATCGTGGCCGTGCCAGGTGCAGCACCCTTTTGACCCAGGAAGATCAACCGGTCACCATCTTGCATCGGACGAAGGACCGCGTAGCTCCCACCCACCATTTCCAAAGCCTGCAAAACCTGGTCCTGCCAATTTTGCATCGCCGGATTTCCGCTCGTCACAAGCAAGAAATAGTCCCCCGGTTCTGTCGAGGCAATGGCCAAAGGCAGATCAGTGAGTGTGTTTTGATCGGGTGATGGGGGAGCCGAAAGAAAGCGCCAATCTCCTTGCAATGGCGTATCCAGAATTTTGGGAATCAATGTTTTTTGATCGATGGGTGTAAAAAGCACACCACTCGGAGCATCGTTGGTCGACGCATAATTGCCCATGAAGTACACGGCCTTTCCGGGGAATCCATAGGAAAGAATATAAGCATGCAATTC
Organism: Bacteroidota bacterium; assembly: GCA_016718825.1. Classification (NCBI taxonomy): domain Bacteria; kingdom Pseudomonadati; phylum Bacteroidota; species Bacteroidota bacterium. The sequence goes on along the minus strand of JADKCL010000001.1, from coordinate 173,512 downwards.
CGTCGTCCATCGTTCAAATTCCCAAGCCTGTGAAATTTCATCGATCTGAATTCCTTCCGTCGCGTCTTCAAACCATTGCGGCGCCTTGCCTTGTGACCATCCGGATTTATTTGGCTCATACTTCATTGAGCTTGAAGTCCACTGCTCGGGGTAAGAGTCAGTGAGCCGCGACCGCCAATAATAGACCTGTCCGGGGGTCATGGCAAAGGGAATCGGCCATTCACCCATTGCAGAATTACCCATGATCGCTGGAGAGGCCTTTTTGAAGGGCGAATCGAATGTATAAACGGTGTCGATCTCAAAAGAGTAACGCAAGGGCCCGCTCGCGACCATTTGCAAGGTGGAGGCAACCAAGGCTACCGTCGCATGTGGCACAATGGCAAACTCTGAGGGTTCCAACGGTTTGGCAATACTGCCAACAAATAGCTGCTCTACTTCTGCAGTGTTGTTGGATTGCTCCACCAACTCATCCAAAGAATCCAAGGGATCCACATGCACCAAAAATTTGTTGTAGCCTGCCGAGGCATAGCCGCTGATGTTGGGGATCGTCAGTTCAAGGGTATCAACGAATGCAAATGCCCCATGCCGAACGGTGTCACTAAAGACGACCAATCCACCATTGGGCAATTGTTGTTGGATATAAACAGAAAAGGAATCCTCAAAACTCCGCCCATCGTTGTGGAGCACGATATTCATCTTGAAGGATTGATCCAGCGCGACTGGAAAGCCGTCGGGGAAATAGATGTCTTCTGAACCGATGCGCAGATCACATTTCCTGGGCAGGTTCAATGCAACAGCCGGATCACCTTGCAGGTTCAATTGCTTGCAATGATTTGCACCGTGAATATTCGTCTGCATAGAAACCTTGTTCCCAAACCTACGGATGGTTTCCGTTAATATCGTACCGATCGAGCTGCCAAACGAGTCCCTCAGGGCCACCGCATACAGGGCCTGCCCATATTGCCCAAGCAAGCTCAGTACGCCAGATGTGGTATTGCCTAAGAATCCGATGCCCCCTTTGCCCGGTTGTAAGATAAACCGTTCTCCGTAGCTCGCCCCTTCCAAATAATAGTTCCCTCCAGAACAGCCAAAGGCAACCATAAGCGGATACTTCCCTTCATTTTTGTAAAGATTGGGCTCCAAAATGTCCAACTCAAATACACTCACCGCGGAATGCCCATAAAACTGAAGAAGGCTGACACCGGCATTGATGCGCTCCTCTGTGGTCATCCCATCGTTGAATTCAAACCCATTGTTGCGTTTTTGGTAAGACCAGACCCGTCCATTGAGCGGCGCATTTTCCCAAAATGGCTTAAATCCATCCACCGAGTCAGTCAAATAGAAATTGATGGCATTTTGTTGGGTGGCGGTTGCCCCACCACCCATAAACAAGGCATTTTTTGTCCAAGGCTCGGGCAATAGATGCTCGTATTCATTGATTTTGTTGAGGTAATCAAATCCCTGTCCGTCTTCCTTGATGCTGACCCTGCCAAGTCCAGCTTTCGGGACAAGATCGACGACATCACGGCTGAAATTGGTTACATATTCCAGATCATTCGCAGGTGTTCCGAACACCGGGATGTAGTTTTCCCGATTGTCCTTTTTACCGGTATTGCGGCCTTTCCCCCAAATCAAGAAGTGTTTAGGTTTGATCTGCCATTGCTCCATCGCAAACCTGCAGAAATTCTTGATCGCCCAAGGCGTCACAGAACCAAAGCCAAATTCATCAAAAATCTGGTCGATATAGACAATTTTGGGCTGCAAAAACGGATTGGTGGTACAGGTGTCACGGTAATTGGCATAGGCCTCCGCCGAATTTTTGAACTTGCGATGGGTGATGATCACAAAATCCCCACCAACAGTATCCGTGGAAATCAGCGGCAAAACGAGCTCGGGTTCAATGGCGGCAGTTTGTAGACCACGATCGGTGACGAGGTAAAGGTCGCGCCTAAGCGGTGAACCCGGAACCAAAAAGTGCAGTGTATCGCCGAGAACGGTTGCTGCCACACGCTGCTTCAACGTCAAATCAACCAACCATGCTTCTGAGTTCACATCGGCATTGAAAAATCTAAAGTAAGCCGTATCGTTCTTTTGCCATTGACGGAGGGTGGTTGCAGCATCACCCTTGAGATCCAGGTTGCGGTCGTAATCGATTGTCGCCCAACAGGCTCGTTGATTGTCCAACGGAACACTTTGCCCGTAGGCATGGAATCGAAGAAGCGTCATTGAATCCAAGGAAATCGGGGCATCAAATTCAACCGAATGCACATTGATATTGGCAGTGGTGTCTCGATACCTTTCCACAAACGCAAGGTCAATCGCCAGGATATGCTGCGCGGTATTATTGGCCCCAACGACGCGTGCCGCGACATGTACCGGATTGCCGGAATTTACAAAACCCGGCGTTTTGAGAAACCTTGCCATGACGTTGGGCAAATCTCCCGTACGGAATGTCCCACCAATATTCCCTTCACCAATGACCCAATCCGGGTTCAGAACATGCCAATAATCATTCGCATCTCCACCACCGACAAAAAAACTCTCGTCGTACTCCTGCAATACGCGGTACCTGTACCAAGGCTCCGGTGAAAATGTCTGAAAATTCTGCGTGGCGAGCGGCTGTAATCTTTGGCTTCCCACAGCATCCCACGTCACAAAATAAGCCGAAGTATCCGTGAAAAAGCTCGAGAAAAGGTTTGGCTGCAACGCCGGCTTATTTTCAAATGGCGGATCACTGCTTCGATACAACAGGGAGTCAATGGCACCATCGTTCTTGTACCCATAAAACTCCAGGTACTCAAACCCACCTGAAATACTATCCTTTACATAAATGGGAATCTCTACTCCGCGGTAAAACACTTGCAAATTGGCCGAGGTGATTGGCGAATTTGTATGCAACCCACCCCCGAGCAAGTCCGATGCCGTTACCCTATATAGGCCATCAGAAGGCACAAGGAGCTTGACATACTGATTTTGGGATGAAAGCCACTCATTAAAGTAGGCCGTTTGCGCAAACGCGTTTACCTGCGATCCAAGGAAGAACCCCAAAATAGCAAAAAGGTAAATCGTTTGAAATCGCCTGGTAATCACAATTTCTGCACAATGTTTGTGTTCAAGTTACGCCGACATGCGATCAATTGCAATCAGTCACAGGAGGACTTAGCAAACCACCCATCCAGGTATTGATGAAAAATGCCTATTAACGCATTAGGTACATCTTCCCAAAACCGTTTTTGAACAAGTCGGTGATCCCTTCGTCGCGCAGCTTCATATCCTTTCCGTTGACCTTGGCCACAACTTTGTAGATGTACACGCCGTTTGCCAGCAAGTCACCATATTCGTCACGCCCGTCCCATGCATAGTCCGTGATGTTGTATCCTACTTTAACGTCGTTGGTTTCATGAAGGTCAATCACCTTTACCAGTTTGCCCGTAATTGTAAAGATTTGGATATCAAATCGTTCCGGAATTTCGGCACCTGTAAGGGTGTAAACAAATCTTGTGGAGGTGGAAAAAGGGTTGGGATAGTTGAGCAAATTGCTCAGGGCAACCTCGTTCACAACCTTGAAATTGATTTCGTAGTCAGTCTTTCCCGCCTGATTTCCATTTTGGTCGAATCCTTGAACCCTCAAAGTGTATTCGCCATCGACAAGATGTCCAGGCTTGAAGTGTAGCTTTGCCTTGTTGGCCGGAAGCGAGGCACTTTCAATCTGTATCTGCGAATTTCCAGCGATAAAGATCCTGGGCAAATTGGCGGGATTGGGCGTTTTCAATCCAAAGTGAATCTCAAATGCGGTATCATTGACCGCCAGGTGGCGGTTTTCATCGTTCATTTGAATCAATATTTCCGGGAGCGGCGAAACGATGTCCCCATCCATCAGGTGCTTGCCATCGACCGTCACATCCAAAATCGGATTGATTTCATCCGGCCGAATCTTGAAAGGATAGGAATACAAATTGTTGAAGTGATACTGTTCGGGTTGATCATTAAAAGGATTCAACTCAACGTTGAAGGAAACATTGCCCACCATGTCAGGGAAATTTGTGCTGAAGGTGAAGGTATGCTCTACCCGTTGACCTGCAAGCAGCCTTCCAAACCGTTTGTGACCAACCTCGACCGTGCGCCGATCCTCCAATTGCACGATGTACCTTACGAGCAAGCTGTCCATATCGGTCTCCGTGATGTTGCGTGCGGCGTATTTCACGGTTACGTTTTCCCCTTGGGTGACGGTATCATGGTCAAAGGACCAAAGGCTGATCGGATCAATGACGGCGTCTGGCGCCGGGGTGTAGATCACGTGCCAATGTTGGAGTTGCGGCGCCGTCAAAAACGCACTGTCCTTGAGCGCTGCTTTCAGTTTGATAAAAGGATATTTCTCGGCATCGATGTTGGAAAGGCTATAGCTCCCCCGCGTGAGGTTCTGAAATACAAGCGAGTCTGTCACGCCGTCATGCGATACGTATAGCGAAACCCTGGTGTCTTCTTCGATAAATGGATCAACCGTGGACCAATTCCACACCAAGTCACGCCATGAAACTGCCGGGCCAACGGTCGTTGAAGAAATTGCTCCTGTTGCAAAATTGCTCTGCATGGCCTTCCGCAAATCGGTCTGCCAAGTCTGCGTAGGCTCATCAAACACGTTTGGATTCGTGAGCAAGATTCCCTGACCGGGATAGTCTTTGCGTCCAAGTACCACCAAGGCATTGCCCGGAGCAAAATTGTTGAGCAAGCTGGTATCGCATCCGATCAAGGCAAACGCCGCGCGTACGTGCGGTGCCCATTGCTCTACCCGCGGATCCTGCTCACTCACAGCCAAGAAATAATCTCCTTTTTCAAGGCTCGCAATCGCACTCACCACCGCATTTTGACCTGCAGGCATCGAGGCATAGGCCCAGTCTCCATGGATCGTGCTGGTAATGGAAGGCTTCAGGTCCTTTGCCCTGATGGGCGTGTATTTGATTCCAAAGTCGCCATTGGTACTTGGATATTCCGAGAAATAAGCGCCGTTTGCGAGGCGATAGACAGCGTGACCTCCGGCAGAGGTATAGGCATGCAAATCGGAAGACCATTGGTCAAAGCCCCATTCCTGCACGGTTTGGTTCATCGTGACCTGCACAGTCGGGTCGGTGTAAAACTGTGGGGGGCGCGATTGTGCCCATCCGGTGCGTTGGGCAATGTATTTGAAAGATGCCTTGGCCCATGCATCGGGAAAGGCATCCGCTAGACGCACACGCCAATAATACACCGTGCTGTCGACAAGGGTAAACGGCACATCCCATTCACTATAAATCGCGGATCCTACCACCACCGGCGAACCTATGTAGCGTGGAGAGTTGAACGTAGGAACGGTGTCGATTTCAAAAATATACCTGACCGTTGCAAGCCTTGACATGATCAATGCCGATGCCGACAGTCGCACATTGGGCGTATCGATCACGGCAAAATCATAAGGAAACAACACTGCAGGTGCATTTCCCGGAATGACAGCCGACATTTGAAGACGATTGTTGTCTTCGCGGTATTCATCTACCAAGTCAGTGGAGTCTGCAAAAATGTCAAACAAGTTGAGCCCCGCCATTTCAGACCCAAAGGTGTTGTGAATCAAAACCTCCAAGGTGTCAACACTTACAACTGGCGCATGTTTGGTCATCGAATGGTTGAGCCAAGTACCGGAGGGCAGTTGTTGCCGCACACTCAAGTAAAAGGAGTCTGCCGTGACCAAGCCATAGTTGTGTACGATCACATTGAGTGTGAAGAAACTGTCGGCAGCCGAGAAGTTGTAAGGCGTAAAGAAAAGGCCCGCCATGGTAATCTCAAGATCGGGCTTCTCCGGATGGTAAAGACTAATAGATGGATCACCTTGCAAATTCATCTGCTTGGCATGATTGGTATATACCTGATCAGTCCAAATCGAGGCATAGTCCCGAATGGTCCTGCGCACTTGATCTCCAAATGGCAAACCATAGGATGAATCGCAAACTTGCGGATATAACTTTTCACCGAAGTTTCCAAGCGGTGTCAGGTACCCTGCGGTCGAGTTTGCAAGATAGCCGATGGATCCGCGGTTTTCAGAAAGCACAAATCGCTCACCGAAACTTTTGAGGTCGCCTGTAAAGTTGCCCCCATAGCACCCAAATGCAATCATCATCGGGTACTTTCCATAATTGAGGTACAGCGAAGGCTCCTGAATGTCTACATCATAGATGTTGTTGGAACTGTGACCAAAAAAGTTAATGATGTTCGCACCTGCATTGATACGCTCGGTCGAAGTCATGCTGGAATTGGTGAGCTCTCCAGTGTTGTACTTTTGGTAATAGTTGCCATGCCCACCCAATGGGGGCGCTTCCCAAATATCCTTATAGCTAAGGAGATAATCAAAAATTGGCTTCTGTTCCGTTGTGTCGTTGCCCCCACCGAGGTAAACCGATTCTTTCATCCAGGGCGTCCACGGCGTATGCTCATATTCATTTGCTTTGGCCAGATAAAGGAGTCCATCGGCGTCGTTGTACACATTAACCCGGCCTATAGATGCTTGCGGCACAACGTCAATCTGATACTGGTCAAAGTCAGAAACAAAGTCATAGTCATTTGCCGGATACCCAAACGTTGGAACCAAGTTGACGGTACTGTTTCTGGTGATGTACTGTCCCTTACCCCAAAGCATGAAGTATTTGGGCTTGGTGGTCCAGTTGTCAATCGCATATTTGCAGAATCGCTTGATTGCCAGTGGCGTGATCGTACCGCTGCCGAATTCATCGTAGATTTCATCCGTAAAAACCACCTTGGCGGTCTGCGGATTGAGTGTGCAGGTATCGCGATACTGTTTGTAAGCATTGGCCGAGGCTGCCAAACTGCGATGGGCGATGATCACGAAACTTGCTCCTGCGCCAGGGTCGCTCAAATTGCTCAGTCGCGGTTGCTCTACCAAGGGTGTCTTGATCGCACCGTTGGTGGCAACAAAAATCTTGCGTGCTTGGCCTCCGCCGGGCACCACGACCTGCACCGCGTTGCCCCCCGCTACTCCTTCGCAGCGCGTATGGGTGGTGAGGTCATAGGCAATGGCAATCGAACCGGTATCCGCATTCACAAAATTGAAATACGCATTGGAATTCTGCTGCCAATCGTGCACCATGATGGCATTTTGGCCATCCATATTGAACAGGTGGTCATAGGTGACCTTTGTGTACAAAACGTTATTGTTGTCGGTATTGCTGTTTTGATTGCCCAATGCCTCATACAAGACCGTTGTATTGTTGGTCAATGCGTTGCTAAAACCCCGGTTCCAGGTCCGCACAAAAATTCCGGCAATCGTGTCATTTACCATCACCTGACCGTTCATGGTGATCTTGGATACGTGGACCCAACTTGACCGACCATAAATCCTGCATTCCAGTTCACTTGGATTGCCAACGTTGGCAGCATATTTAGTGGGCAAAACCACGGTCGCGGGGGCATTGTAATCAAATTCTTGGCCGACATATCCTTCGGCAGTCACATAATAGGAGTTCAGGATATGGAAAATGTCGTACTGACTTCCGCCCCCGTAATTCCACAAGGCGAAACCCGAGTTGGGATGGTAGTCGTAATAGCTTTGGTACCGAAAATGTGGCGCTGGAGAATAGTTGCCAAAGTTGAGGTCGCTAAAATTTGAATAGCGCAACCCGGGTTGCGCGCCGATTGTGAAAAAATAAGCCGAGGTATCTGAAAACGTGCTGAAATTTTTATTGGGCTGGATTTCACCATCGTGCAGACGGGTGTAAGGATCCCGATAAAGAATGGAGTCCACCCGTCCATCGTTGCGCATTCCGTAAAATTCTACGTAGTCGAGGTTTCCGGAACTTGTCTTGACATACACATGTTGTTGCTGTCCGCGGTAAAATACCTGCAGATTGGCAATATCACCCGGGGCAACATTCAGTCCCCCAGCACCCAAGGCTGCTGCATCTACGCGGTAAACACCGTCTTCCCAGACCAAAACCTTGGCATAGGTTTGCGTGGCGTTGAACCAAGCGTTGGCATAGTCAAAGCCGGTCTGACCGAAGGCAAATTGTGCACAGCAGCAAAGGAGGAGTGTAGCGAGTAAATTTCTAAACATATTCTCCGTCTAGCGCTCCAGCTAGTTTAATTGGGATCAAACACGTAAAATAATCAAATATCCCCACATTTTCAATAGCAGCACCAACCGCAATCACTCATCGCAGCTTGGTGAAGCTGTACTTGAGCGAAAACACATGCGAATAAAGCGTTTGTGAAAAATTCCCGACATTGCTCAAAGCATAGTCCACGCTAAAGCTCTTGATCTTGAATCCCGCACCAACGCAGGGAAAGAGTGAAATGACATCCTTGCCGTCCGCATTGGGCACCTGCTGCAGGTTTTTGAATCCGCCGCGGATGAAAGCAATCTTTTTATAACCAAGCTCCAATCCCATGTGGGGATCCAAACTCACCGGACCCAGATTGAGTGCCACATTCCGCTTGCCGTCAAAGTGCACGTCATTGTCCAAAGAAACCAGCACTTCGAATGCACGGTCTTTCAGGAAGGTATAGCCGCCACCCATGCGCATCGAGGGAAGTGTAATCTCCAAGGAATTCTCAGGAATCACGTTTCCGGTCGCGACAAAGGTGGATTCGAATTCTTCTGTGTTGAAAGTCCAAGCATTAAACGTGCTTGTGACATCACTGAGCATCAAACCCAATTGAAGGGGGCCTTTGTTCCAGCGTGCACCGACATCCAAGCCAAAACCCCAAGCATTGGCAAATTTGCCGACACTGCGGTTGACCACCTTGAAATTTGCGCCGACATCGAGACCACCCATGATGTCCAACCGCTGTGAAAGACTCAACACCGCGGCCAAGTCCGCGACTGAGAAAGTCTCCACCGCACTGAAGTCGATGTTGCCATTGGGATCCACCAGATTCAATGTATTGGGAATGTCATCGACGCCCAAGCGAATCACTGAAGCTCCGAAACGACGGTTTTCGCCGATGGGCATCGTAAACCCGATATAATCGTATTTGGCGATCCCCGCAAAATATTCGCTGTGCATCAAGGCTACCTCGGGCGCAGCGGGTGCAAAACCCAACCCTGCCGGATTCCAGTACCCCGCCGTGACATCGTCGGCAATTCCTGACATGGCATTGCCCATCGCGGCCGCCCTTGCGCCGACTCCGATCTTCAGAAACTCGTTGGAATATTTGCGCACACTTTGTGCTGGCAAGATGCTGGGAGCCAAGGCAAGGAGGAAAATACAAGCAAAATGGATTCTGCGACGCATGTAAAATGACTTAGTTCAGTATGTAAAAGTAATCCCAGACCAACTTCCAATCAAGGCAAATTTTAATGGACTATTACGGGGTTATTGATCCGTCTCCTTTTTGTCTGCCTGCGGCTTTTTTGTATCGCCCGCAGAAACATCGGGCAAAGGATTGATCTTGACTTTCATGCTGTCCTTGATTTCCTTGCTCAAAAGTCGGTAGGGTCCTGTAATGATCTCCTCCCCTTCTTTCAATCCTTCCTTGATCACGATGTACTTGCTGTCGCTGATGCCGGTCACGACCGACTTGAGCTGCGCAAACTGTCGTTCCCTCAGCACAAAAACCACTTCCGTCGGCTCGGCATCTTCATTCGTCCCCAACTTTCGCACCGTCACTGCCTGAATCGGCACGGCCAAGGCGTTGTCTTCCCGCTCCGTAAAGATCTCGACTTGTGCACTCATGCCTGGAAGAAACGGGCTTTGGTGCGGCTTGAGTCCGCGCATCAATTCAGGTTTGCCGAGGTAGGATGCCGAATCAATCTCCACCTTGACCTCAAATGCCGTGATTTGATCCGTGGAAGTCGCTGCGGTCGCCGCTGAATAGGCGATTTCAGTCACTTTCCCTGAAAAACGTTGCCCTTCAAATGCATCGACCTCCACCAAGGCAGAGTCCCCGATGTGTACATGCACGATGTCGTTTTCATTGATGTTGACCACGACCTGCATGCGGCTCAAGTCTGCAATGCGAAACAGTTCTGTGCCTTGCATTTGCATCGTGCCGACGACACGCTCCCCAAACCGAATGTTCTGACGGGTAATGGTTCCGCTCATGCTCGCCGTGATCGTTGTTTTGCGCAGGTCACTTTGCGCCGTTTTGAGGCTGGCTTTACGGCTTTCCGTGCTGAATCGCGCCGCACGAATGCTTGCGTCATTGGCGCGCAATTGCGACCGTGCAATGTTGTAGCGTAGCTGCGCAGTTTCCCATTCGGCTTTGGAAATGACTTTTTCCCTGTAAAGCTGATCCTGCCGCTGGAACGTCGCACTGTCTTGCATCACCTGTACACGCGCCTGCTCGAGCGCAGCTTGCGCCTGCAACTCGGCTGCAATGGCAGCGTTGACCGCTGCTTGTGCTTGCTCCAATGCACTCTGATAATTATCGGGCCTGATCGACACGAGCACTTCGCCCTTTTGCACCTCCTTGCCCTCGGCAATTTGGAGATCCACCACTTCGCCCGAGACGTCGGCGGCAATTTTGACCTCCAAAACCGGCTCTATTTTGCCCGTTTCCGTCACCGAAGCCACAATATCGTGGCGCGCGACCTTTTCGACATTCACGCCGTTGTCGACCTTCTTTCCTCCAAAGAACATGATCACAAACAGGACAATCAGCAAAATGCCAATGATACCTGCCCAAATCAGGCCCGTGCGTTTTTTCTTTTTACCGATTGTCGTTGCCATGCTGCATCAGAAGCTCAATGGCTTCCCTTGGTACAAATCTAAAATTTTGCGTTTCAAAATGCGGTCATATTGTGCCTGGGTTTGTTCGATTTCTGCACGGGTATGATTGTTGAGCACCTCCAAATAAGCCAAAAAATCAAGCATTCCAGCATCATACCTGGCCTGTGCAAATCGAAGGGACTCATTCAAGCTTTCGTTTTGCGCCAAGGTCGCAGCAAACTTGGCATCAGCCGCCTTTGCATCGAGGTGTGCCTGCTGAATCGCGCGGTAAAGGGATAATTCCTCGGCCTTGACGTTCAATTCGGCAGTGTTGTAATTGATTTTGGAAATACGGTGCCCTTGACGCGTCTGCATTCGGTTGAAGATCGGTACGGTCAGGGAAAAACTGAGCGTCTTGCCAAAATTGTTGCTGAATTGCGTCCACATCGGGATCTGATCGCCATAGGTGTAAAGCGGCACGATGTCAAAAAGGATGGTGTCGAGCACCGTCTCCTTGGCATTCGAAGAATAAAAACTGCCCAAACCGAAGGTGATATTCAACGTTGGGAAATAGGCTGCGCTGGCTGTTCTAATGGCATACTTCGCCGCAAGCGCCCGAAATTCCTGCTGCCGCACGCCGGGATTGCTCAGCCTTGCCGATTGAAAAACAGCGTCAAGCGCCTCAAGTTCTTCGACTTCCGCATTGATGAGGTCAGGTCGTTCGATTTCATAGGCCTCTGAAGGATCTAGATTCAGTGTAAGGATCAAGTCGAGCAAACTGCGGTCGTAGTTGTTTTGAAGTGTCACCGCATTGACGCGCTCGGCGGCAAGTTGAGATTGCAGGGTAAAAACGTCGCCTTGTGTTTTGGCGCCCGCATCTACCTGCTTTTGTACGTTGACGAGCTGCTTTTCAAGCAAATCGAGTCGCGTCTTGGCGATTTCAAGGTTGTCGTTGGCAAATAGAACCTGAAAAAACGCAAGTGCAGTGTTCAGGCGAATGTCATTTTTAAGATCCTCCAGCGAATATTGACTGGCCGAAAGGGTGTACTGCGCATTTTTGAGCTCATTCCATTTGGATAATCCGCGGAAAGCAACAAAACTCGCGCCGAGACTCGGCTGACTCGTCCAAGGTGAAACGGCGATCTGCTGGGTGAAAATATCCGCCGAATTACCAAACGACTTGTTGACTGGCAGGTTCATGGACACGTTTGGCAGGAAGTCAAACTTCTTCTGAATATAAGAGACCTCTGCAGTAGAGACGCTGTTTTCCGAAATTTTGACCTGCACATTATTTGACACCGCAAGGTCGAGACATTGCAGAAAAGACAGTCGGGTTTGGGCACATAATATAGGCTTGAACGTAAGCTGCGTCCCCAAGACAACGAGCATCACGAACAAAATTCTACCCCAAAATCGCGCCAAATGGTTCAAGCACATGTTATTATATGTGTATGTCTGGAAGGTAAGTAACTTTTTCAATCCAATGCACACTCCGAAGGTACTCAATCGTAAGTGGCCGCGGTGCCGAATCAATTTCAATGACAAGCCTCGCTTGTGAATTTTTAGCCTTTCGGTCGACGCTCATCGTGGCGATGTTGCAATCATCATTGCTGAGTACGGTAGCTACAAAAGCGATTGTGCCTTTGAGATCTTGGGCAGAAACGACCAAAGTATGGCGTTGGGCAGTGAAATTGCAGCGGAATCCGTCGATCTCGATGATGGAGATCAGGCCACCGCCACGCGAAACACCCACGACTTCCGTATGCTCATTTCCGGCATTTGCGACGACGCGTACCGTATTGGGATGCATGGCGGATGCATTGTTGACGGCCTTAAATTGGAAATTGATATGGGATTCTGTAGCCAATTTTTTTGCCTCCCGGATTCTTTCGTCATCCGTTGCCATGTCCATCAACCCTGCAAGGATGGCGCGATCGCTGCCATGACCTTCATAGGTCCGGGCAAAAGAATTGTAGAAAGTAATGACGACATCTGTGGGCTGAGCGCCCAAAATACGCCTTGCAACGCGTCCAATACGCACCACGCCGGCAGTATGTGAGCTACTTGGCCCGATCATCACCGGGCCAATCATATCAAAAATGCTACTCCTGTCTGACATATCTTTCTTGTGCTGTATTTCAGCCAATCATCCAAAATTAAAAAAATATGTGGTGGAAATGGGGAAAAGTAAAATCAATTCACATGGAATGCCTACCTTAGCACCTGATTGAGAAGCACAGGTTCCATTGCTGCTTGCGAATAGGTAAGACGATTTTGGGTAGGTTTCCTCAGTAGAGTGGTCAAAGGCGCAAAAATGCCGGAAACCACAAGCTGTGTATAAATCGCTCTTGAGTCTGTCATTTTTTTTCGTAGCGATGGGATTTTGAATATTTTTATCTATCTTTACGAAATAGATATTTGCTGGGCGGTTTGTTTAATGTTTTATCAACTCAGAGCTAAAGAAGCTGACAGTTTGTAAAATTTTGGCACTGTGATATGAAAAGAGGCATCACGCGTATTTTTGTGCTAGCATATTTCGCAGTAGCGGGATTTGCGCAAGCGCACGCCCAGGATCCCCAATACACTCAGTTTTATGCCAATCAGCCTTTGCTGAATCCGGCTTTTACTGGAGCTGCGTTGGGACCCCGGGTTTCGATCAACTACCGTGCCCAGTGGGTCGCCATTCCAGGCACCTACCGGCAGCAGGCGTTTTCCTATGACCAGCCGATTTTGCTCGGCAAGGGCAAAACCCAGCAAGGACTAGGTGGCACCATCACCCGCGACCAAGCTGGCGAAGGCAATCTTTCCAAGCTCACGGTGAATCTCAACTACTCGTTTGCAATGCAATTTGGCCGTAGAGGCCATGAGCAAAATCTGCGCCTTGGTTTGGGTGGCGGATTGGAGCAAGCGAGCATCGACTTTCAGAAACTCCGTTTCTCGGATCAGATTGATCCAAGAGAGGGTTTTATCTATGCAACGCAAGAAGTTTTCCCAACGCAAAGCCGTTTTAATCCAGACATCCACTTTGGTGCTGTCTATTACAACCGCGTAGCATGGGTTGGTGTCTCTGCACACCACTTGACACAGCCCTATCAGACGTTCATCACGACCGTCAACAGTGGCGACTCCTTGCGCCTTCCAACGAAGTTTACCGCCACCGCAGGTTTGAAAATTCCTGTTGGCCCACCCAATGATCCAGACAAGGTTGCGATTTCGCCAGCTGTCATTTTTATGAAGCAGCGCAATTTCAACCAACTGAATCTCGGTGCCTATGTGAACATTGACCCGATGGTCTTTGGTCTCTGGTACCGCACCAACTACAATAATTTTGAGGGACAATTTGTCACAAGCGACATGCTCGCTGGTTTGATTGGTTTCAAACAAGGCATTTTCTCGATTGGCTACTCTTATGATTATACGCTCTCACGCTTGACCAACGGCATTTCCGGCGGTTCGCACGAGCTTGCGCTGATCATGGAATTTGAGCGCAATAAGCCAACGTACTTCAAGCACAGAAAAATGCCTTGTCCGAGATATTGATTCAATCTATCTTTGTTACCTCTCGGAATTAGTATAAGTCAAGAATATAAATAGGCACTGCTAGTTTAGTTTTGTAATCCTTTTTAAACGTTACTACACGATGAGACAGAAAAGTTTGCTATTCCTCGTGATCGCTGTCATCACAGGAACCTTCTTCGGCTGCGGAGGCGGAAGCAACATCAACTTCGTTGGCAAAAACAGTACCAAAACTGGTCTGAAATACAACGAAGAGGGCGGATTCCAAGTTCGGAAATTTGAGGGCATGGATCCAGCGCCAGGCCTCGTCTTTGTGCAAGGTGGTACCTTCATCATGGGCGGTGGCGAAAAAGACATCGAATGGAACATGAACAACCGTGAGCGTCAAGTGACGGTTCACTCCTTCTACATCGATGAAACCGAAATTGCCAACGTGGACTACAAAGAGTTCCTTTGGTATATCTTGAAAGATTCAGGTGACGTAATGCACCGCCAACTTTATCCTGATACCACGGTATGGTTGCGCGACCTCGCATTCAACGACCCTTATACCCAATACTACTACGCTCACGAAGCATTCAATACCTACCCTGTGGTTGGTGTGAACTGGCACCAAGCCAACGAATATGCTAAGTGGCGTACAGTGATCGTCAACAAAACGATCATGGAGCGTGACCCAGAAGAAATTCTCTATCCTGCCTACCGTCTCCCGACGGAAGCCGAATGGGAATATGCTGCCCGTGGTCTCCTCGAAGAAGAAAACTATCCTTGGGAAGGTAAATCACTCCGCGATCAAGAAGGCCGTTTCCGTGCCAACTTCAAGCGCGGCCGTGGTGACTACGCTGGCTGGGCTGGTGGCGATGGCCGCCACTACACAGACGGCTACATGATCACCGCTCCTGTGCGCTCCTTCTATCCTAACGACTTCGGTGCCTACAATATGGCTGGCAACGTTTGCGAGTGGACCATGGATACCTACCGTGTGCTCTCCGGCGAAGATGTCGAAGACCTCAACCCTAACCGCCGCCGTGGCCGCACCGAATTGCGCCCTGACCAGTGGTTGGATGACTTTACTTACAACGAGAAAAACTCGCTCCTCTTCAACCCCGATCCAAATGAGCCGAACAACTCGCAGTTCGACAACATCAAAGTGTATCGCGGTGGTAGCTGGGCAGATATCGCTTACTTCCTCACCCCTGGTTCACGCCGCTTCTACAATGCCGACTCTAGCTCTGCGATGATCGGTTTCCGTTGCGCCATGATCCGTTTGGGAAGCCCATTCTAATCCAAGCGTAAAAAGGATTATCAAATGATCGGGCTAGGAGGCAACTTCTAGCCCGATTTCCTTTTTTCCTACACCTCTTTTCAAAGCCATGACACCTCACGAATCCACGACTCTCGCAGAAATTGAAGACGCCGTCACCCGCGTGCTGCCTTGGTTTGACTCCAAGCCCGAACTCGCATCCTGGGTTCCGCCCACAAACGGCTGGTCCATCACGGAGATTTTGGACCATATTGTCCTTACAAGTCACTATCTCCTGCTCCTCATCGAAAAGGGTACGCGCAAAAGCCTCGCAGCCAAGGCAAAAGGGACAGAGATCTACTTGGACCCAAATTATCAGTTGATTCCGGAGGCTTTGGCTGAAGCCGGTGTCTTTCAGGCGTTCGTTTGGCATCGCCCCGATCACATGGATCCACGCACAAATTCAATCCCGGGAGTAACAAAAGAGAACTTTCTATCTCAAATGCATCGGTGCAAAGACGCCGTCAAGTCTTTGGAGGGTGGTTGGGGCCATCATACAAAAACAACCATGACCGTCAATGAAATCGGGAAATTGGATGTGTACCAGTATGTGGTCTTCCTCTGCCGACATGCTCAGCGACATTGTCTGCAAATGGAGCAGAATAGAATCGGTTTTGAATCGCAACCTCTGTAAAAACGCGGCTAGCGTCAGCGACTTTCCGTCACGATCAGCTTGCTGGAGAGCGTGCCCGACTTGGCGGTGAAAACGATCCAATAAATACCTGGCCGAATTTTTCCAAGGTCAATGGTGCCTCCATTCGCCTGCCAATCCCCGGCAAAGGACTCCCTTCCCATGGCATCGTAGCCTTGGTAACGACCCTTATTGAATCCATTTGTCCCCGAAAACAGGAATGAAGCTTGTCCCATTGCAGGATTTGGAAAAAGCTTGAGATTGCCTTCCAAGGGGGATTCGCCTGCAACGGTGCCTACTGCTCCAGCATCGCGCAACAGCATCAACCCGCCACGCATGTCACCTACCACGTAGGTGAGGCGCGCACTGTCCAGCACCACAGCAACTGGATTGGCATACAATCCAAAATCGAGGCCAAACAAATCCTGTCCACGTACAAAAGTGGCGCCGGAAACAGGACTAATGTCTTCATAGACTGCCACGAGGCCATCAATTCCACCGACCAAAAGGTCTAAATCACCGTCATCGTCATAATCAACGGCAAACGGCTGGGAAAATCCATTGGAAACCGGCTGTCCAGACTGGTCATTGACCTTGACCATTCCAAAAGTATCATCCACCAAGACAAAACTGGGCAAGGAGGCGGTTCCGTTATTGGCGAAATAGTGAACATAGCCCCGGTGATTTCCTGCCAAAAGATCGAGGTCGCTGTCATTGTCCAGGTCTACCAATTGCGGCGCGCAGTTGGTTCCAACGTCGATTGCTGCATAGTTGGCCGTCGTCAGGATGAAATTGGCAGCAGTATTGGGCGGCGCAGTGTTGAGGAAATAAAATAGCGTGCCATCGGAACAGCCTAACAGCAGGTCTTGATCGCCATCGCCATCCAAATCTCCCGGCGCCGGTTTGATCCAGCTGATATTCGCAAACGCCGAATTTCCATGCAAACCCAAATAATCTGGATCAACCATTTCAAATGCAGGTAATTGTGCGGTGCCCACGTTTTCAAACAATTGCAAACGAGGCAAATAACCGACCAATGAATCGTATCGCCCCGCACCACCCACCAAAAGATCGAGCAAGCCATCTCCATTGTAGTCCAAGAAAGCTGGTGCTGCCGCCGTGCCGATGTCGATCATTCCCTCCTGGAAAACGCCATAGCGCTGAAATTCGAAGTCTGGTTGTGATGTCGTGCCCAGGTTTTTGTGAAACATCACGCCCGTCACATCCTCCAAGAGCGAGGTATTGTTGGGAGCAGTCAGCAAATCCTTGACACCGTCATTGTCGATGTCCAGGTAAAAGGGTGCAGGAAAACTCGTAACATGTACCGATGAATCACTGTTGGGGTAGTGATCCTCCGTCGAAACAAAATGCGCAATTTGGGTTGTCCCGCCATTCACCAAGGCATACAACGTGGGGCAGCCAACATCACCGATGATCAGATCCTTGAGTCCATCTGCATTCAAATCCAATGACAGGGTCGTCGAACCTGCATGCAAAACCGCATTTTCCAAGTCCCTGCCATCGTATCCGGAGCGCTCCCCTGTGCCACATGGAATGCGATTGATCAGGGCCTCACAGGTGAATGCGTCTTCCTCAAAATGTCCAAAACATCGAGATTGGAGGTCAAAATCCATCCCAAGCAATCCTCCGGTGTTTTCCACCGAGAGATTTTTATGCCATTCGATCTTTTGTCCTCCGACTCCGAATGTCAAGATGTCCAAATCGCCGTCTCCATCTATGTCGTCAATCCCAGGAATATCAGATTTTCCGCTATACAAGGCCAGCGTCGGCGGATAGACGGAAATGATTGTGTCCTTAAATAGGCTAAAACTTAAAGTGCCTCCCGTCAAAGCAGATGTATTGCGATAAACACGCACATTCGATACTTGGGGAACTGCTGTGAAAATATCGACGTACCCGTCATCGTCAAAATCACGCAACAGCATCCAGTCCTTCATATTGGCTGGAAACTGGGAAATGAAATGCGGCGCAAATTCATAGTCGATCTGCCCAGCAGCTCCGCGATTGCGAAAAGTCAGCAACCGTGGACCGACCCGATCGAAGACGGCAAGGTCCATTCGTCCATCGTTGTCCAAGTCAATTTCGCTGAATTGCGGGGCATTCAGTCCGCCAGCCCAGGCCATCGGAAGCGAAAGGCTTGCAGCACTTACTGGAATGTCATTGGAAAAAACATAGTTTTGGGCATTCACCAAGTTTGCACTGAATCCAAGCAAGAGGAGAAAGAGGTATTTGGCAGAATTCATCGAACGCTTAATTTTGACTAAAATTACGGAAACAAGATGCCGCAATCAAAAATCTGGGAAGCCTACCTGAGACAAAAGGCTGTTTCCACGGATACACGGAAGATCCGGCTCGGGGACATTTTTTTTGCGCTCAAAGGTGACAACTTTGATGGCAATCGATTTGCGGCCCAAGCTCTTCTTGACGGTGCAGGATTCGTGGTTGTCGATGACCCCGCAGTCGTGCCAGAGGATGACGACCGTTACATTTTGGTCCCGAATGTATTACTTGCCTTGCAGGGGCTCGCACGGCAATACCGGGAAACCTTTGATATTCCGGTATTTGCAATCACCGGCAGCAATGGGAAAACCACTACCAAGGAGTTGGTGCACGCCGTGCTCAGTTCCGAGCGTCGCGCATACGCGACCCAAGGCAATCTCAACAACCACATCGGCGTTCCGTTGACCCTGCTCGCCATGCCCCCGGAAACGGAAATTGCGGTCATCGAAATGGGCGCGAACAAACCAAAGGACATCGAAGAATTGGTGAACATTGCCCTGCCGACACACGGGGTGATCACCAACATTGGCCAAGCACACTTGGAAGGCATGGGCGGAATCCTTGGCGTGCAGCGTACCAAGGGCGAAATGTTTGACTTTTTGCGCGAGCATCAAGGCATTGCATTTGTCAACGAGAATGATCCGTTGGTAGCCGAAGTTGCGGCGGGCATTTCCGAAAATATCGGATATGGTTCCCCGGAGAGTCCGTACCACATTCTCCGGACGCAAGAAAACGAGGAAGGCCAATTCATCACGTTGGTCGCACGTGGCAAAAGTCTGCAGGCGCGCATTCATCTCCATGGTCGCCACAATGCAGAAAATGCCTTGCTTGCCGTGGCGGTAGGGCAACACTTCGGCATCAGTGACGAAGGCATTCAGACCGCCCTTGCAGGATACCTTCCCCGAATGAACCGCAGTCAATTGCACCGTCAAGGCGAACGCAGCATCTTGCTTGATGCCTACAATGCGAACCCGTCTTCCATGAAGGCAACCATTGCCAGCATCGCAGCCCAAGAACACGCATCGGTGGCGTTAGTCCTCGGAGACATGTTTGAACTTGGTCCAACATCTGACGAATTGCATTCGGAGATTTGGGAATTTGCACGAAAGCAACTCCCGAATGCGTTGATCGTTGGCATCGGTCCCCATTTTTTGAAGAGTATTCCGCAGGACGATGATAAGGTGCGGAGTTATGAGACGATTGCGGAGGCGCAAGCCAATATCGCCAAGGATTTGGAGGGTTGCCAATTCATCCTGCTAAAAGGATCTCGTGGAATGGCATTGGAGCGCCTACTGCCGGCGATGGAAATCCACCTCTAATTATTGCTCCACCACCATCGGATCTACGGCAATCCCGGCGCTTTCCACACCGCAAAGGTCGGGGTCACGCATGTAGTGAAACAGCCGCAGTGAATATTTCCCAGTTTGGCTGAAGCGAATCCCCTCCGGAACCTTCAGCAGGAACGGTACAACCTCCCCCGATGGCTCCGACAACCAATTCCCGTTGGGATCTGCCAAGACAAATTCCGTGGGAATGGTCGATGCATCGCCCGAAGGTGCATTCAATATCACATGCAAATAAAGGTTGTGAAAGGGATAATCATCATTGACGGTCACCGGAAACGACAATTCGTAGACCGCATTCGTGTCCGTGTTTTCGAATGACAGCACCAAGGTATCCGAAACACTCCAACACTTGCTTTCAAAGTCCTTTTCAGCGGACTGCCAATGTTTGGAGCATCCTGAAAACACGATCAGAATCCCCACCAAGAAACACCATGTGCGGAATCGCTGCATCATGAGTTGGCGGGTGGGTTGGAATTTCCTCCGCCATCCGGCCCTTGGCCCGGACGGTCATTGGAAGGCTTCTTTGCGATTTTCCTAAAGTCGCGCCCGCTGGTATTCTGATTCTGCCCGCCTTCGTTCCGAGGCTTCTGCTCCGGCCTTGGACCTTGCTCCCTGCGGGGCTGCTGCTCCTGCGGATTTCCCTCGTTGCGTGGCGGTTGCTGCGGTTTTGGACCGCGCTGATCCTTGTTTTCGGGTCTTGGACCTTGCTGTTTCCCTTGATTTTCGGGTCTTGGACCACGATTTTCCTTGCCTTCAGGCCTTGGACCACCTTGCTTCTGTTGATTCTGCGGGCGTGGACCACGATTTTCCTGACCCTCGGGCCTTGGACCGCCTTGGCGCTGTTGGCCTTCTGGTCTCGGGCCACGATTTTCCTGACCTTCGGGCCTTGGGCCGCCTTGCTTTTGCTGATTTTGCGGACGGGGACCACGGTTGTCCCGGCCACCTTGCTGACGTTGACCGTCACGAGGCTGCTGATTTTGCGGGCGGGGACCACGTTGGTCTTGACCTTCTACTCTTGGAGCTTCGCCTTCTGAACCGGGTGTACCAGATTCTACACGTGCTTCCCGCGGACGGTTGGCATTCGAAGTGCCCTCCTGACCGGGCTTCTTCTTTTTCTTCTTTTTGCGCTTTGGATCTTCCCGTGGAATCGATTGGCCCACGACATCCACAAAGTCGGCTTCCTTGTCTTCCTCGGCAATTTCCTTGTCCAGCGAATGCAACGATGCCGGGCGAATGCCCTTTTTGTTCATGGCCGCCATTTCCATCACCTTATCGGCTTCCATCGCGATCCATGTGCTTTCACCGGCATAGCTGAACCAAAGCGTACGCTTGAAAATATCGGTCTTTTGCAGGAAGGCCATTCCCATCTCCGTTTCGATGCGATCCACCTTGGGGATGTCTTTCAAGGCATCAAGGTAGGAATCCAATTCGAAGTTCAGGCAACATTTCAACCTTCCGCATTGACCCGAAATCTTCATCGGATTCAAAGAAAGGTTTTGGTAACGGGCTGCAGCCGTGCTGACCGTTTTGAAATCGCTGAGCCAAGTGGCACAGCAAAGTTCGCGGCCACATGAACCGATTCCGCCAACGAGTGCAGATTCGAATCGCAGACCGATTTGCTTCATCTCAATGCGAATCTTGAACTCGCCAGCGAGCAGCTTGATCAATTCGCGGAAATCGACACGCTGATCCGAGATATAATAAAAAATGGCCTTGGTATTGTCGCCTTGGTACTCGACCTCTGACATTTTCATATCGAGGTTAAGTATCCTTACGATTTCCCGGCTGCGGACGAGGGTTTCATGCTCGCGGCTGCGGGCGAGTTGCAGCTTTTCGAGGTCTTCCTTGGTCGCGCGGCGGTAGATCTTTTTGACTTTGTCCAAGCCTCCACGCACCTTTTTCTTGCGCATCTGAAGCTGAGCCAAAATTCCACCCAACGAAATCTGCCCGACATCGAATCCACGATCACTTTCGACAGCGACAAAGTCGCCGGTGATCAGGGAAAGGCCATTGGCATTGCGAAAAAATTCCTTGCGGGTATTTTTAAAACGGATTTCGTAGACGTTGTTGAATTCGCTTTGGGTCGGCTGCTGCATGCTGTCGAACCAATCGTAGGCGTTCATCTTATTGCAGCCGCCTGTTTTGCAGCCGCCTTTTTGACCGCAGCCGCCTGTTGAGCAGGCTCCGGTGGTACATGATCCACATCCCATACTTATCTTCTTCCTTGCTTTGGCTGATTTCCTTGTTCTATTCGGGAGAAAGAACGCCGAAACCAATCCGCTAAATTAGTACTTTTCCCGTTAAGATTGAATGCATGCGCAGGGAAAGGACCGACAAGACCATGGGAGCACTGGCGTTGCGGCTGATGTAAAACAGGCTATCTTCAAGCAAACGGCTCAGCTCGGAAATGCCATTGAGCTGAATAAACTTGCTGAATTTTTGCTGGAATTCACGTTCCTCTGCGGTGGTGGCTGCAAGATGGTCGGCATGGAAGGAAAAGAGCAACGAATCCCGGAGCTTTTGCAGGGCATAACTCAGGAACAACTTTTGAAACTCTTTGTTTTCCTTGCTCAGTTGCTCGACGATGTCTTGGATGTCTCCAAATTCACCGCGGTGGCAAAGGCGCAACCATTGCATGTACAAATCTGAAAGGGAACGATTGCTTTCGTTCACCATTTCGTCGGCTTCGGAGACCGAACCCTCGGCCAATTGTGCGATTTGAAGCGCACGGTCCTCGGCCAATCCATGCGACGTTTTGAGGTAAGCCGCCAAACTTGCATCGTCAATCCGGTGCATCTGAATGCGCTGACACCGGCTGTTGATCGTTGTGAGCAAACCGGAAGTATCGCTCACGGTCATGATGATCATGGTGCGCTCCGGCGGTTCTTCCAACAACTTGAGCATGGCATTGGCCGCCTCCGTGTTGATCTTTTCCGCGTTCCAGATGATGACCACCTTGTAACGCGCTTCAAAAGCCTTGAGCGAAATCTTGCGTTTGAGTTCGCGGATCTCAGCGATCCGGATACCTACTTGCTTGTTTTCGCCCTGCATTTGGCCCACCCAAGAATTGAACGAATAGTAGGGGTTGGCCACAAATTGCTCCCTGAACTGCGGGATAAAATCGTCTGAAAGCGGGTTTTTGCCATCTACCTTGTTGGTGATGATCGGCAAAATGAACCGTACGTCGGGATGAATCCCCTTTCTGATCTTGGAGCAACTTGCACACTTGCCGCAGCTGTCGGTTTCCGTTGGGGCCTCGCAATTGACGAACTGTGCAATCGCATTTGCGAATGCTAGTTTACCGATGCCAGGCTTGCCTTTCAAGATCAACGCATGGGGCAAGCGATTTTCGCTGACCATTTTCAGGAACGCTTCCTTGGCCTTTTTTTGCCCGATGATCTCTTTCAATTGCATGCGTGTGCAAATTGGGAATAATTTTCCAAACAGCCTTTGGCAATATCAACGGATTCCGGTAACACGCACAGAAATGACGACGGCTCTCGATGAGGCAAGCGAGAAATCCGAGCGGAATTTCCGCGATAATTAGTAATTTCAACGCGCAGTTTCCCTCGAAACGGTCATGGGATTTTGACCATCCTTTGAAATTCATTTATCCAATTATCCTCTTAAGATTAACGTTATGGCAGATTACAAAATCGTTGATGGTGTGCGCTTGGACAAGTCGCTCATCGAGTTGGCAGAGGCATCTGTGGCAGGTGTCGGCGACGGCCGCATTTCCTTTGAAGATGCCCAAAAAATCTGGGCCGATGCCATGGCCGACGGCAAAATCACCGTCGTCGAAAACCGTACTGTAAAGTACATCCTCGACAACTACAACTGCACCGACAAGGCAAAAGCTTTTTTGGGCGAGCATGTGTACAAGACCATTGGTGGTGTACAGTATGACCTCGCGCTGTTGCAGACTGCCGACAAACTGGTGAGCGGAGCTGGCGACGGCCGTATCAGCTTTGACGACGCTGGCCTCATCTGGGGCTTGGTCGATGCCGACGGCGTCGTCACCGAAGTGGAAGCCCGCACCGTGCGCTACATTTGTGCCAACTACAATTGCACCGACAAAGCAAAGGCTTTCCTCGAAGGCAATCTTAAGTAATTCAGCCCTTGATGGCTTCAACATTCAAAAGCGTCAGCCAAAAGCTGGCGCTTTTGAGTTTGAGGACGAGATTCGAGTTCAAGACGCTTTCCCGTGGAAGGTTGTTGTGAGAGAAAGAAAAAACTCTCCGGCCTTTCCTGTGGAATGCCAAAAAGGAGCCGTTGATTTAGGATAGACATGTCCTGCCATCAACAATGCTGGTTTGCAACGCTAATTTAGAGGACCACGGCATTTGCACTATTCGGTACCACGTGTCCGCCAACCGCAAAATTAGCGTCATTGGCGCTCACACCAACCTTTGGGTAGCGCCAACGACGCGTTCACTGTTGCCTCGAACTCAAATTCGCACTCCAAATCATCCTGCCCATTTTTCGCGGTCGAGGTTGCGGTACTGAATGGCCTCGGCGACATGTTGCGGCAAGATCAAAGGACTGTCCTCGATGTCGGCGATGGTACGCGACACCTTCAAGATTCTATCGAAGGCCCTTGCCGAAAAGCCCAAGATGTCCATGGCCTTTTGCAGCAGGTCTTGACTTTCCTTGTCGATTTTGCAGACTTCCCTCACCATTTTGGGCGGCATCATGGCATTGCTGTGGATGCCGGGCCACTTCTCAAAACGTTTCTGCTGCCGCTCTCGCGCCGCGATCACACGTGCACGCACATCTGCGCTGGACTCGCCCTTGGGTCGAGCGACCAATGCATCAAATTTTACGGGAGTGACCTCCAGATGAATGTCGATGCGGTCGAGCAAGGGTCCGGAGACCCGGCCAAGGTAACGCCGCACGACTTGCGGACCACAGAAGCATTCTTTGTCGGGGTGATTGTAAAATCCGCAAGGGCAAGGATTCATGCTGGCGATCAGCATGAAGTTGGCGGGAAATTGCACCGAAAGCTTGGCGCGAGAGACCGTAATGTAACGCTCCTCCAACGGTTGCCGCATCACTTCGAGCACGTTGCGCTTGAATTCAGCAAGCTCATCGAGGAAAAGGACGCCATTGTGGGCGAGGCTGACTTCGCCCGGTTGCGGAAAGGTGCCGCCGCCGACCAATGCGACATCCGATGTCGTATGGTGTGGTGCGCGGAATGGCCGCCGCGTAAGCAGCGAACTGTCTGCCCCCAATTTTCCGGCAACGGAATGGATTTTGGTGCTTTCCAGGGATTCGGCCAACGTGAACGGCGGCAAAATTGTTGGAATGCGCTTGGCCAACATTGTTTTTCCGCCTCCTGGTGGACCAATCAACAGCAGATTGTGGCCTCCTGCCGCGGCAACTTCCAAGGCACGCTTGGCCGACTCTTGACCTTTGACATCGATGAAGTCAAGATCATCCGTGAATTGAGCGACCTCAAAAAGCTCACGGGTATCTTTCACAAGCGGCTGGATTTCCGCCTTTCCATTCAGGAAATCCACTGCCTCTCGTAGATTGTGGACCGGAATCACATCCAGATTATTCACAATGGACGCCTCTCCAGCATTTCCAGCCGGCAAGATGATCCCTTTGAATTTTTCCTTGCGTGCCTGTATCGCCATGGGCAAACAGCCTTTGATCGGCAACAGGCTTCCGTCAAGCGAGAGCTCCCCCATGATAATGTACTTGTCAAGCTGCTCCAATTCAACTTGATTGCTCGCCGCCAAGACGCCGATCGCAAGGCCAAGGTCGTAGGCCGAACCCTCCTTGCGCACATCGGCAGGTGCGAGGTTGACGGTGATACGTCTGCGTGGCCATTCCAATCCAGCATGGCGGATTGCTGTTGTGATACGTTCCTTGCTTTCCCGTACGGCATTGTCGGGCAAGCCTACCATGACAAAGCCAAATGGAAAGCTCAAATTCACTTCCATCGTAATTGTGAAAGCGTCTACGCCTTGCACGGCGCTCCCAAAGGTTTTTACTAACATCGTTACAATCGGTTTTTGTACCCCTCGACTGCAATGTTAGTGGGTCCCCAAACACTGTCAATGGACAAATTTTGCAAAAAGTAACGGCGGGGCCGCTAATTCTGGTTGCTTTTTGCGGAAAAACCATGCTGCAATGCCGAATTTACCCTCTTGCAACCACCCGTTTTCATGCCAGATTTTTTTGCTTCTACCTAGACACAATGCCTTCGGCCAAAAATCCTTCGCAGAAGACCATTGGAATATTTACTGACTTTGCCCCAGAATCATTCAGCAGGATTCATCACTTTCCCCATAAATAGAATGGCGCCGGTCTTGCGATGCTGAATGAAAAAAAGAAACGGGTGATCGGCGCGGAAATTATAAATCACCGGCGGAGGACTTTTGTGCACACTCGTAATCTCTACCATCCCGAAAGCGGTCGCCGCTGCGGCTTCTGTGCCCTCTTCATTGACTTCGACAAATGCCTTATGGAAAACGCCGTTGACCGCAAATTCGGAAGGGGATTCAAACATGTTGGAATACTCCCCTGGCGAGAACAACCCTCCCAGGCCAAGCTCGATCAGTTGCTGTTGCACCTGCACATCGCGGTTCATTTTAAAGCTTGGAAGCCAGACATTTACCAATTGATGGTACAGCCCTCCGCGAATCGTTTCCCAATTCTTGGCATTCATTTTTGACTCGAGCCGGCCGATTTCCCTGCGCGCAGGTAGCATCACCACCATCGACAATTCATTCCCTTCGTAAGGCAGCTCCACAACTTGCACACCCTCAAACTCTGTATATTTCAGATACGATCCAGCATTCGGGCGGTGCATCAAAGGGCTTTCGGGATTCGGTCCCTCATCCGTGAAAAAGGGCTCAACCTTTGTGTTTTTCTTCTCAAATTCCATCTCCCAATCTCCTTTGAAATAGATGGCATTGGTAAGGATCATCGAGCTCAGTGAGTTGATTGAGCCGGACGGCAAAAGGTCCACGATGCGGCCTCGGGTTTGCTCTTCAACCCATTCGTTAATGGTTCTGCGAGAGCCTTCAGGATCCCCACGCAGGTCAAGCGGGGTGGATTGACCAAGGTAAATCGAACGAATGGTTTCCAAAAAAAGCGGCTTGATAGTCATGGAATTTTGGGGCCAAACGGCATTGGCGACCGCCAATGTGCATTCGCTGTTGGATTCGGAAAGTGCTTTGTTCAAGGCCAACATCCCCGCATGTATCGTTTCCTCTTCGGGAAGGCGAAGGGCATTGCGTGCCATCACCTGCGTTTGTCCGGAGGCTCCTTCGATGACCATTCCCAAAGCTGCAAAAATGCTGAAGGGCGAAAAAAACTGTCCTCGCCCCTTATTCTCCTTCGCGATCCCTTTGTAAACCTTGAGGCCAAATTCATTTGCCGCTGCGGTGACCGCCTTCAGTGCATCCTCGGAAGTCCGGGCTTGCGGCTTCAGTTGCTGAATGGAACAAGCCCATGAATGTGAGGGCATTAAAGTCACCATGGCAATCATCAGAACACCAATGCAATGCCTTGCGAATGCGCAGTTTGATTTTGCTTTCATAAGATCAAAACTACCCAAAATCGTACACGCCCCCTGAAAATCCTCTGCCCACATCCCTTGACACCTCAAGCGTTGGTGGTGGATAAGGGGGCTTGGGTGCTGGAAACGAACCAAATACATTTGACTTCGTATGATCAGCGTATTTTAATTCCTCGTATCCTATGCGCCCCACTTCATCAAGGCTGCTGTTGCTCCTGCTTGGAGCTTCGCTTGCGTTTGCCGCATGCACTCCCCATCGGGAGACGGTGAACCGCTACAAATACCTGATCAAAGATGCCGATTCGGAGAATACGGCCACATCCACGACCCCTAACAATAAGGAAATCATCCGGGATAAGGCCACAAGCCTGAACATCGGCGAAAAATTGGTGCCAGTTTTGGAAGAGGCGAGCGAATACCTCGGCACCCCTTACAAACATGGCGGCAACACGCATTCAGGGATCGATTGCTCGGGGCTTACACAGAATTGTTATTCAAAAGCGGGGATCACCCTGCCCAGGAGCGCCGCCGAACAAAGTCAGTACGGCGAAAAAATCGCCCGCAAAAATCTACAAATCGGCGACTTGGTGTTCTTCGACGCAAAATCATCCGGCAAGATCGACCATGTGGGCATGGTGACCAAGGTCGAAGGCGACAAGGTGGTTTTCATTCATTCGACGACGAGCAAGGGGGTGCGGTTTGATATGCTGAACGAAGGCTACTGGCAAGACAAATTGCGCGAATCACGGCGCGTACCGCTTGAGTGAACAGTTCGAGATTGAAGTTCGAGGCAGGAAACACAAGGTCGTTGCCGCTTTTGATCACGTCCCCAACTTATCAAGACGGCAATTCGGGAGGCGGATTTTACATCAATTTTGCGAGTGCGGCCTTGAGCTGATCGAGAATCAGGTTTCCGCCTTTGATCGCTGCAGCAACTTTTGCGGGTAACAGGTCGAGGTCACGTCCTTCCATGGCATCGTGCTCGATGTCTCGCAGTTGGTTTTTCATGTCATCGAGGCTCAGGTAGGCGAATGTACTTTTGGCTTTGTGCGCTGCGGATTTCAGTGCAGGCCAATCCTGGGCAACGCAAAAGTTGTCCATGTTGGCAAATGCCTCGGGCAATGCCTTGCACATTTTGGACAACAGCGCCATCACGAACGTGTCGTCTCCACCGGCGATCGCATACAAATTGCTGAGATCGACTGTCGCTTTTTCTTCCCCCAATTGCATTTCTCCCAAAAATAGATCCAATCCCTGCCAGATATTCCGGCACACCCAAAGGCTGTTTGTTCAAAAATAAACCTCGGGAGAAATGTTTTCATTTCAAAATTTCATTGTCGGCCACGCGAACAAATCGAAGTGAAATTGTGCTTTTCCTGGCGCCTTTGTCCCTCGGCGTCCGTTGCCTTTGCAAGATTGCACCGAGGAAATTTACTTCCACGTGTCTTCGAAGCTGATTCCAAAGACCGTTTTGATCAAATATTTCTCGACACCTCGCATACTGCAATCAGAAGCGGCTAAATTTGCACAATGCAAGCGGCAATCGGCATAGACAGCGCAAAACAGGCCCTCAAGTCCTACTTTGGATACGACGAATTTCGGTCGCAGCAGGCGGAGATCGTTGAAACCATCCTTTCGGGGCGGGATGCGATTGCCTTGATGCCGACCGGCGGAGGCAAGTCGATCTGCTTTCAAATTCCGGCGATTGTGATGCCCGGAACTTGCATTGTGGTCTCTCCGTTGATTGCCTTGATGAAGGATCAGGTAGAAGGATTGCTCGCCAACGGGGTCAAGGCTGCCTTCATCAACAGCAGCAGCCATAGTTCGGAGAACCAAAGGTCGAGTCGCTTGCCATCCGTGGTGAACTGGACCTGCTGTACGTGAGTCCTGAAAAGTTGCTTTCGGCGGATTTTTTCAATCTGATGAGCCAACTCAACATCAACCTGTTTGCCATCGACGAAGCACATTGCATTTCGCAATGGGGGCATGATTTCCGTCCGGAGTATGTGCAAATGGGCTTGTTGAAAGACCGGTTTCCCGACATTCCCTTCCTTGCACTGACGGCAACCGCAGACAAGCTCACCCGCCGGGACATCGAGCACGCACCTGCGCGACCCGCAGGTCTTCGTCTCAGTTTTGACCGGCCCAACCTGAGCCTGACCGTCGTCAATGGCGCCAACCGCGCCACCGACATCCTGAAATGGGTCAAGGATCGCCCCAAACAATCGGCATCATCTGTTGCCTCAGCCGCAAAACGACGGAAAGCCTTGCTGCCGAGCTGATTGACAAGGATACAAGGCTGATTTCTGCCAGGAATGAGCGCCGATCGGCGTTCGCAAGTGCAGGAGAAGTTCATTCGCGACGATTTGGACATCATTTGCGCGACGATTGCCTTTGGGATGGGCATCGACAAAAGCAATGTGCGTTGGGTGGTACACTACAACTTGCCCAAAAACATCGAAAGCTATTATCAAGAAATCGGTCGAGCGGGACGTGATGGTGTGCCGAGTGAAACCTTGTTTTACTACACCTATGGCGACGTGCAGCAGATGCAGAGTTTCATCGAAGAGAGCGGTCAGTAGGAAATCTTGCGGACCAAACTCGACCGGATGATCCAATATGCCGATGCAAAGTCCTGTCGCAGGCAGGTGTTGCTGGCTTATTTTGGGGAGCAGCACGAAGGCAACTGCGGCAATTGCGACAACTGCAAGGATCCGAAAGTCGAGATCGACGGAACCGTTTTGGCTCAAAAGGCCTTGTCCGCCTGCATCCGGGCAAACGAAAAAATCGGTGTTCACATGGTCGTCGACATTTTGCGGGGATCTTCGAATCAAGAATTGAAAATGAAGGGTTTTCACCTTTTGAAAACCTACGGCGCAGGACAGGACATTTCGCGGAGGGATTGGATCGATTATATTGTCAATTGATCAACCGCGGGCTTTTTGAAATTTGCCTACGACGAGGGAAATGCGTTGAAAGTGACGCCTGCCGGTCGTGAGGTGCTGTTTGAGGGCCGCAGGTTTTTCTCTCCAAAGTTCGGGGGAGTATGCGCAACAGGGGAAACCGATCAAGGTGGCACCGGCACCCAAGCCCCTGCCTTCGTTTGCGGATGCGTTGTTTGAAAAGTTACGTCAATTGCGGAGGACCTTGCCGATAAGCAGGGTGTGCCACCTTATGTGATTTTCCACGACCGCACTCTGCGTTTGATGGCTGAGGAGTTCCCGACCACGGAAACGCAAATGCGACAGGTGAGCGGTGTCGGTGACCGGAAGTATCAATTGTATGGTGCCGACTTTATCGATGCGATTTTGCGGTTCATGCAAGACCGGAAGCTCAAATCCTGAATGGAATTGTTGCTGAATAAGTGGCCCCGAATTTGCTTTGAATCGTATTTGGAAGGCCATTTGGGGACTTAATCGATGGTGGTATTCCTCGGTAACGCGGACAATATTTGTCGAATCCGCAAAAAACATTAAATTTTGATAAGAAATTGTGAATCCTAAATCGATTTAGCATATTTGAATTTTAGGGAATTTCAGAAAAGACGTTTGACATGAAAAAAGAAGACCTCGCTCGCCGATATCGCCAAAGCGCTTGGAGTTTCCAAGACCTTGGTATCCATGGTGCTCAATGACAAGGGCACTGAAAATGGCATCAATGAAGATACGCAGAAGCGGGTCTGGGCCAAGGCGAAGGAGCTGGACTATAAGCCCAACATGATGGCGCGCAGCCTGCGCATGGGGCGAAGCAATACCATCGGACTGATCGTTGCCGACATCAGTAACTCGTTTTACGCGCGGATGTGCCGCGCCGTGGAAGATGCGGCGAGCAAAGCCGGCTATCATGTGCTCTTCGGCAGTTCCGACGAAAATGCATCCAAGGAGCGCAGTCTCATACAGATGTTGCGGGACCGTCAAGTCGATGGCTTGATCATTTCGACGACGCTCAGCAACAACGAAGACATTCAAGCGCTCAAAAACGAAAAGTTCCCTTCGTCTTGATCGACCGCTTTGTTCCTGGCCAAGAAGACACCCCTTTTGTGACGGCCGACAACTACGGCGGCAGCATCTCGGTAGTGGATCACCTGATCAAACAAGGGATCACCCGCATCGGGCAACTCACGATTTCGCCGTCGCACTTGACCTCGATCACGGAGCGTACACGTGGCTACCGCGATGCACTTGCCAAACACGGCATCGCCTTTGACCCTGACCTCGTACGCGAAATTCCCTACGACAATATTCGCGAAGGCATCCGCAAGCAGGTTCCGGCGTTGATCAATGCCCCCACAAGGTTGACGGGCTATTTGTCGTCAACAATAACCTTGCCGTTGCCACCCTCGAATGTATCCAAGACATGGGCTTGCGCATCCCGGAAGACATCCGTGTGGTGTGTTTTGATGACATCGACATGTTCAAGTTTTGCCATCCCCCGATTACCGCAGTGGCGCAAAACATTGAAGGTATGGGCGAGAATGCCGTCGCCGTCCTGCTCGACAAAATGGAACATGGGGCTGATGCAACGCTTCCCGACCATGTTTTCCTGCCGACCAACTTGATCGTACGCAAGAGTTGCGGAAGCAAATGAGAGTGAGTGGGAGAGAGTGCGAGTGCGAGTGCGAAGAAATTGGCAATGCCAATTATCGCTGAATCACCCAACGTTTGGTAGGATAGCGCCAACCTTCACCTTGTAATGACACCAAGTAAAGGCCATTGCTGAGCTGCGAAAGGTCGTATTGCTGTTCATGCAGTCCTCCATCGAGTTGCTTCTCCATCAAAAGGGTGCCCTGCATCGAATGAACGCGTAGCAATCCGCCGGTTTGCGGAATCTCCGCCTTCAATTTGAGACTGCCCTCAGAAGGATTGGGGAAGTCAAAAATACCCGTCAAAGGCATTCCAAGATCATTCCCTACGATCACGATCACTGTGCAACGGGTTTCGACATTCATTTGGACTCCTTGCAACAAGTTGCCCATCGCATAGTCTGAATTGATTTGAAAAGGTTCTTCGAATGTGTTGATTCCCAATTGAAATGCCCTGGGAACAGAATTGACGACCAAAGCAGAATCACAAGGAACCGAGCCCGAATCCGCTGCAATCTTCAGCGCAGCACCTTGTGGAGGTATTGATTCGAATCCACATCGACCACATCTCCGACTGCGTAAAAATAGCCGTCTGCTTGGCAGTAGATCACGTCATTGATGAATTCATCCGAATTCACGCCCGGTGCTCCATAGTCCCAAGCCCATTCGACAATGCCAAGAGAATCGGTTTTGAAAATGAAGGGACGCAAATAGCCCGACTTGCGGTAAGAGCCCGCGAGCAGGTAGCCGCCCGATTCAGGATCCACGGCTAAGCACAAGTTGGATGTCTCCGTTGCACCTTCAATCGAATAAAACCTCGCCCAGCCTGGAGTTCCATTTTCAGCGATCCGAAAGAGAAACAACGAATCAATTCCTCCCCGCGCGGTGCCGCTTGTGACGTAACCACTACCATTCAGCGGCTGTACGATACCATAGCCGAGCGTCGTCTTTCCAGGCGCAGTAAACGAATGTCCCCACTGCAGGTCAAAGGCATTGTCGGCCTTGACGACGAGCAATTCGAAGCCGCCCAATTGAAACGTGTTGCCGACCATCAAATAACTTCCGCTAATTTTGGCCACCTTCTGTGGATTCTCGAATTCCGGGGTTCCGTACATTTTGCCCCGTTCAAAGCTGCCATCGCCATTCAAGCGTTGCAGTTGGAAGTCGTGTGCGCCTTGGATGCTCTCATCCTGCCCGAGGCATACCATCGTTGAGCCTCGCATAGCATCGAATAAAATTCGTGGTGGCGTGCTTTTTGCCCAGATCATTTGCCCGCTCGTGTCGGTCTTCATGATCACCTGATTGCTGTTGGTGCCCATGGCAAAGCCAAATTCGCCGTTTCCTGCATAGCAAGCGCTATAAACACGTGGACCCTGAAATACGAACTGCGAAGTATCCTCAAAAATATGCAGTGACTGCGGCACGCCATGAAGGTTGATCAACATTTGATAGGCGGCCAATCGATAGATGCCACCCGAATCTTGCGTGGAAAGCGTGCCGGCGATCATCAGTTCCTTTCCGGGAATGTCTGTTTCCATTATTTTGACAGCCGTCAACATGGAAGGTTCTCCCAGAATCACAGAGTCAGGTTCGTAGACCTTTTAAATTGCGCCCAAACATTCAATGTCAAGGCATTGGACAGCAGCAGCAGTACCGTGGCAAGGTGGAGACGAATCAATTTGTGGTTCACATTTCTCAAATTACACCCTAAAAGTAGCGAAAATGCGCTTCGAATTCAAACCTGTGCGCGTCCAACAGGGACTTTGCTCCCATGATTGCCTCGGCGAGAACCGCGATCACAATGGTCGCCACCTAGATTCCATTACGGACAAGGTGCTGGCTATTCAATGAACAATCAGCCGCTTAAAATTTCTAAGGATTGGGTAATTTCGATCTCCCGTTTTGACACGGCTGTCAAACCGGGTGCGAAATTGAAGCAGATCAAAAAGGATGGAAAGTCCGGCGCGCTGGGAAAATCCATTTTATCCTTCACCACAAAATATCACGCTTCATGAAAAAGTCCGCAGAAATCTACCTCAATGTTTTGCTGTTTTGTACCACGGTGCTCATTTTCCTCACCTTGGCCTACACACTCATTACTGGAAAGTCGCCTTACGAAGATCTGGGCATCGACCCAACCCTCGGCACCGTGGTGACCTTGAGTTTGGTGATGATGCTGTTTACGGTGCCGTATTTGCTCAATCAGGAGTTCAGCCTCCGCGAATTGTTAGGGATGCGCCGTCACAGACGGCATTCCTGAGATTCGAAGGATCGTTTTGGTTGGCCGACGGGCCGCTGCCTTCGATTTTCAGCGCTGACGGCGGCGCGTTGGTCAATCCATTTTTCTCAAAACCTGTTTAACTTGTGCCTACTATGCGAAAATCTCAGCATCCTCTTGCTCACCGTCATGGCCACATTGCTCATTTCGGCATCTTGTCAGCCAACGGGAAAGAAAAACAATTCCGACAACATCGACACCGTTGCCGTGACCAACACCGATCCGGGAAACGGCGGCGGCCGACCTGCGCCACCGATCCCAAGGTCGCAGCAAACATTGTATGACCAATACAAAAACGGGAGATCGAACAATGCCTCTTCGAAGGCGTGACCGTGTACAAATGCAGCCGCAACGCCCCGATGCCTGCAGCGAAATCTACGCCAACAACGGCGACCGCCAAGGCCGCTGCTATTACAGCACCCGCCAAGTCGATCCGATCTGCGAAAACTCACGGACTGCAAAACCATCTACCGCGTCGCGAAAAACATCTGGGGCAAACCCGAGGTGAAGTGGAGCGGACTGGATTGAGTTGGAGTGGGGGGTCTTCGCTGTCCCGTCGGAGTCCTGGATTGGTTTCGAGGCCGAGGGCTGTGAGAAACAGGAGCCCTTGGCAGTTGCTGGTGAGCCCGTGGCGCTGTGTCCCGAGAATCGGGGTCCCGCGATCACTGGTTTCGAGGCCGAGGCGTCCCGCCGATGGCCGACCGAACATTAGCCTCCGGCGTAAACCAAATACAAGAATCGTCTATTTCTGCACGGATTCGGCAACCTCCAGAAAGCCGTCCCTCCCGAGCTGCAAATTCACACGCGTAGCTTGTGTCAGTAAAATTTCCTTGCTCCAAGTCAACGATTTGCCGCTAACTTTTGCGGCTCCGGTCATTTGATACCTTCCTTGCATCGCAGTAAAGCTGCCCTCCAACGTATCGCCTGCTTGGTCGTCGGGGTGCAAGTCAATCAGCGAAATCTCCTCCAATACCACCGACATGGAATCTGGCCGCGGTGCTTTCGCATCAAGGACCACAATGGCCGTCACCTCAAATTTCTGATTATCCAGGCCCTTTCCTACGAAGGCTCTTATCTCGGCCATCACATCCTTGAACTTGTTGTAGTCAACTTCCAGGCGGATGTATTGACTTCCTTGATCTGCAAGCCTGAAGCTATTGCCGGCATAGACAATTTCCATTTGATAGCCGAATCGGTCGCTTGAGTCGCCCTCCGTTTGTGCTTTCAGATCCGTGACCCCTGCTCGCGCACGAAGGCGTACAAGGAATCCAAAGCCTCGGGACTTGGTTCGAATTCAGAAACTGCGACATCGCCATTGTATAATTTCCGTTCATACGAAGCCCGCTTGGCGTTGACGACATACCTTGTCCAATTGGGTTCAGACCCGCCTTCCTCCGAAAAGGAAATTTGAAAATCAGCGGGGCGCTGTGCAGGCATTTCTGTCGACTTGGGCAACGTGGATGTGCAGGAAGCGGTGAGCAACGCAAGCATTGCGACGGCGAGGAGGAGGATGCGGAGCTTCATGGGTTGAAAATACGGGGAATATCCATGGAAATGCTGCGCTAAAACCGCTTCTCAAGCAAGAAAGAAGCCATAAAGCTCCCAGGCCATGATGCTGGAGGAATCCTTCCGGTGGTTGGGAAAAAGACATAAATATCCAATCCAGCGCCGGCTTCGGCGGTGATGGAAAAGATGTCGCAAACGTCCCAGCGCATCCCATAGCCTACCGAAGGCTCAAAATCCACCCAATTCCCAAACCTTTGCGGATTGGGATAAAAGACTGGATTTTCATCGAAGCTGTCGCCAGAAACCGCAATGGTAAACAAACAGTAGGGACGCCAGCGCGACTTTTCCTGAAACAAATAGTGCCGAAACCAAAGCTCTACACCAACGGGCCATGGATTGATCAGTCGTCCGGCAAAAAGCGATGAGTTACTCGGCTTAAACCGAAGCAAACGGTGAACACCGATCCAATAGGATTGCCGCTTGGTTTCGACGCCAATTCTGAGATTTCCCCAGTTTCGCATCGAATTTGAAGTCCACAAGCCTGCGGCAATGACCAATTTGGTCTTTCGGGAAGCCTAGAAATGGTTTGGGCATACAACATGGCATGCAGACCCAACATTCCTACAAGAATCAGAAGTGATCTTTTCATAGCTCAAATCCGATGGATAGATCTGCACAAATCCCCGAGGTCCAGTGTTACTTCATTGAAACAAGAAAGAAGTTCCCCCTTGCCACACCATACCGAACCGTTTGAAGCAAATAGAGTCCTTTAAACACCTCCATTCGCATCCCAAGTCCAGTGCTTAATTGGAAGCGCGGATATGACCTCAAGAGAATATAATCATCGGGATGAGAAAATCGTCCATCATAGATATTAATGCGCTGAACTTGGAAAATAGTGCTGGTGAGCATAGTCCAACGATTCCTTTTCCATAGATCGAAGCGGTGCGATGCCGTAAATGCTACCTTGGCGGATCCTTCATATTCATAGGCACGAAACCAGTTGTGATAATCTGATCTCATTGCATGAGGGAAACACATTGCCCCGAAACGATGCCCACCAAGCCGATAACCCAAACCATATCCAGCCCAGACTTCAAGGCTCGGTGCGGAGACGATGCCTGCTTCGATCGAAATTCCTTGAAACTTGCGGCGCATGTCTGTCTGCGCCGAGGTGGTCGCAAATAGGATAAGGCAGAGCGCCAAAGTTGTTATGCTTCGGAGGATAGCTTTCATTGAATGTGAACGTCGTTTTGGAGAATCACATCTAAAAATAAGGATACCGACGGCCCACGTCCTAGGTCAAAAATTTTGCATTTCCAAACCTGTTGCTGTCGATTTCGCTAGCCAGAAGATCCTCTTTGCAAAGGGAAATAAAGGCAATGTTGGATGATCTCAGCACAATCCGAAACACGGAAATTGAATGCGCGAAGCCATTGTTGGATTCATATGATTTTCTCCAGAGTTGGGACCAATGCATGCTCAAAATTTCGCCAGAGGCGAGCGGTCGATCAGCGTACGGCCGGAGGCCGACGCTTCATATGGACACACTTCTCTTTACTCCCCCATCAACGCATCACCACCACCCGACGACTAACCCGAATTCCTTCTCCTTGGATCTCAAGCAAATACGTCCCATTGGCGAATCTGCCAAGATTGACTTCCATGTCGACTTGATTGCTGCAGTCCGTTGCGGATGTCCAGAGGATGCGGCCCGCAAGGTCGGTCAGACTGACGTTCAGGCACTGCGCCGTTGGCAGGTCCATGCGCACTTGCACACGGTCGTTTGCCGGCACTGGACTTACGCTCAGGGCATATCCTTGCGGAAGGCTCACGCCCACAGGCTGAACAGTGATGTGAATCGTATCCGTACCCACGCATCCGTCTTGATTGGTCACCTGCACCCAATAAGTGCCTGTTTGGCCAACCGTGATATTCTGTGTGGTCGCTCCTGTGCTCCAGAGGTAGCTGCTAAATCCCGAGCCTGCATCCACGACGATCGGTAACGTTGTGGTGGTATCGTTTCCGAGGAACACGCTTGGCATCACGGACTGCTGCACGACGATCAGATCCGTCGAAGAACAGCCATTGGCATCGGTCACGGTAAGGCTGTAGGTTCCCGCACTTGCGACCGTGATGCCCGCCGTCGAATCCCCCGTGCTCCATAGGTAATTCGTCCAGTTGCCGGTCAAACCCAAGGAAAGGCTTTGTCCGGAGCAAAGCAAGGTATCCTGACCCAAGTCGATGCTCAGGGCAGGAATCGTATTCGTCGTCGAATTGGTAACGATGGCCGGCTCTTGATCAAAATAGATGCTGGCATTGTTGCGAATGACGGTGCATGGCTGATTGCCTGTATTCTGATGAATGCGGTACTTCACAAAACCGTGGCTGTTGGGCTCATTGGTATTGCTGTCAGGGAGGTTGATGTTTTCAAAGCGGAACAATACTTCGTTGCCGATGATGATGTAATTGTAGTTAGCCGAAGCGCCCAAGGCCTGGAACGAGTTGATGTCCAAATGGGCAACATCGAGCGTGTCGCGAATCACAACATCCTCGGCATAGGCGGTACCCACGTTTTGGAAGTCGATGCGATAGGTCAAAGTATCGTTATCGTCGATGATGTCGGAATCCACAAAGCCCCGGGTCGAAAAACTCTGGGCACCAACCCGCTTGGAGTTGGGGTCAAAGGGCGCGCCGACCGTTTCGTAGGCGATATCGGTGTTGTTGAAGAGGTTGCAATCAACAGGTTGGGATCCAGAGATGGTCCCGGTAAGCGCATAAATCGTTCCCGCCGAATCGCAGCCCAGAATACAGTCGATGACAATGGTGCCGCATTGGCCGGGATTGACCAAGCCGACTGCAAAGGAATACGTATTCACGCCGGTGATCGTGTAGGGAATCGTGGAGGCAAACGGCGTCAACGAATCGTGAAGCACCACCTCCACCACGGTATTGGCATCGGCAAGCGAACCATTGTTGCAATAGCTCACGTTGATGCGGGCACTGTCACAACGACGCATAAAACTGCTTCCGAGCCCTACACTCAAGTCCGTGCAGGCAGTGATGGCGGAGTCAGCAAAGTCAACGCCATTGATGGTCGTATTCGCCAAGGTGACATTGTGTGTGCCGGCAGGCAAGCAAGCATTGGGCAGGAAATAACCGGTCATGTACTCATTGACAGCGTAGGTGCCGGGCGCGAGGGACATTTCATATTCGCCATTGATGTCGGTCCACGCATAAAATTGGCCGCCGTTTGCGAGGATGCCGCGGTTCATGATGGGGGACTCATTGACATCCTGTACACAATTGCTGTTGAGGTCAGCGAATACTTTTCCCCTGATCGAATCGGCGGGCATCGGACCTGCACAGGTCCCAACGGGAGTAAAACGATAGGCATCATTGGTGGCAGCCCATTGCGTAGGAAAGTTGCGCCCAGGCACCACAAAGGCAGTGGTACCATTGACTTGGACTCCTTGAATGGCAGCGCCACCATTCCAAGTTGCACAAACAGGCTTGTTCAAGATGTGAAATTCAATGATGTTGGTGGTCTCGTACAAGATCACCTGTTGGCTGAAATAGCTCAAGGTACAACTGAACATGGCGACGGAATCAAAGGAGACCACAAACCTGCGGTAAGGAGCGACCCCACGAATCGCATAGTTGATGTCGCCATAAGATGATGGATTCAGGTCTTGCCAAGGGGTTGCAATGGTACGAGGGGTCATCGTCGGATCAGGAAATGCGGCGTTGATCGGCCAATTGCAGTACATTCCTGGGGCTTGCGGGGTGAACGTGAGCAACCCATTGGATCCGATACTCACCTGAGTGTAGCTTGAGTCGTAAAAGCAGAAGCTGAATGGCAAGGTCACTGTTGGTCCCCAGACATCATCTTGCGCGATCCCAGTCGGCGTATTGCCATTGAAGGGGTCGGGATTATAGGGAATGGATGTGATTGTGTAACTATTCTGCGCATGAAGCGTGGTAAGGAGCAAGCAAAAGACAAGGAGGTTAAGCGCTTTTTTCATTGGAGTTTATTCTCTGACTGACTGCAAGTTGGTGAAAACGAACGCCATCTGCAAATGCGTATGGTGGTGGGAAGCATCGTTGTAAAAGCAAAACGAGCCAAGCAACTTCTGTATGCTTGGCTCGTTTCACAACGCGCTCGAAATTTCGCCAGAGGCGAGCGGTCGATCAGCGTTCGGCGGGACGCCGTCGCTTCAAAAGTAAGGCCGCCGCTTCAAAGTAACGCCGCCGCTTCCTTATTTCAGCACGCTCCGCGAAATCACAATCTGCTGAATCTCGCTTGTGCCTTCGTAGATCTCGGTGATTTTCGCATCGCGCATCATGCGCTCCACGTGGTATTCGCGCACATAGCCGTTGCCGCCGTGGACTTGAATGGCTTCGCTCGTGACCTTCATCGCCACTTTGGAGGCGTAGTACTTGGCCATGGCGCTGCTCGTATCGTAGTCCAAATGGTTGTCTTTGTCCCAAGCAGCCTTGAGGCAGAGCATTCTTGCGGCTTCGATTTCGGTGGCCATGTTGGCGATTTTGAAGGCGATCGCTTGGTGGTGCATGATCTCCTTGCCAAATGCCTTCCTGATCTTGGAATATTCCTTGGCCAATTCGTAGGCGCCGCTTGCGATGCCAAGGGCTTGGGAAGCGATGCCGATACGGCCACCCGCCAAGGTCTTCATCGCAAACTTGAAGCCGAATCCGTCGTCGCCGATGCGGTTTTCCTTGGGCACGATCACATCATTGAATTGCAACGAATGCGTATCGGAGCTGCGAATGCCCATCTTGTTTTCCTTGGGATTGATCACAAAGCCTGCCTGACCCTTTTCAACGATCAGGACATTGATGCCCTTGTGGCCTTTTTCCTTGTCGGTTTGGGCGATGACCAAATAGGTGCTCGCAGTGCCGCCGTTGGTGATCCAGTTTTTGGTGCCATTGAGCACGTAGTGGTCGCCCTTGTCAATGGCCGTGGTTTTTTGTTGGGTCGCATCCGAACCAGCTTCGGGTTCGCTGAGGCAGAAGGCTCCGATTTTTTGGCCGGTGGCCAAGGGCACGAGGTATTTCTGCTTCTGGGCTTCGGTGCCAAAAGCTTCAAGGCCCCAATTGACCAGCGAATTGCAAACGCTCATGATCACGGCTGCCGAGGCATCAACCTTGGCCATTTCCTCCATGGCGAGCACATAGGAAACGGTGTCCATGCCGCCGCCGCCATATTCAGGGGAGACCATCATACCGAGGAAGCCGAGCTCGCCCATCATTTTGACTTGCGCATAGGGAAACTTGCTCTGCTCGTCGCGCTCGATCACGTCGTGCGCCAATTCGGCTCTGGCAAATTCACGGGCGGCGTCCCGGATCATCAAATGCTCTTCTTTCAGCTCAAAGTTCATAGCGATGCATATAAAAGATACGTCCACTGATCCCAACCTGAGAATGCCGGGGAATGGAAATGCAAATCAAACCGAAAAATGTTTATCGTCTGCCAAAAAGACCGCCCAAGAATCCTTTTTTCTTCTTTTTGGTCTCTTCTTCCATGATGTTGGTGATGGCGACATACACCTTGGTGGCGACATCCTTGTCCTTGTGGATGAATTCGAAGGCGCCGGCTTTCATACATTCCTGGATGATGCTGTCTTGGTCGATGCCTGAGAGGAAAAGGACTTTGGCAGTATGTTTCATGGCAGAAATGCCCTTGAGGGTCTCCAAACCGCTGATGCCGGGGAGATCATAGTCGAGCAGAACCACATCGATGTCGGGATGTTTGGCTAGGTGCTCCAGCGCCGACTCGCCCGTGACGAAGGTAGAAACGAAGAAATTGCCAAAGACCTTGAGCTTCTGGGCCAAGATCATGCTGTAAATTTCGTCGTCTTCGACAAGAAAAACCTTCAGATTCTGCATTGCTGCCTACCGATAAAGAAGTTTACCAACCCCAAAAACCAACATCGAGAATTCGCTTTTTGCACGATTCCCGCTTATAAACCCGATCCAATACAGCCTAAAACAAACCCAATTATGCCCAAAGGCATTGCAATATAAAAATAAGATCAAGGAAAATGTAGGAATTCATTCGTCAGGCACCAACCCCCAACTCCGGAAACATCGCCAAGAGCTTGCCATGCACCTTGTTGGCGACGGCACTGTCCTTCTGAATAAAGTCCTCGGCACCGGCTTGCATACATTCGTCGACGACCTGCTGCCACTCCAAACCGGAAAGCATCACGACCCTGGTTGCTGGACTTTGCTCCTTGATGAGCTTCAACACATCCAAACCATTCATGGCCGGCAGGGAATAATCCAAAAACACGACGTCAGGTTTCCCGCCAAGTTCGTCGATGCAATCCTGCCCGATCTGGAATGTCGAAAGTTCCACGCCGGGAACCTTGCTGAGCTTGTTCTCGACAAGAAATGCAAATATTTCATCGTCTTCCACCAGAAAGACTTTTTTGGACCCACTCATCTTGATAATGCTGAAAATAACTGTTGACGAAGGGCAAATTATGTAAAAATTCAAAACCGCCACCAACAACAATTGGGGAATTCGTGGTTATTGCTGCTCAAATCTTACCTAGAATGCAGACAATCAGGCACTCCAATCTTCGCCAAATAGATTTCGCAAGCCTTACACTTGGCCATATTTTGGGTATTCTTGACGAAATCCCCCCCTGCTACGCCCTCCCGAAAACAAGTCGATCAGGCCTCCTTCGCGATCTCGGTGGCAGGTGCCTGCGTTTTGCCTTCGCCTTTGTCAAAATGAAAAGTGACACTGAAGTCCTGTTTCAAACGTAGCCGGGCATCAAATCGTTTCCCGGTCTTCGCCAAAAATCCCTGTACCCACCCGGTCGTCTCCCCGTTCGTGAGCAAGTCGACCAAATGTTCGCGCTCCACCAATTTGCCTGCAATCGTCGGTCGAAGTGTGAAGTCGCATCCCTCTTTGTAACGCGAACATCCGAATGCCCGCTTGCCTTTCAGCAACTTGCCTTCCTTGCATTTGGGGCAAGTGACATCGGCAAGGTCATAGTCGGGCATTGCGGCATAGGCTGCTCCCGGCGAACCGTTCCCCGTGGCATTTCCAGCCGCGCGTTGCTCCGCCTTGTGCACAAACCCCACGACTTGCTGCGCATAGCCCCTGACCTCTTGCATGAATTTGTCTGAGGGATATTGACCTTTCGCCATCTTGTTGAGCCGCATTTCCCATTCGCCAGTGAGCTCGGGACTCGCAATGGGCTGCTCGGAAACAAGCCCGATCAAGGCGATGCCCCGCTCCGTCGGAATGAGCTTTTTCTTGTCGCGGATGATGTACCCGCGCTCGAGGAGGCGCTCGATCATGCCCGCGCGCGTCGCAGGCGTACCCAAGCCACGGTCCTTCATCGCCTCACGCAGGTCGTCATCCTCCATTTCCTTGCCTGCCGTTTCCATCATCGCCAAGATGCTCGACTCGGAGTGGATACTCGGTGCCTTGGTCTTTTTCTTGGGCAATTCCTTTTTGATGACGGGAAGAATGTCATTCGCGGCCATCAATGGCAAGGCATTTTCCTCCTCTTTGTCCTTTTCGTCGGGATCGGGTTTGCCTTTTCCTTGGGCTTTGCGCTTGGCGAGGGCTTCTTCCAATGCGAAATAGATTTCCCGCCATCCAACGACGGAGATCATCGTGCCTTTGGCGCGAAAGGTTTCGCCGGCATTGACCAAAACGATGTCGCTGAGCTCCTTTTGACAGTTGCCAAGGAAAACGCCGATGAAGCGCCGCACGACCATGTCGTAGATCATCATGTGCTCCTGCGTCATTCCGGCCTCGACGGGATTGGTCTCAGTCGGAATGATGGCGTGGTGATCACTCACCTTGGCGTCGTTGAAATAGTTTTTGTCCTTGGTGATGCCAATCGCTTTTGCCTTGGCGACAAACGGGGCATAAGCCGGCATGCGGCCGACGTTGTCCAGTAATTCGGGAACCAAGGGAAAAATGTCGTCGGTCAGGTACCGCGAATCGGTACGCGGGTAGGTGAGCGTTTTGTATTTTTCATAGAGGTCCTGCGCAAGGTCGAGGGTATGCTGCGCCGAAAAATTGTAGCGCTTGTTGGCATCCTTTTGAAGCGTGGTCAAGTCATACAGCAAGGGCGGCCCTTCGGTCTTGGGCTTCATGACCACGTCGCGCACAAGCGCCTTGTCCTCCAGGCGCCCCAAGATTTCCAAGCCTTCCTTTTCCTCCAGGAAACGTTCGTATTTGTCGCGGAACCATTTCGCCTGGAATTGCTGCCCGCTTTTTTCCAAGGTGAGGATCAGCTCCCAATAGGTTTCAGGCTTGAAACTGACCGCTTCTTGATAGCGGTCGACCAGCAACTTGAGGACGGGGGTCTGAACCCGCCCGAGGGAAAGCGGCTGATTTTTCTTGGTGTCGGTGCTTTTGGCGTCGACAAATGGCGGCTGATAGCCAAATTTCAGGG
This sequence comes from Bacteroidota bacterium, assembly GCA_016718825.1. Classification (NCBI taxonomy): domain Bacteria; kingdom Pseudomonadati; phylum Bacteroidota; species Bacteroidota bacterium. The sequence continues at coordinate 129,380 of JADKCL010000001.1, read as the reverse complement.
TGTAGGCCCGCGTGGCGTTGATGCCAACCAGCCAATCCGCCTCCGAGCGGCAGCGCGCTGCCTCGTAGAGATTGTCGTATTCGTGGCCGTCCTTGAGCTTGGCAAAACCATCGCGCAGTGCCTTGTCGGTTTGCGAGGAAACCCAGAGTCGCTGCGTTGGCTTGCCGCCGCCTACCTTGTCGTAGATGTAGCGGAAGATGAGTTCACCTTCCCGCCCGGCGTCCGTTGCACAGATAATAGCGTCTGCCTTTTCAAAGAGCCCCGCAATGATGGAAAATTGCTTTGCCCGGCCCTGATCGCTCGTCACCTTGGTGAGGAAGGTCTGCGGAATAATCGGCAAATGGCTCAATTGCCAGCCTTGGTAGCCGTAGTCCTTGGCATCGGCGAGTTCGACCAAGTGGCCGATGGCCCAGGTCACTTGGTAGCCATTTCCTTCGAAATAGCCCGGCCCTTTGCCGACAGCGCCCAACACAGCTGCCAAATCCTTTGCCACCGAGGGCTTTTCTGCCAACACGACTTTCATGGGACAAAGATAACGGGCTGTTAGAAATCCCCGATGCCGACTTATCCAGAGACTTACAGGCAAAGCATCTCAGAATTCCCGTTTGCCAGCAGGCGGCCCCATGCAGGTGACCCGGTTTGGGAGCAAATTGCATTCAGGGACCTTCGCATTCCAAGCAACCCTACAATTGCCTGATTTCCATGACAATCTTCATGTCTTGAGGTAACGCAGGTGACCAAAGCGGCGTGTTGTCGGAACGAACTTTGAACAAACAAGAATTATGGCAAAGGTCGTCGTTTTAGGAGCAGGGATTGCCGGGCACGTAGCCGCGGCGCATTTGCGCAGAAAGTTGTCGCGTGACCACGAAGTTGTCGTCGTTTCGCCCAACAGCAATTATCAATGGATTCCATCCAATATCTGGGTCGGGGTGGGGCGAATGCAGTCTAAACAGATTCTTTTTCCCTTGGCGCCGCTCTACAAACGCAAAGGCATCGGATTTCTGCAATCCAAGGTGGTTTCGTTTCATCCTGAAGGCGATACGGCTACAATGAAGCCTTATGTCAGGGTCGAAGGCGTCTCCAAAGACAATCAGGGCAAGCTTGAAAACGTGACCTATGACTACCTCATCAATGCCACAGGCCCCAAGCTCAATTTCGAGGCGACAGAGGGATTGAATCCTGGTACGCATCATGCCTATTCGGTTTGCACCTATACCCATGCGGAACATGCTTGGGAAGGCCTTTCCAATTTGATTGTCGAAATGAAGGCCGGCAAAAAGGTTAAAATCCTCATCGGAACGGGCCATGCCCGCGCCACTTGTCAGGGAGCGGCCTTCGAATACATCCTCAACGTCGAGCACGAATTGCGCCGCCACGGGGTGCGCGACATGGCGGAGATCACTTGGATCTCCAATGAATTTGCGTTGGGAGACTTCGGGATGGATGGCATGCTGCTGAAATACGGCTCCAAGGCAATGCCTTCGCATGAAATGGTCGAGATGGTCTTTGCGGACCGCGGCATCCATTGGATTTTGGGAGCAGGCGTCAACAAGGTCGAGGAAGGAATCGCACATTACGAAACCTTGGATGGCGAATACAAAACGGAGGCGTATGACTTCGCCATGCTCATTCCTTCCTTCTCGGGTCATGGATTCAAAGCCTTTGACAAGACGGGCGCAGACATCACAGGCAAATTGTTCAAAGGCTTCATGATCGTGGATGCCGACTACAGCGCCAAGCCTTACGAGGAATGGACGGTGCAAGATTGGCCGGAGACCTATCAAAATCCGAGTTACCCCAACATTTTCGCCCCGGGAATTGCTTTTGCGCCACCACATAGCATCTCACGCCCACGCAAGAGTCCGAATGGCACGGAAATCTACCCAGCACCGCCGCGGACGGGGATGCCTTCGGGTATCACAGCCAAGATCGTTGCCGACAATATCATCGACATGATCCAAGGTGGGCAGGAAAAACCGACGCACAAAGGTTCGCTTGGCAACATGGGTGCCGCATGTATCGCCTCGGCAGGGTATGGCCTATCCCACGGCAGCGGCATCAGCATCACCACTTTTCCCATTGTGCCCGACTACAAAAAATACCCCGAAACCCAAGGACGGCAACTGCAGAAAACCTTCGGTGAAATTGGCTTGGCAGGGCATTGGCTCAAGCTTTTCCTCCATTACGCCTTCATATACAAGGCCAAGATGAAACCCTTTTGGTGGCTCATTCCAGAATAATCCCCATGAATATGATACCCAAAATCTCTCGATTCCAGCGTTTTGTGATGCGCAACCCCATTTTGCAATTTCTCAGGTTTGTGTACCTGAGCCTCAAAATCATGCGCATTGTGGCGGGCGGGCACGGCGGGACTAGGTGAGCCTAGCAGCTTTTCCTTGCCGCGAGAAACCCATCAGTGCTGTAGGCGCGATGGTTCGCTTATTGCAGCATCAACTTTTTCACAGCCACTCCGCCCTCGGAAGCAATGCGCAAGACGTAAAGACCCGCGGCAAGACCGGAAAGGTCCAGGCTGAAGTTGCTCGCCTCAGCTTGTGTGCGATAAACGACATTGCCAGAAAGGTCAAGCACTTCCACCTCCATCGCTGGACTCCAACGTCCGAGGAAAGTCACATCAAACCGACCCTCAGACGGGTTGGGATAAACCATGAAATCATTGGCGGTTGGCGTAGCGGTACCAACGGCGTTGCTGCAGCCGGCAGGGGAATTGAAAAGTGCCAAACGGATCGGATCCGAATTGAGGAAGGAATGCATCCTTGCCTTCTGACCGAGGGTGAACATGTTCATGCAGGAGTCGTGGGAATAGTCCATATAGTTCTGCACCATGTCGTTGGGATCGAATGCGCCCCAGTAGGGATCCTCGTTGCTGCAGCTGTTACGGCCGACCTGACAATCACTTGACGACGCCGCCTCGGCGTTGGGGGTGTCGTAGATCGAGTCGCTGCCGGTCACACAATCCTGGTCATCGCCCCAAATATGGTAAAGACCCATCCAATGGCCCACTTCGTGGATGGTTGTACGGCCAAGCGTCGAGGGTGCCGCAATCGTGCCCATGTCACCAAAGGCTTGGTAGGAAATCACCACGCCATCGGTTGCAGGCAAGCCTGCTGGAAATTGGGCGTAGCCCAGCAACCCTGGAAACATTTCGCATACCCAGATATTCAGATATTGGTCGGCAGGCCAAGCATCATGCCCCCCGGTCGAATCGTATTTGGCATCCTCAAAAATTGGGCTGAACCAACCTAGAAGTTGGCCGCCTTGCGTGGAGGTACGGGTGATCCCATTGGTGGGATTTCCATCAGGATCCAAGGACGCAAGACAAAACTCGACTTCGATGTCGGCAGCGATCGAGTCAAATTCCACCGGGGTATTGGATGTATCGGCATTCAATCGGCGGTAATCGGCATTGAGAATGGCGATCTGCGAATGGATTTGTGCGTCGGAAATATTCTGATTAGGGTTTTTGTACAGCACATGCACCACGACGGGAATGGTCAGGGCTGCACCTCCGCTGGTTTTGCCGACAACGTTCTGCGCACGCCATTGGGCGGCTTGCTGTTGGGATGCCTTATACCGAGCGGCCAGGACCGGATCTTGCATTTGGCGGTGAAACACCGACATGGTTGCGCATTGCTCTTGGGATTGCGCAACTGCAAAAGCTGCAAAAAGTGAAAAAGCGATCAGGAAGTAGAGTTTCTTCATTGCTTCGAATTGAGACCGAATATTAAGCATCATTCTGGAATTCTCCATCAATCTGCCATGCAACAAATCAAACGGGCACTCGGATACTTTGCGATCCGAATGCCCGTTTTTCCACTTCGGAAAATTGATTAGTTGGTTCCGCCGCTTTTAAAACTGGCCTGAAACGCTTCCCAGGGGGTGTTTTTATAGTGCCCGCCACCGAAATAAGCGAGAATGGGCTCCAAAGTCGGCACATCCTGATAACCCGGCAGCGGCTGGATAATGCCATAATCCTCGTCCAAAAAGACCAATGTCGGGTAGCTCATCTTGCCACTGAGCAGTTCGGCGGGCAACTCGTGGTAGCCATTGCGCCCTTGGGCGACCCATTTATAGGTGCGACCACGGAACGTGATGTCTTTTTTGCCTTCGCCGTCCATTTTCACTGCATAGTATTTTTCGCCGATGAGTTTGACGATTTTGGGGTCCTCCATGGTGGTTGCGTCCATGCGTTTGCACCATCCGCACCAATCGGTATAAACGTCGACCATGATCTTGCGGGGCTCCTTTTCCATTTTGGCAACAGCTTGGTCCCAAGTGAGCCATTCGATTTTGGCAGCCGCCGGAGTTCCTGCGACCGGGGTTTGGGCCATGGCGAAACCGCTCAAAACCACAAATGCCATCATTAAAAGTGTACGGTACATACGAATTCGTATTTCTAATTGAATCCTAAATATCGGCAAAGCTCACTGTTTTGCAAACTATGCCTCGAGAAAGCTACTTGAAAGCCTCTTCCTGTCTTTGCAAATCATGTGCCAATTCGACCAGTTTTTGAAGCCGTGCCGTCCGTGTTCTCGACAAAAGTCGCCAACCCAACAAGAGTGCGGAGAAACCGAGGCCAATGGTCAGCCCATACCAGACACCTTCGACACCAAGCTCCATCTCCTCCACAAAATAGAAGGCAACAGGCAAACCGATCACCCAATAGGCCACAAACGTAATTCCCGTTGGCAGTTTGACATCCATCATGCCACGCAGTGCACCCATCACAATGGCCTGCATCCCGTCAAACAGCTGAAATACCGCCGCAATCATGAGCAACTTGGAGGCGATGCCCCAAACGATCACTTCGTCAATATAAAGTGCGGGCAAAACACCCCGAAGACCCAGCATCAAGGACACAAAAACGGCAACACAGCCCAGCCCACAAAGTATGCCAGCCATGGAAGCTTGTCTGACTGCGAGAAAATCTCGCCGTCCAAAGGCATTTCCAACCCTGATGGATACCGCCGAAGCGATGCCCATGTAAAACATATAAGTAAATGACGCGACCTGAATGGCGATTTGATGTGCGCTCTGCGCTTCCTTGCTGATGCGACCCGCCAACAAAACGGCCCCTGCAAAAGCCCCCACCTCAAAAAAATACTGCATCCCGCTGGGAATGCCGATTTTCAAAATTTGCCGAATCTCATCCATTCGGTGACGAAACAATTCCCTGATTTGAAAATACTTGGAAAAGCGCTTGGAGTATTTCATGTACGCAACAAGGATCCCAAATCCGAGAATCCTGGACACGACCGTACTCCAACCCGCACCATCCAATCCCATGGCTGGAAAACCCAATTTCCCATGGATCAGCACCCAGTTGAAAAAAACGTGAAACACGACCATAAAAGCAGTGATCGCCATTCCAGGTACGACGGCTTCAAAACCATCCAAAAAATGTTTTACTGCCAGAAACAGCATGATGGGCAGCAGCGACAAGGACAATATTTTCAGATAGGACTGCGCAAGAGGTACGGACTCGGGTTGTTGCCCCATCCAAGGAATTGCCTCTGCCAAACCCCAAATGGCCAACATGGACAGCAACGTAATCCAGAAGCCTACCACGATTCCGGCATGTAGCCTCCGGCTGAGCGCCTCTTCCCCTTTTTCAGCACCGATCAACTGCGCGGTCAGTGGCGAAATCACAACACAGATGCCTATTCCAATGACCGCGATGAGAAAAAACAAGCCATTTGCGATGGATGCTGCCGCCAAATGCAACGAACCAAGGTCGCCGATCATGATCGTATCGGCAGAGGCGATCAACATATGCCCCACCTGTCCCACGATCACAGGCCCTGCAAGAAGCATGGTTTCCTTGATATGGCCCTTCATTTCCCAAGGACGCCGCGCTGCCTGATTTATTTCCATTTTGATCAGGGCTTATTCGCCGCTGTATTTCTTCCAAGTGGCCAACCTTTGGCGTTCGCGTTCCAAGACGATGGTGGCCAAGGCTACAGCCCGTTCCCCGACAGTCGGTAGACGCAAAGCCGCCTGAAATTTGCTCTCGTAAACATCCAAGCGATACATTGTTTGTACGAGTCGCTCAAAATCTGATTCAAGCATCCACAAAAGTTGCACCCTCAGCGCTTCACGCAAGGATTCCCAATCAAGGTCTGACGGAGTGGTCAAATCCCAGTTTTTGTGTAGCAGTTGTGCTGTTTTCGCTATGTCTTCTGTTTCCATCGCCATCGAATTCGGCAAATTAACCCAAATTCGCATTGCCGCAAAAGCCCGGATCGACCACGATCTTTCGATTTTCGAAATTTCAGCAGTAAATAGCGAATTCACATTTTGCGTTTTTTAATCTATATCGTATCTTTGCACTGATTTTTAATCATGTGCGAGGATGGGGAGGACGGGTTCTCCCTTTTTTATTTGTTGATGATGCAGGATTTTGAAGCGGTAGAAACGGAAATGCGGGAATTGGTTACCCAAAATTTCCCTGAGGTCTTCATTGTCGAGGTAAACTTGGCAAAGGGGCCGAGCAGTGTTCTTTCATTTTGGATCGATACCGACGAAGGCGTCACCATCGACCAAGTTGCCCGCGTGAGCCGCAAATTGAACGCTTGGTTGGAAGAGCATGATCCATTCGATTTTCCTTTCAATCTTGAAGTCAGCAGTCCAGGTGTTGGTCGTCCCATCAAGGTGCGTCGGCAATACGCCAAAAACGTCGGGCGCAAGTTGAAGGTGAAAACCACTGAAGGCCGCACGCTCACAGGCACATTGGCTGCCGTGGATGAGGAAGGAATCACGATGGCATTCGATCCTAAGAAGAGATCCAAAAAATCTGAAAACTCAGAAAATACAGATATCAAATTGGCGTTTGACGCCATACAAGAAGCAAAAATTGAAATTTCATTCGATTGAAACATGGCGAAACGGAAGATAAGCGAGAATAAAGAGAGCCTGGTTGAATCCTTTGCAGAATTTGCCCGGTTTAAGAACATCGACCGTGCCACGCTGATGAGCGTGCTGGAGGAGGTGTTTCGCACCATGATCCGCAAAAAGTTCGGTTCTGACGATAATTTTGACGTCATCATCAACGTCGACAAAGGTGATATCCAAGCTTTTCGCGAGCGTTTGATCGTGGAAGACGGGGAGGTTGAAGACGAAGCCACGCAGATTTCGCTCTCCGAGGCACTTACCTTGGACGAAGATTCGGAAATCGGCGAGCCAATGGCCGACGAAATCCGGTTTGAGGACTTCGGACGCAAAATGGTACAGACCGCAAAGCAGACACTTACACAGAAGGTTCGTGACCTCGAGAAGCAGGTCATTTTTGAAAAATACAAAGAACTTGTCGGCGAGATCATCGTGGGCGAGGTTTACCAGATCTGGCGCAACGAGATCATGGTCATTCACGAAGGCAACGAGTTGATCTTGCCTAAGAATGAGCAGATTCCGAAAGACCGTTTCCGCAAGGGCGACACGATCCGCTCCGTGATCATTGATGTGGAGTTGCGCAACGGCAATCCGCATTGCATCATCTCCAGGGCTTCAGGCCTGTTTTTGGAGAAACTGTTTGAACAAGAAGTACCCGAGATATACGACGGCCTCATTACCATCAAGGGGATTGTGCGCGAGCCAGGCGAGCGCGCAAAGGTGGCCGTGGAAAGCTACGACGATCGCATCGACCCTGTGGGCGCTTGCGTGGGCATGAAAGGCTCGCGCATCCATGGCATCGTGCGTGAGTTGCGCAATGAGAACATTGACGTGATCAATTACACAAGCAACGAGCAGCTGTACATTCAGCGGGCACTGAGCCCAGCGAAAATCAGCTCCATCAAGCTTGATGAAGGCAACAAGAAGGCTCAGGTATTCCTGAAGCCAGACCAAGTGTCTTTGGCCATTGGCAAAAGCGGGCAAAATATCAAGCTCGCAAGCCGCCTCACTGGCTACGAAATCGACGTCTTCCGCGAAATGGAACATGATGAGGAAGATGTGGACCTGGATGAATTCAGCGACGAAATCGACGAGTGGGTTATCAACGAGCTGAAGGCGATCGGTTGCGATACCGCCAAAGCCGTGCTTGAACTCAGCGTTGATGATTTGGAGCGTAGGACCGACCTCGACCGTGAGACCATCCTCGAAGTGATGGGTATCTTGGAAGCCGAGTTTGAAGATTAATAGGGTGGGAGACCAAATCCATTTATGTCAGAAGAGAAACAGAAACATCGTCTTTTCAAAGTAGCCAAGGAGCTAAATACAGGGAGCCAAACGTTGGTGGATCATTTGATGGCCAAAGGCTATTCTATTTCCAATACTCCCAACGAAAAGCTCAGCGATGAGATGTACAATGCCTTGATGAAGGAGTTTGCTTCGGAGAAAATCCTGAAGCAAAAAGTGGAGCAGATCAAGGAGGCAAAGCAGGAAAAACGCCTGCAGCAGGAAGAGTCGCACGAGCAAGACGACGAAGAGTTTGTTTCTGCAGAGCAGTTACGGAAAGGTTACTTGGAAGGCCGAAAGGATGCTGCAGGGATCAAAACCGAGACAGTCGCAGAAAAAGGCGCCGAAGTAACCAAGGACGAGGGCGATTCACGCTATCCAGGCCTGAAGGTGAAAGGCAAAATCGATTTGGACGCCCTTTCAGGTAGAAAGCCCAAGCCGCAAGAGGAACCACAACAGAAGCCTGTTGTCGAACCGATCGTTCAGGCAAAGGTCGAAGAGCCAAAGGTAGAGGTCAAACCGGTAGTGGTTGAGACCCCAAAGGTGGAAGAGCCTAAAGTGGAGGTCAAGGAAGTTCAGGAAACCAAGCCCGTGGTCGAGACTCCCAAAGTCGAAGAACCAAAGGTCGAGGTAGTCCCAGTCGTAGAGACACCCAAGGTGGAAGAACCGAAGGTGGAGACTGTGCCTGTCGTCGAGACCCCGAAGGTAGAAGCACCCGTGGTTGTGGAAAAATCCGAACCCGTCGTTGCCGAAACCACTTCAGAGCCCGAATCGGCAGAAATCGAGCACATTACCGCTGCCGATCACTCGCCCAAGCTCGCAGGCCTGAACATCAAAGGCAAAATTGACTTGGATGCCCTTTCCGGTCGCAAACCCAAGCCCAAGCTTGCAGCAGCAACCACCGCAGGTGGTGGAGGCGCAGCGGGCTCGACCGAGGAAAGCGAGCAAGACAAGAAAAAGCGTCGCCGCAAAAGGCGTAAAAAGCCAACCGGCGCACCTGGAACACCGGGCACGCAAGGTCAAGGCGGAGCAGGCCAACCTGGCGCCAAGCCTGCAACAGGTGCAGGTGGTGTCAAACGTCCACAAACGGGTGGTGGCGCAGTCGCAGACAAGAAAAAGAAAGAAGACGCATCCGCCAAGGAGCTCAACGATGTCATCAAGCGTACGCTTGAAAACATGCGTCAAGGCGCAAGCCGCTCCCGTCAGCGCCTTCGTAAAGGCAAACGTGATTCCGACGCACGCCGTCGTGAAAACGAGGCACAACACAGAGCCGAAGAAGCGCTCGTACTCGAGGTAACCGAGTTCATCACGGCCAATGAATTGGCCAACATGATGGATGTGCCGGTGACTGAGATCATCGCCAAGTGTATGGAGTTGGGACTTTTTGTCTCGATCAACCAACGCTTGGAGGCCGATATCATTCAGTTGCTTGCCGAGGAATATGACTTCACCGTACGCTTCATCGATATCGCCGACAAGGCATTTGAAGAAGCCGAAAGTGAGTATGATGACGAAGCTTTGCTGCAATCACGCGCCCCGATCATCACGGTGATGGGTCACGTCGACCACGGTAAAACCTCGTTGCTCGACTACATCCGTAAGGCCAATATCGTGGCCGGTGAAGCCGGTGGTATCACCCAGCACATCGGTGCCTACGAAGTCGTCATGGACGACGGTCGCCGCATCTGCTTCTTGGATACCCCTGGTCACGAAGCGTTTACCGCCATGCGTGCCCGTGGTGCCAAAGTGACTGACTTGGCAATCATCGTGATTGCAGCAGACGATCAAGTCATGCCGCAAACACGTGAGGCCATCAACCACGCAGAGGCTGCGGGTGTCCCGATGGTTTTTGCCATCAACAAGATCGACAAGGCAGGCGCAAATTCTGAAAAGATCCGCCTCCAACTCTCCGAGATGAATATCTTGGTCGAGGACTGGGGCGGCAAGTTTCAGTGCCAGGAAATCAGCGCAAAATCTGGCTTGGGCATCCCCGAGTTGTTGGAGAAGGTCTTGTTGGAAGCAGAAATGCTCGACCTCAAAGCCAACCCCGACAAGCCTGCCCGTGGTACGGTGATCGAAGCCCGCCTTGACAAAGGTCGTGGTGTGGTCGCAACCGTATTGGTGCAGGACGGAACCCTGAACATCGCCGACTCCATGGTCGCAGGTGTACACTTTGGACGTGTGCGTGCCATGCTCGATGAGCGCGGCAACCGCGTCAAAAAAGTCGGACCTTCGACACCTGTGCAGTTGGTCGGTTTGGCCGGAACACCTCAAGCAGGTGACCGCTTCGTGGTCTATGAAGACGAACGCAAAGCCAAGGACATCGCTGTCAGGCGCAGCGAGCTCTACCGTGAGCAGCAATTGCGCCAAAACAAGCGTCCGACTTTGGAGGAAATTGCACGTCGCAAGGCGTTGGGCGACTTCCGCGAACTCAACATCATCGTCAAAGGCGACGTGGACGGTTCGGTGGAGGCACTCTCCGACTCTTTGTTGAAGCTGTCACAAGGCGAAGTCGCCGTGAAGGTGATCCACAAGGCTGTGGGTCAGATCACAGAGGCCGACGTTTTGTTGGCAACGGCATCCGACGCGATCATCATCGGTTTCCAAGTGCGGCCTAGTCCAAATGCACGGAAGATGGCCGAAACTGAAGGCATCGACATCCGTCTCTATTCGATCATCTACGACGCCATCAACCAAGTGCGCGACGCATTGGAAGGCCTGCTCAGCCCAGAGAAGAAGGAAGAGATCACCGGTACGGCCGAGATCAGGGAAATCTTCAAGGTCACCAAAGTGGGTACCATTGCCGGCTGTATGGTTGTGGACGGCGAAATCAACCGCAAAGATCCTGTGCGCCTCATCCGCGACGGCATCGTGGTGCATCAAGGCAGACTCGCCTCGCTCAAGCGTTTCAAAGACGACGTGCGTGAGGTCAAGCGTGGCTTTGACTGCGGTATGCAGATCGATGGTTACAATGACATCCAAGAACGCGACGTTATCGAGCAATTCAAGACGACCGAGGTCGCCAGGAAGCTCATGTAAGTCGATCGTTCGATCTAAAATCAACTCCAGCAAGGCGCAAGCTTTGCTGGAGTTTTGTTTTTGGGGACAGCTCAAATGAGCGCCGACATTCAATTTCGCAACCGACATTTTAATCGCATCCAAACGTGATTCTCGGGCGGTGGCGCAAATATTTGTCGCCACATTGGAACCCGATCAAGGACCGTTTCGCATCCGCCTTTCCCCGAACCCAATTCCTGCACAGTGAAGACGCTAGGCGTCATTGCCCAATGATTAGGTCGGCAGCCGTGTATTTGCGGAAAAATGGCAGTTGAATCAGTCGTGTTACAGGCTATTTTTGAGGCATTCACAGGCATCGTTGGTCAACGTTGGTGCCTGAACGCGCGAAAAATGGACGAAAAGGTCAAAGCTTGCTTGCTCATGGGCGCCCTCGGGGATGCCTACGGGAGCAAATACGAACAGTCAGATATCCCCGCAGGGGACTCCAATTGGTTCTTTACCGACGATACCCAGCTCACGATGGCGACTTGCGAGTCCATCATGGAAAAGGGCTTCGTCGATCCGGAACATCTTGCACAAACTTTCCGGCGCTGGTACCGCGACCGCAGGCTTACAGGTCTCGGGGCCTCCACACTCAAAGCCCTCGTCGAACTCGTCGGCGGTGGCAGTTGGTGGACAGTAGGGGCCAAAGGCGAAATGGCGGCCGGCAATGGCGCAGCGATGCGCATCGGTCCGTTGGCTTTTGCCTTGGATCCCAAAAAGGAAAGCGACCGCGAACTCATCGAAAACGTCTGCCGCATCACCCACCACAATGCTGACGCTTATGTCGGCGCCTTGGCCGTCGTTTGGGCGATCCGCTTGGTTCAAAATACCCAGCAGAATTTTATTCCCGCTGTGATCAAGGCTTTGCCCGACTCACGTGTGCGTGACCGTCTCGAAGCCATCACCCAAAGCCCGGGCTTGCGCATCCGGGACATTGGCAAACGATTTGGCAGCAGTGGTTACGTCGTGGATTCCGTTCCGCTTGCACTATTTGCCGCGCAGCAGGCGCCGACCATTGGCATTCAAAACATGATGAAGGAAATCGTCGCCGCCGGCGGGGATACCGATACAAATTGCTCGATTGCGGGTCAGGTGGCCGGCGTGTTCATGGGTGCAGAGGCAATTCCGGACGAATGGATGAAAAAGCTGCGCCAAACACCAAAATTTGACGACTTCTACGAAACCATGCGGAAGTATGCTGCCTTCGTGAGCAGCGAAAGCGGGATTCAGACATTGTTTTGATTTCCTGATTTTCCTTCGAATGTTTTTTCCGTATTCGCCCTATTTTCTGCCGTTTGCAGTGCCGAATCCCATTCGCAAAAAAATACATGTAACAACATTTATTTAGGTTTCGTAATATTGCAACGGAGGTGATGCCGGGGAATCTATTCGGCAGCCAAAGATGGATCGGAAAACATTTCTCAAAATCGCAGGCATCACTGCATTCGCCGGGGCAACTATGAAACTGAAAGCACTGCATCAATTGCTCGATGGACTCGGTCCGACAGAAACGATGCCGGCCTTGTTTGTCGGCCATGGTAGCCCAATGAACGCCATCGAAGACAACGTTTTTTCCCGGGAAATGCGCGCTGTAGCCGCCAAACTTCCGCATCCGAAGGCGATTCTGATGGTCTCGGCACACTGGGAAACCAAGGGCACCAAGGTTACCGCCCAAGAACTGCCACCCACCATTCATGACTTCGGCGGATTTCCGCAGGAATTGTTTGACGTGCAATACCCGGCGAAAGGCAGCCCATGGTTGGTCGGCGAAACGCAGGCTTTGGTTCACAAAACCCCAGTCGCAGCCGACAGCAATTGGGGCCTCGACCACGGATGTTGGAGCGTCACCCGCAACATGTGGCCAAATGCCGACATCCCCATTGTACAAATCAGCTTGGACTATACCCAGTCCCCACAATACCACTACGAACTCGCGCAAGAACTCGCAGCCCTCCGCAACAAAGGCGTGCTGATCATCGGCAGCGGTAACATCGTGCACAATTTGGGCATGGTCGCTTGGAACCGCGACTTTAACGTCCCCTTCGCCTACGACTGGGCAACGGAGATCAACGAAACCTTCAAGAAACACATCGTCGAAGGCAACCATTCGGCCCTGATCAATTACCAAGCCTTGGGGAAATCCGCGCAACTTGCGATCCCCACACCCGAACATTACCTGCCCTTGCTCTACGTCTTGGGGACGCAATCCAAAGACGACCGCCTCGCCTTTTTCAATGACATTCCCGTCGGTGGATCGCTGTCCATGACGTCGGTTGTGATCGGAAAAGTGAGCTGAACCCTTCGATTGGAGAGCAAAGCTCCAAGCAAACCGACACAGGTCAGGTGGCGAGGTGATTTTGGCTAATTTTTGAAAATAGTTGACCGATTTTTACTACTTTGAGACGGAACCTCAGCGTCTGTCCCGGAGTATATTCGGGCAGCATTGATTCAATTTGCCAAGAACGATTTTTATTCACTCCCATGAAGATTTTTAACGCCCAATCTCTCACCCAAACATTTCTTGCTACACTCGTCCTGCTGCTGCTCGCGTCTTGCAGTTCCAAACAGGAACCCCGCGAATACAAGTTTGACGAAGCATTTGCCCCCTACATTTCCGCCTACACCACCGGAAAAATCTCCAGACAAAGCACGATCAAGGTTCGCCTGAACGAAAACGTGGCCCAAACTGCCCAAATCGGCGTAACCCTGACGGAAAACCCATTCGAATTTGACCCTGAAGTTGAAGGCACAGCAGTTTGGATCGACGAACGCACGATTCAATTCGAGCCCAAGGAACCGATGCCCACCGACCAATACTACAAGGGCGAATTCAAGCTCGGCGAATACATCAAGGACTTGGAAGAGCCGCTCCAAACCTTTCCCTTTCAGTTTGAGACCGAAAAACAAAACTTTGAAGTCAGTGTGTTGGGCATCGAAACCCTTGACAAAACAAAGCTCATCTGGCAAGCGGTCAACGGAACACTGACGACGGCAGACTTTGAATACGGCAATCTGGTCGAGGAAGTCCTTTCCGCTCAGCAAGACGGCAACGAATTCAAGATCAAATGGAGCCATAGCCTCGACGGCCGCGAACATACCTTCAGGCTTGACAGTGTGCGGCGTGGAAATTCGGCATCCAAAGTGGAATTGGCTTGGGACGGCGATGAAATTAACGTCGAAAAGGAAGGAACATCCGAAGTGACGGTCCCGGCATTGGGGGATTTCAAAGTCGTCGAATACAAGCCTTACAACAATCCAGACCAATACGTCGTGCTCACCTTCAGCGATCCAATTCGTCGCTCGCAAGACCTGAACGGCCTTATCACCATCGCCAATGTGAACTTGCGCTACCTCGTGGAAGGCAACGATGTCAAGGTTTTCCCGATCACTCGCGTCACCGGTGAGCATACGATCGTGGTCGAACCAGGGGTGCAGAACATCCTCGGACACAAGCTCAAGAATCAACAAACCTTTGACCTTCAATTTGAAGAAGTCAAGCCGCAGGTTCGCATTGCCGGCAACGGCAACATCCTGCCCCGCGCTGGAACGAAATTGCCGTTTGCCTTCGAAGCGGTGAGCCTGAAAGCCGTCGATCTCAAAATCACCAAAATCTACGAAAAGAACATCCTGCAATTCCTGCAAGTGAATGACCTCGAAGGCGACCGCGAACTCGCACGCGTCGGCAAGGTCGTGCACAAAAGCACCATCCGGTTGGATGGCGACAAATCCTTGAACCTGCACCAATGGAACCGCCACGTGATCGACCTTGGTTCGCTCATCAATTCGGAGCCGGGTGCCATCTACCGCGTGTCGGTCAATTTTTCCAAGGCGCATTCCATTTATACCTGCGAAGGCGAACCGGAAGCTGCCGACGAAGAGGAAAAGCCCAAGCAAGAACCTGAAGAGGGAGCTTGGAGCGACAACATGGACGACGAAAGCAGCTATTGGAGCTACTATGACGATTATGACTACGGCGAAGCTTGGGACAACCGCGAAAATCCTTGCCACAAAGCCTATTACACCTATCAAAGCAAGGAAGCGGCCCGCAACGTGCTGGCAAGCGACCTCGGCATCATCGCCAAACGCGGCACCGATGGCAGCATGACGATCATTGTCAATGACTTGCATTCGACTGCGCCGCTCGCCGGCGTCGAGCTCGAAATCTATGACTACCAACAGCAAATCCTGAAGCGCGTTTCCACGGACAGCTATGGCACCGCCAAGGCGGATGTCGGCACCGTTCCCTTTGTCGTCGTCGCCAAACAAGGCAATCAGCGCGGCTACCTCAAACTCGGCGACGGCTACGCGCTCTCCCTGAGCAAGTTTGACATCAGCGGTCAACGTTACTACAAAGGTGTCAAAGGCTTCATCTACGGCGAAAGGGGCGTTTGGCGTCCGGGGGATTCCATCTTCACGACCTTCATGCTCGAAGACAAACTCAAGACATTGCCCGCCGACCACCCTGTGACCTTTACGCTCACCAATTCCTTGGGCCAAGTCGTGAACAAGGCGATCAAGACGACGCACCTCAATGGCGTCTACACATACCAAACAGAAACCGCAAGCAGTGCCCCAACCGGAAATTACAACCTGCGTGTGGATGTCGGCGGCGCGAGCTTCGAAAAGACCTTGAAAATCGAAACGGTCATGCCCAATCGCCTCAAGATCAAAATCGACTTCGGCAAGGAATTCCTGAGCAAATCCATGGAGGATTTGAAAGGCGAATTGGAAGTGCGCTGGCTGCACGGCGCGATTGCCAAAAACATGAAAGCTGACGTGAACGTCTCCCTCAAAAGCATTCCGACCTCGTTCAAGCGATACGTCGACTACGAATTTGACGACCCCGTACGTACATTCGACTCGGAGCAGCAGACCATTTTTGAAGGTTCGGTGGACGAAAATGGGCAAGCGAAAGTTCCGCTCAAGATTGACCTTGAAGGCGAAGCTCCAGGCTTGCTCAGTGCCAATTTCGTGACGAAGGTATTTGAACCCGGAGGCGCCTTCAGTACGGACCGTTTCAGCATTCCCTACTATCCCTACGAAAGGTTTGTCGGCATCAAGGTCCCGAAGGGCGACAAGGCGCGTGGCATGTTGCTCACTGACACTGACCACAAAGTCCAAATCGTCGCCGTTGACGCAAGCGGCAATCCGAACGGAACACGCAAGGTCGATGTCGCCTTGTACAAATTGGATTGGAAATGGTGGTGGGATCAAGCCGCCAACAGCGAAACGAGCTACAACGAAAAATTCTACCAAGAGGAGGTGCTCAAGGAAAGCATCACCCTCAAGGACGGACAAGGCTCCTGGAAATTTAATGTCAAGTACCCTGCATGGGGCCGCTACATGGTGCGTGCATGCGACGAAGGCGGTCACTGCACAGGCCAAGTCATCTACATTGATTGGCCCGGCTGGGCGGGACGTGCCCAAAAGGACAATCCCGGCGGAGCGACCATGCTCACATTTAGCGCGGACAAAGACAAATACAAAGTCGGCGACAACGTGACACTCACCATTCCGACGGGCAAATCAGGACGCGCCTTGGTGAGCCTGGAGTCCGGGGCAAAGGTGCTGTCGACGCATTGGGTCGAATCCACGGGGATGGATGCCGCGACATTCAGCTTCAAAGCCACTGCCGAAATGGCGCCCAACATTTACGCCCACGTCAGCCTCATCCAGCCGCATGCGCAGACCGTGAACGACATGCCCATGCGTATGTATGGCGTGATCCCCATCGAGGTCACGGACCCCATGACCGAGCTCAAGCCCCGTATCCAAATGGCCGAGGTACTTGAACCCATGGAACGTGTAGACATTGGAGTGAGCGAAGCCACCGGCAAACCGATGACTTACACGGTCGCCGTGGTGGACGAAGGCTTGTTGGATCTCACCCGCTTCGAGACGCCCAATCCCTGGGCTGACTTTTATGCCCGCGAGGCACTCGACGTCAAAACCTGGGACCTATATGACAAAGTCATTGGAGCCTACGGTGCAGATCTGACCAAGCTTTTGGGCATCGGCGGTGACGATGGCATGGCACCCAAAGAAGGCACCAAGCAAAACCGGTTCAAACCCGTCGTCAAATTCATGGGGCCATTCTCCTTGAAAGCCGGCGAAACCAAACGCCACAGCTTCATGATGCCCAACTACGTCGGCTCCGTCCGCACGATGGTCGTCGCCCGTCAAGAGAGCGCCTACGGCTCTGCACAAAAGGCCACACCTGTGCGCAAGCCACTCATGGTCATGGGCACGCTCCCCCGTGTACTCGGCCCGGGCGAGGAAGTTCGTCTGCCGGTTTCCGTCTTCGCGATGGAAAACAACGTCAAAAATGTCAGTGTCAAACTTAGCGCAAGTGACCTCTTCACGGTCAATGGCAGCGCGAACAAGTCCATCCAATTTGCCAGACCCGGCGACGAATTGGTGACCTTCGACCTGAAAGTCAAAGAGCGCATCGGCAAGGGGACAGTCAAAGTCACCGCCACCTCAGGCAGCGAAGTTGCGGTGTACCACATCGACATTGATGTGCGCAACCCCAATCCGAAGGTGGTCAATGTGCAGGAAAAAGCCATTGATGCGAATGAAAGCTGGGCCTATGGCTATGCCTATCCGGGTATGGCGGGAACCAACAAAGGCACGCTCGAACTCAGTACGATTCCGCCGATCAACCTCGGCAAACGGCTCCATTATCTGTTGCAATATCCCCATGGCTGCGTGGAACAAACGACTTCGGCAGTATTTCCGCAGCTCTACGTTTCCAACTTGATGGAGATGCCACAAGCAGCCAAGTTGCAGATCGACAAAAACATCCGCGCGGGACTCGACCGCTTGGAGAGCTTTCAGCAAGCATCGGGCGGGCTCTCGTATTGGCCGGGAACGGGAGAAATCAGCGAATGGGGCACCAACTATGCGGGCAACTTCGTGATCGAAGCCAAAAACAAGGGCTACCGCGTTTCGCAGTCCTTCCTCAGCAAGTGGATCGCTTTCCAGAAGAAGGCTGCGAAAAACTGGTCAAGCACGAGTCGCCCGGATCAGGTGATCCAAGGTGACCGCCTGTACTTGCTGGCCTTGGCGGGTTCGCCGGAATTGGGCGCGATGAACCGATTGCGGGAATTGCCGGGCATCGACAACGTCGCAAAATGGCGGCTTGCCGCAGCCTACAAATTGGCGGGGCAGCCAGAGACGGCAGTCAAGCTCACGCAGGACTTGGCCATTGCCGTGCCGCAGTATCAGGAATTGGGCTTCACTTACGGCGATGACGTGCGTGACCAAGCCATCATTCTCGAGTGCATCGGCATCATCGGCAACCGTGTGCGCGGGGCGGATTTGTCCAAAAAAATTGCGAAAGCCTTGTCTTCGCAGGACTTTATGAGCACGCAGACGACGGGCTACAGCCTGATCGCAATGGCCAAATATGCCGGGGTCAACAACCAAAATGCCAAGATGGAATACGCTTACCGCATCAATGGCGGCGAATGGCAGGATGGCAGCAGCACCAAACCCATTTCCCAAGTTGATTTGATGGCAAGTGGCAAGGATGGCCGCGTCGAAGTCAAGAACAAAGGAGGCAGCATCCTCTTTGTGCGGGTCATCTCCGAAGGCATTCCCGTTGTCGGGGATCAGGACGCACGTCAAAACCATATCAGCTTGGCGATCGACTATCTCGACATGGAGGGCGGCGCGATCGATGTCACTTCCTTGGAGCAGGGTACCGATTTCGTGGCCGAAATCACACTCAAGAATCCGGGCACAAAAGGCGACCTCGACGAATTGGCCTTGACCGAGATTTTTGCCAGCGGATGGGAAATTCACAACACCCGCCTCGACGGCACCAACTTCGAAAAGGCGATTTCGATTCCGGAATACCAAGACATCCGCGACGACAGGGTGCTCACGTATTTTGACTTGGGTTCGCCCGGGCAGAAGTACAAATTCCCTTGGGCCTACCCCACCCGGAAAACGGAGCCGAATGAGAAAACCTTCCGAATCCTGCTGAATGCTTCCTACCTCGGCAAGTTTTACCTTCCGACAGTTTATGTGGAGGCGATGTACGACAATTCGATTTCGGCAAGAATCCCTGGACAATGGGTGACGGTTGTGGAGCCTGCTGATTCCTGAGGAAAAAACCGCAGAGCGCGCAAAGGGCCGCAAAGTCACATTTGAACTTTGCGCCCTCTGCGAACCTCCGCGCCCTTTGCGTTTAATACTCCCAAAATTCCTCGACAGCCACCATTCCGATGAATTCATTCCTCCAAAAAACTTCCCAAATCGTCCGCAGGGGACGGTCGGGCCTCGGCAAGCTGCGCCGGAAGCTTTTCCAGCCGCGGTGGAAGCTGCTGCTGTGGCTGCTGGCCTTCGGGATTTGGTGGCAATTTTTCCTCCTGCCCAAACAGCTCTTCGAAGACCCGCTCTCCATGGTCCTCGAAGACCGCGATGGCAACCTGCTCGGTGCCCGCATCGCTGCCGACGGCCAATGGCGTTTCCCGGCGACCGACACGGTGCCCGAGAAATTCGCCAAGGCGATCGTAACCTTCGAAGACCGCCGCTTTGACATTCACCCCGGGGTCGATCTTATTTCCCTCGGTCGTGCCACCCTTCAAAACCTGAAAGGCGGACGTGTGGTGAGCGGCGGCAGCACCCTGACGATGCAGGTCATGCGCATGAGCCGAAAAGGGCAAAGCCGCAACATTTTTCAAAAGGCCATCGAAGCCGTTCTTGCCCTTCGGGTCGAAATGAAGTATTCCAAGGAGGAGATTTTGGCGATGTACGCTTCGAATGCACCCTTTGGCGGGAATGTCGTCGGTCTGGATGCCGCGGCGTGGCGGTACTTTGGACGCGGCCCCGACAAACTCAGCTGGGCCGAAAGCGCGACGCTGGCGGTCTTGCCCAACAGCCCCAAACTCATTCACCCCGGCCGAAACCGCACCGCACTCAAAGCCAAACGCGACCGACTACTCCGCCGCATGTGGGAAGAGGAAATCTTCGATTCGACGACCTACGCCCTCGCCATCATGGAGCCGCTGCCCGACCGACCGCATCCCCTGCCCAACCTTGCGCCCCACCTGCTTGACCGCGGATTTGCGGAGGCGGGCACGGGAAAGCGCACCCGCACCACGCTCGACATGCACCTGCAGGCCCGCGCGAGCCATATCCTGCAAATGCACCAACGCCGCCTCCTCGAAAATGGCGTTCACAATGCGGCGGCCCTCGTGATGGAAGTCGAATCGGGTGACGTGATCGCCTACGTGGGCAATACCGAGGCCACCGACAGCAGCAGCGGCCACGAAGTCGATGTGATTCGGGCAAGGCGCAGCACGGGAAGCATTCTCAAGCCCTTTCTCTTCGCCTCCATGCTCGACGACGGCGAAATCTTGCCCCAGACCCTTGTCCCCGACATTCCGACCTACTATGGGAATTACAATCCGCAGAATTACAACCGTACATTCGATGGGGCAGTGCCCGCCAAAATGGCTTTGGCCCGTTCGCTGAACATCCCCGCGATCCGAATGCTGAGCGACTATGGCCACCACCGATTTTTGCAGCGGCTCCAGGAAATTGGCATGACCACGCTCGACCGTCCGGCAGACGACTACGGGCTTTCCCTGATCTTGGGTGGTGCGGAGGCAAGCCTCTGGGACCTCGCGGGCATGTACGCGAGCATGGCGCGCTGCGTGAACGACTACCATCGCTTCAATGGCAAATACATTGACAATGAGTTCCGTGCGCCCAACTTCGAATGGAAAAAATCCATCACCCACCAAACCGACTACAAGCCGACCTTGGTCGATGAGACGGTACTAAGCGCGGGTTCCTGCTACGCGACCTTGGACGCCCTGCTCGAACTCGCCCGCCCCGAGGGCGAAAGCGAATGGATGAATTTCAGTTCGTCGCGCCGCGTAGCTTGGAAGACGGGCACGAGCTACGGCTACCGCGACGCTTGGGCGATCGGGGTCACGCCGACGCATGTCGTGGCCGTCTGGGCCGGCAATGCCGATGGCGAAGGTCGGCCGGGCTTGATCGGCCTGTACGCGGCGGCACCCATTCTTTTTGACCTCTTCGACATGATCCATACGCCCAATACCTGGTTTGACGAGCCGTTTGACGACATGGAGCAGGTGACCATTTGTAAAAAAAGCGGCCACCGTGCGAGCGACGTCTGCGACGAACTCGAGGTGATGCGTGTGCCCAAACGGGGACTGAACACCGAACCTTGTCCTTACCACAAGATGGTTCACCTGGATCCAAGCGGGCAGTTCCAAGTGCATGGCGACTGCGAATCCCCTTACAACATGGTCCACAAACCTTGGTTTGTACTTGCCCCGGCGATGGAGGATTGGTACCGCAAAAAGCATGTGGACTATATGAGCTTGCCGCCTTGGCGGGCCGATTGCAAGGAAGCCGCGGAGGCCGAGGCCAACAGCGCCAACATGGAATTTGTCTATCCAAGGACGATGAGCAAGGTTTATGTGCCGATCGACCTCGAAGGCAATCCAAGCAGTGTGGTTTTTGAGGTGGCGCACCGCCGGCAAGACAGCAAGATTCACTGGCACTTGGACAAGGCCTTCATCGGTACGACGGAGACCTTCCACCAAATGGCCCTGAACCCAACGCCCGGGGACCACGTGATCACCTTGGTCGACGAGGAAGGCGAAAGGCTGCAGAAGGCATTTGAGGTGGTCGGGAAGCGGTGATGGGGGTTTTGGGGTTGCAATTCTGCAAAATGCAAACTACCTCGGCCTTGCACTCGGCTACACCTTCGGGCGTGTGCATGAACTCCGCAGGGATTTGGAGCGAGTTGGTCTGAATTGATCCGTGACTTTCGAAGACCCCACTCAACGCTTCCACATTCGAAGCAGAAATTCACTGGAGACGACCACGCCGCCTGCCGCAGCCAACATTGGCAACAAAGAAATCAAAAACCGGGCCTCTTCGCCGACTTCGCCAGCTGCAAATACGGCGCTGATCAGGAGAATGATGATCGCCGAGGCGACTTCCGGCCGGCCAAATGCCCGCCACGACTGCCCTCGCAATGGCGCCCTGAGCATTCTCCAAAACGAGGCCAAAAAGAGCAGGACTACAGATAGCCCACAAAACCAAACCGCTGGTCGATAGATAAAGTTGAACCAACTGGGCGTTTTTGCCATGAAAAGCACCGTTTTGGGTTGATACAGTACCAAAAGCCGCCGGCCGAGATGTAGCGTAGCGCGCAATGGCTGCTTCAAAACGGCCTCCCTCACCTTCTTGCGAACGATCTTGTTGTAGGCGGTATGCCGATCAGTATTGATGTTGTCAAAGCCACCCGCATACAATGGCGGATCGTCTTCGAAACGCTCATTAGGGGTTTCAATGAAATCGACCCAACTTTTTTGCATGTTGAATCCATCGTGGTTGCTCCAATGGAGCTGATCGTGGCACAAAACCTGTTTGAGATGCCAACTCCCTGAAAACAACAACAGTGGCAAGAGGAACACGAAAAAATAACGCGCCGGCAACGGCCGCATCGCCAAAAAGGAAAGCACCAGAAAAAACGGCATCAACGGAAAAATGAGCGTGCGGGTAAGCTCAAGCAAACTGAGGACGGCCCCAGCAGCAAAACTCAGCCAAAATAGTCTTCGGTTTTGGACGTCACCCTTGCGCAACTGTTGCAAAAGCGCGAGCCAGCCCAAAATCAACGCCGGCATCAACATATCATACATTTCGGTATTGCCTTTGTGTATGAACCGAATGGCTACAGCAAACACCAATGAAAGCCCTCCAGAAATCAGGACTTGAAGGCGCGTCTTTGAAAATACCATAGTTCCCAAATAGGCATTGATCCCGATGGACAAAGGGTAGAGTCCGAAGGAAAAAATCGCTGTCGAGCCCAAGATCAATTGCGCACTCACTTCGAGAAAGGCCCAGACGGGTGAAATCCCCGTTTGCAATTCGCTCATGAACCGCCAAAGGTCACTCCAGGTATGAAAATCCTCAGGTCGGTAAAGATGCTGCCAATCGAGGGTAATTGAACCTTTGATCCCCAAATTGACGCCAAACGCAAAGAGGGCAATGGCGGAGGCTAAAAGTCGGCGAAGTCTTTTATCATCGTTCCAAATGGATGTCATGCGTTGAAGTGGCGAGAACTGCACATCCGAAAAATCAACAGGATAATCCGAATATCCAAATCTCTTCAGGCGCTGCCGCTTGGTACGCTATCTGCAAAGATCGTCATTGGGGTTTGCTTATTGGATTTCATCCAGCGCCACCCAGCCTTTTTTGATGGCGTAGATGATCATGCCAGCCGTGTT
The DNA here is from genome assembly GCA_016718825.1 of Bacteroidota bacterium. Taxonomy (NCBI): domain Bacteria; kingdom Pseudomonadati; phylum Bacteroidota; species Bacteroidota bacterium. The sequence goes on along the minus strand of JADKCL010000001.1, from coordinate 105,852 downwards.
GCGCACGCCCATTTTTTCCATGATGTTTTGGCGGTGACCTTCGACAGTGCGCGCGGAGATAAAAAGTTTGTCGCCGATTTCCGGATTGGTGAGGCCACGGCAGACATGGTCCAAGATTTCAACTTCGCGGTCGGTCAGTTGCACCAAACCAGCGAACACCGGCTTGAACTTGTCGCCTTTTACGATCTTGGAGAGCATGGCACGTGAAACGCGGTCATTGAAATAAAATCCAGTTTCCATGACCGCGCGGATGGCCATTTCGACCTCGTCCGGATCGGATTCCTTGAGCAGGTACCCGTTGGCGCCCAATTCGATCAGGTGCAGGATCATCGCGTCGTCTTGGTTCATCGTGAGCATGACGACCTTGACCGTGGGAAATTCGCTGCGAATGCGTTGGAGGGCGGCGATGCCATCCATCTCCGGCATGGTAATGTCGAGCAGGATGACATCGGGCAGGTTTCCTTCGGAGAGTTTTTGGAGCAATTCGATGCCGTTGCCTGCCTCAAAGAGCACTTGCATGCCTTCGGCATCTTCGAGCAAGGCGATCATGCCCTTGCGAAAGAGCTTGTGGTCATCGGTGAGAGCGACTTTGATGGGGTTGGGACTTGACACTTGTGGCACTTTGGGAGGAAAGATAGGAAAAATCCGCTGTGGTAACATCGCGGTGCAGGTTCAATCTAGACCCGCAAGGATATCTCTGCCAAAAAGCCTTGGCCCGGTGCCGCTTCGAATCGCAGCTTGCCCCCCAGGGCATCCACCCTGCTTTCCATTCCCCTAAGTCCGAGTCCGGCACCGCTGTCTTTGACCTTGGAGAGGTCAAATCCGACACCGTTGTCTTGAAACAGCATGGTGAACTGCCCATCCGCATACCCGAGCGTAAGCTTGCGTTCTGTCGCTTGGGAATGCTTGAGCGAATTCGAAATCAATTCCTGGACGACGCGGTAAAGGGTGAGTTCGGTGCGAATCTCAAGTCTTGGCGGTTCTTGGATGAGGATGCATTCGAAGGGGATGCCTGAAAGCTGCGCGGTTTTGCTGGCGAGTTGGGCCAAGGCGGCACAAAGTCCGAGCGACTCCAGACTTGGCGGCAAAAGGTCGTGGGAAATCTGCCGCACAGAGCCGATCGCCGAGTCCAGCATTTCGGTTGATTCGTCCAGCGAAGTTTCCACGCCATCCTTGGCGAGTTTGCGTTGGCTGAGTTTGAGGCTCATTTTGACGGTGGAGAGCAGGGCGCCGACTTCGTCGTGCAGGTCACGCGCGATGCGGATGCGTTCGGACTCTTGGGTTTCGACGGTGGTTTGCAAGATGGCGCGTTGCTGTTGCCGCTCGCGCTCGCGTGCGACTTCCTGCTTGCGGTTGGCGCGCCCGACTTGCCAACGCACGATGAGAACTACCATGCCGATGGCGGCAAACATATATAATGCATAAGCCCACCAAGTGCGGTACCATGGCGGCAGAATGGTAAAGGTATAAGCGGCTTCCTTGCCGAGGGTGTCGTAGAGATTCTTGGAGCGGGCATGGAAGGTGTAAGTGCCTTCGGGCAGGTCGTTGTAGGCCTTGTCGCTTTCGGGTCCCCACGGCGACCAATCGTCTTCCAAACCTTCAAGCCAATGGCTGAAGACGGTTTTTTCGGGGTATTCGTAGCTTGTGGCGGTGTAGGAGAATGCGATGTTGTTGCGTTCGAATGGGAATGTGAGCTTGTAATTGTCGGGCTGAATGTCGGTGAGAAGGCCGTTGGCATCGGCATAATTGCCATAGAAAACGACCTGAGTATCGTTGACGGTCACGCGGTCGATGAGGGTATGGTAGGGAACGTGGTAATCCTTCGGAATCCGCGGGTCGTAGCAATACAGCGTGGTCGTGGTGCCGATCCAGATGAGGCTGTCGGGGCTGGGGTAAATGCACCAGACTTCCTGGTCCTCCATGCGCCGGAGCGGGAGGTCGTTCCATTGCCATTGGCCGTTTTGGTCTTTGCGAAGGAAGCCTGTGCGGGTGCCGTCGTAGAGCCAGATTTGGCCTAGGAGGTCTTGGGTGAGGTGGCGTGCGCCATGGCCTTGGTCGGCAAAGCGCTGCCCAAACAGGGTTTCTGGAACGAGCTTCTGTTGCCTTTCGTCGAAGTGAAAGATGCCCCGGTTGGATCCAAACAGGATCTTCCCATCATGCTCCGACAAATCGAATTCGAGATGATCAGACACAAAACCATTTGTCGAATCAAAGGTCGTTACAATCGGATTTGTGAATCCAGGCTTGAATTGTATGCGGGAAACTTTGGTAAAACTCGCCCACAAGTCGCCATTGGGCAATGCCTGCAAGTGCCTAACCTCATGCTCAATCCCTTGGATTTTTCCCTCGTCCTTCCATTTGCCATCCTCCCAGCGCAAGGAATATAACCCTATGTCAGTGCCGATAAATAGTCGATTGGGCTCCGTTTTTGATAGGCAAATGGCCGTTGCAGGGTAATCCGAAATCTTGCTTTCGATCCCGTTCTTGTAGCTTAAAATGCCGCTTCTCCTCGATGCAATCAATACAGCATCTTGAAACAAAACAAATCCATTGACGAATCCATTGCTTTCAGGAAGGATTCGTGAGCGACAATCGGGATCGTCTTTTTGCAACAACCTTCCACCTACGGTTGTGCCGAGAAAAAACTCATCCTTGTAATCAAACATTGCCATTACCAATGGCTTTGCTTTGCCAGTTGAGTTGACTTTCCGCAATGCTATCGGATACGGAACGCTGCTGACACCGATCTGGGAGGCGAGCCAGATATTGTCGCGACCATCTGCATAAGGAAACGTGAGCTCATTTGAATGAAGGCCTTGGTTTTCATTGACGACAGTAAAAGTCAGATCCTGTACATCCAAAATATACAGACCATGCTCCTCTGTCGCAACGGCGATTCTACCATTGGGCAATGTGTTTGTATTAATTACCACCACGCTATCCATCGGGGAGGATATTTTTTCCAATCCTTGCCCATCAAAGAGGTACATCCCTTGGTCCTTGGTTAGAAGGATTGATGTGGATCCCTTTGATGCCGATAGAAGATGCACACCTTTGAGGGTGAGGGAATCGATGGCTTCCGAATTCCCGATTTTACCACTAACACCATTTTCAAATGACCAAAGACCGTCATTGGTGGTCTGGACGATAATCTTTCCTTGGGTAGAAAAGGCTTTGCGATAGGTCGTTTTGCTTCGCCAAGTGGTAAATTTATTCCCGTCCCAGCAGAACAGCCAATTCTTGTCTAAAAAGTATACATTGCCATTTCCATCCGAAACGACATTCAAGATTTTTTCAAATGTAAGTGCTTCTTTGGGAAGCAAATGGCGCATGGATTCAAACACGGTTTCACCCTTGCGATTGGCGCTAAAGGAACCGAGATCACCAAGCCCACCGGTGTAAATCCTTCCGTCTCTACCCGCTGCCATCTTGAAAAATTTCTGGTCCCGCGTACCTTGTGCGGCAGCCCACTTTTTGCCATCGTAGGTGAGTACGATATTTTCATTCCCAAAATAAAGGATCCCGTTTCGATCTGCAATTACCCCCCAGTTATTGGGTGAACTGGTGTAATCGGGGGATCGGTAGGAAGTCGGTAGAAAATTAGTGATGAAGGGCTGCCCAATTTGACAATAAAGATTGCCCACGACAAAGACGAAAAAACAAGCCACCAGAATTGACTTCTTGGACCTTCTCCAATTTCCACCGGCAACATTCTGGAAACTCATTGGGCCAAGATAGAGATTCTCGCTCTATTTTGGGTCAAATTCAGACGATGACTTACTACTGATCAATCCTTCGTCCACGATCTTCTTGGATCCATGGTTGTCATGGAAACCACAAGCGATTGGTGGCTACCATTTGGAACGGTCCGTATTTTTTCTAACTTCACCCTTTTAGAATCCAACTTCAAAATACATAAACATGGAAGATAACGGTCAAATAACGCTTGATGGTATAGACGAACAAGGTGCAGTGGCGCCCGTCAAGGTGCTCGGTAGTTCAATGCCATCGTCGGTCACTTGTGGCAAAATTGTTACCTGGTATTACGATGGCGCATTCTCAAGTTTGGCAAAGGGGCAAGTGTGGTATGTTAAGTATAATACCCCTGGTGCCGAAGGCGGAGACGGAACGTACAATTTGGTAAGTCGGGTTCCTACAAATGGCCAAGGTACCATCGGAACGGTGGAGTCCAATCAAGAACGAACCGCCGTGATTGATGCTCCAGGGGAGAATTTTCCAGTGATGGATGATTGCAAGCAGTTGGGCATGTCTGTTGACGTCAGTTTTACTGACGACCAAGATCCGACAGAAGGACAGAAGTGGTATATCAGTTATGATGGGGAGACATTTACCCTGGTGGCCCCAGTTGCCGCTGGCGGAAAATAGACCGTTTTCATCGATGTGATCTGCATTTCCACTAAACCGCATACGCGACGGGGATCGTTCCAGGCAGGAAAGTCAAATGGACACAGTTGAATTTGGAATAAGTGCTGTTTTTGTCGCCAAGATTAGCACCATTGATGGTTTGATGGGAACAGCTGATCTGATTGCAGCTGATTCGCCAAACGGGTTCATCAATTTTGGCACGTCTCGGATCGAATTTGCATTTGTAAAGGAAATGACCCCAAGTCCCGCCATCAACCAAATCTGGGTGATGTGCAAGAATGGAATAGCTGTCGAACTCATCCACGAAATCACCGCACAAACCGTCGTTTTTGCAGACAGCAATGGTGGAATTGCGATGGTGAACATGCCATTCCCTTCGAACTCAAGTTCATCTGTTGTTGGTTCTTGGCAAGCAGTGAATCCCGATCCAGCGACCAACCATGCGTTGAGCGTCCCCAGTTATCTTCCGTATGCACCGACACCCTGCGGATTTTACACTTGTTCCATCGTCTTGTCGGATGTTGCAAAACAAGTGACAGGACTCAATCTCCTTGCAGCTTCTGCCAATATCCCTCGTTCGCCAAGTGTAATTCCAAAGAGGGAGATCACTCCTTCTACAGGTGAAATCCGCGAGGATGGGATCAAGTTGTCTGCAACCAAGTTTTATTACCGTTCTGGTGATGATGTCTCACGTGCACTCGCGATGCATCGGCCGTTTTCCCCCGAATATCCGCCGCATTCGAATTGTATTGTCGCTTATCCAATCGACTCCATAAATGGAAATCAATTGGTTTGGTGTTCTTTTGAGACTTCCAACCCAGATTTCGCATGCAGGGTTTCGAATGTACGTGCAATTATTGAAGGGCCACAAGAATCTTATTTGGTCACAACAATGGCATGCCACTTTTGGGCCAATCATGCAGAAGCTAAACTTATTTCTGCTTTCGGGAAGTACACGGGCTACTTACCTTTTGAGGTAGATACGCAGCCATTGATTCCAGATCATAAGGTCGTTGGGGAATATCCAAAGACCTGGCTGTGGCAATATTGCCTCGGCGATCCTTCCCTCCTCGAAACCGAGTGGATTGATATCGAACGCGTGCACGTCTGCATCTACCTGACAGTCGGTTACCCGACTTTCCCTTGGGCTGCACACGACCCTAAGCTCGTGAATCCATCAAGAAATACGCCACCGCATGTTGGATTGGTCATCAATGCTTGTCGGCTAGCTGCGGGAGCAACGAATCCAGATGAAGTTGCCACCTTCATCACCAAAGAATTGGCCAACTCTAGCCACTTTGTCTACGATGGCAGGGTGAATCGATTTACAACCTATCGCACCAACGATCAGGATAAAATGCCTATCGGTTCCTTGGAAATCGATGCGGTTGAATTGATGGAAACGATTTCAGGCCTCCTCGCAGGACCAATTGCGGTTGATTGTGTGGACCTTTCCAGGGCTTTGCTTCTGCTGGCAAATAGCATTGGCGGCACGCTGAAAATCGGAATGATAAAAACCACGAACATTCCAGATCAAGGCTTTAGTCTGAATTCTTTGTGGCCCCTAGGGTCGACAAAAAAGCAATCTGCCGGGCGTTTTCAATTTCATCAAGTGGCGTATATCGGCGATCAATTTGATGAGAATGCAAAGATCTATGATCCATGCGTTCAATTTATTGATGAAAACGGCCAACCACAACCAGTATTAGGAGTAGACCGCGAGAAGTATCTTGATTTGCTCGTCGGAACCAATTCTCGCAGCTCCATACTGTGCGTAGATCTTCAGACGGAAGAGATGATCATCCAATAATGTTTGGACGGTTTACGTGTTTTAGTCTAACCGTTAAGGCAATTGCTTAAGATTGACCTTGGAATACCTACCGGATGCTCAAGGTCAATCGTGGCAAACTCCCTTATCATCACGATCGCCACATTGAGCAATTCCCTCGCTTCCTTTAAATTACCCTCAACTCCAGCCTTCGACAATTTTCGCTTTGCGCGTTTGATGCTCAATTTCACCGTCTCAGCTAATTCCCTTTTACAGAACACGTATTTCTACGTACTCCCCCCGCAAATCCCCCTGATTTCTTAAATCAGGGCATTCTACGCTGAAAAACCGATCCCCAACCCCCCAACTTTGGATTATTGAAAGGCACTAAATATTTGTCCAACCCAATAATCACAAAGATGAAAACGACTTCCACCACCCGCACCAGAATCTTCGCCACCTTGTTGGCTTTTGTCCTGACTTTCGGCGCCGTCGCTGCCCAAAACCTCCGCCCGGAAGAAAACTGGCTCCAAGCCTGGAAAAATTTCGCTGGCACGCAGACCTCTTCCACTTGGCTGCACAATGAAATCGCCAATGGCGCGACCCTGTTCAGCGATCCCACCAAAAGCTCCTTGATTGTGACCATTTCCGCCGAATGGAATTCGATGGAGGCAGTGTCCGAGGCGCTCGCAGAAGGCATCCAATCCGGCAACGGCAACCAAATGTCGGCCGGCAACGAGGCAGAAATGCTCGATCATACCACGGCCATCACCACATGGATTGGCCAACTCGGCGGCACGCAACTCTACGCCACCGTCGTCGCGCAGCTTCAGCAGAATGGCACGACCCAACTCGTCCTCGAACTTTCCCGCACGCCGATATATCCAGACCTTGAGGCACGCAATATCAATGCCCTCGCCCTTTTGGACTCACTCGGCGCACAGGCCCAATCCAGTCCCCTCGCATCAGAATCCAAGTAATCCAAACGCGGGAGTGGGGCCTTCCCCCTCCCAGGTACAATGGCCGGGGGTAGCCCAAAACCCGCCATCCGCCACAAGCGGAAGACGAAAGAGAGTAGGCAAATGAAAAATTCCAACTCGTACTGCAATGAGTACCACGATCCAAAATCTCGCGCAACGTCAAGTCATGTTGAGCTTCGCCTACCTCGCCTATACGGGAGAGAATTTCACCACCCCGGAACAGGAAAACACCATGCTTGGCCTCATTCAAACAGCCATGCCGCAGATTCCACCACTTGCCGCCTCGCCATGGAAAATTGTCTGGTATGCTGCCCCCTACACCGTGCCTGGCGCCCTGTACCAAGACAACTTCATGTTTGTCGCCCAAAACATCGCCGATCCGAAAGCCAATATGCAGTCGCCATCCGCGGCACCAATTTCGTCTCGAACCTCAATTGGTTCATGGAGGATTTTGATGTGTTGCAAATGATGCCTTGGCCCTTGGGAAACACCACCATTCCTGCACCAGCAGAAATGGTTTCAGAGTCCACCAGCATCGGGATGAATGTGTTGCTGTCCATGTTGGGATCAACGCCAGGCTCCTCGGCAGCGCCAACAAATCTGCACGATTTTCTGCTGGGGCAGACCCAAAATGGAGGCCAACCCACCAAAATCAATGTTTGCGTGACGGGCCACAGCTTGGGCGGCATGCTGGCCGGCACGATGGCGCTTTACCTATCAGACAACCAATCCTCCTGGGATGCGTCCAATCAATCCACGATCAGCTGCATCACCTTTGCCGCACCAACGGCGGGCAATCAGGCTTTTGCTGCTTACTCCGACCAAGCATTCAATGGCAAGACTTCGCCGCCCAACTGGGACACAACCTTGGGGAGCAACTGCGATGCGGTACGTTGCGATCTGGATGTTGCACCCTTGTTTAGCACAGCGAGCAACATCTCACAAAGCGTGGATGGCAATCCCTACTCGCCCTTGTTTGCGGTTTATGGTGCCAACATTGATTTTGAGAAGTTGACATTTAAGCAGAAGGATGAATGGGGAGCGGTGAACGGCAGCATCTTGCCGATGTTGGCGAGCATCTTGACTAGCAGGGGTTACACCCAAATCGTGTCTGGCGCTGCTCAGGTACAGGGTACCTTCAAGCCACTCGATTCCTTCGATCCCCCGATCGACATTACATCTTCATTTCACAATTCATTCACCAACTATCTGAAGGCTTTCGGTGCAGAAGCGGGCTGGCAACACAGCAACAGCTACCCTACCATTCTCCAGGTCCCAGCGTTGCTTAGTTCTAGCATCATCGTGCGGTCGGTGGCTCAATAAGAATCTGATCTTCTTCAGGGAGGCTCAAGCTTCCAAATCAATATGAATTTCATTGGCCGGGGGTAGCCCAAAACCCGCCATCCGCCGCAGGCGGAAGACGAAAGAGAGTAGGCATGCTGGAACAATTTCAATTGAATACATGATATGAACTGGGAATTCCATTTTCGCAATTTTGACACGCAAGCACAATGGTTTGGTGTCTATCACGAAGGCTGCGGCGGTGCACCATGGCATACTGGCAGGCCTCGTTGTTGGGATTGCACGATCACCAACAATCCCACGGGGGGAGACAACTCGGTATATGTCCCAGCCGGTTTCGTCGTAGATTTTGAGCAGTGGTTCAAAGTCATTTTGGACGGGATTGAGGAGGTTGGCGACATCCTCATGGTAGTTGCGTCTGAGGGTGAAGATGTTGACGCTTGGAAGGATGCTGTCAGCACCGCCTTCAACATCTCAACCGACGCCGTCACAGCGGCGCTCACCAACAGCAATACGGATCTCGCTACGCTGATGGCCAATTCACAGAATGCATTTGAAAGGTCTGCGGCGTCGATCAATCGCACCACCGACGAAATCCTGCAAATCGGGGCTGAAATGGGCTTGAGTGGATTCGGATTCATTGCTGGCCCAACGTATCAAGGCATGATTTTTACCGACAACGACACTTACAATGACAATGCCGGCTGGACCATGCTCCGTTCCGATCCCAACGGGTCCGTGGACCACATCCTGAATCACGCCTTCATCGATCAGGGACATTTGGTGATTTATTGGAATTCGCAGGATTCGTCCGGGTTCTGGAACTCCTTTTCCTAAGGGGATCGCCAAGCTGCTCCAAAGACGGGATTGCTCGCAATTGAATTCGTCTTGGTCCTGTTCTGCTTCGGATATGAGGGCATTGGAGCCCTGACACTTTCAATAGACGCTGCATCTTAATCGGTATCTGAGCCTTTTTACAAGAATTCACTTTTTCCAACTCGACCAAACGCCCAGCATCTGCGCTGGGTTTTGTTTTTGTGTTTAAAGGCAAGTTTCAGTGTGAGATTGAGTGTGAGAGCGAGAGTTCGCGCTGCGCGCTCACCTCACATCCCCATGGCGCAGCCACGTGGGCACCTTCTCCTCCTCCAACAGTTCGTCGAGCACGCGGTCGAGGCCTTCGTACCAATCAATGTGCGGCGACATTTCGTCGCAGCCGCCAGCTTCGGGGACGCATTGTGTATCCTGATGCCGGAAACCGCAGGCTGGGCAGCGGCCTTGAGTTTCGAAGGTGTTCCAGACATGGCCGCAATGGCATTGCCAATAGGGCTGTCCGTCGGGACGCCATGAACATTTCGGGCAACGGATGCGCAGGTCTTGCATGCTGCGAATTTACAGCCATCGGGAATTGCTTGGTACATTCTTCCTAAATTGCCGGCATGCACCAACGGATTTTGTTTGGATTCTGTTTGCTGATGGTTTCCCTTTCGGGCCAAGCGTCCCATTATCGGCTGGTGATCGACGCCGAGGAAGCGGTACAACAAAACCCCATTTCCCGAAATGCCCTGGCTGATTTTACCGCCTTGCTGGATTCCGCTTGCCATTGCATTGTGTCGCCAGCGTCACGGGCCGATGTGACCTTGTTTATCGAAGCTCCTGCGAGCAACGGAGCTCTGGAAACCAAAACGCTGGGCGAGTCACGCAACTATCCCTTTTTCTATTATCCGGCGCATGGTTTTGTCTGGACTTCGACAGAGCCGCTGCTGGTGCATTCACATACGCTTTCAGCTTCCAGTCCACAGGGAATTGCTAACGGGTTGTATGCCTTTTTGCAGGAAAAATTGGGCTTCAAGTTCGTCCATGCCCGCCAAACGATTTATCCTGACCTTGAACGGTGGCCACTCACGAATGCAGGCATTTGGACTGGTCGGCCCCGCTTCGACAAAAAAGGATTTCACCTTCATACCATGCATCCGCTTGAGTTGACGCAAGCCTTGCACGATCCTGAATTCCCCGGCGGATTGGAGATGGTGCAGGAGTACATACTCTGGCTCGCGCGGAATGGCCAAAACTACTTTGAGTTTTCCTTGATGGAGGGTGTGGACCACGATTTGCCCCGCTGGGTGCGTCATGCGCGGCGTTTTACGCAGTATGGCCATGACCGCGGGATTCTCTGCGGACTCGACTTGAGCATCCACATGGTGCAACAAAAGAGCTTTCAGTTGGTGCAATTCCCGACCAAGGACTTTCGCAAGTTTGAAACGCAGGTGCGGAATCGGCTTTCGACGTTGATGCTGGCGAATTGGGATTTTATCAATTTGGAATTCGCCTTGGCTGAGTTTGTCGGGGGCTTGGAAGGATTGCGCATCCGGTTGCGGGACATTGTTTTGGCGGAGATGCAAAAATATCCCAAAACCAAACTCATCGGGCGGCAGCATGTGGTGAAACCCGAAGACGAATTGGGCGGTAGCCATGGGACAGAAAGCCTGAATGTCCCGACCGATCCGCGAATGGGTGTACTCGTGCATACTGTGATGTGCTACGCACTCACGGATACGCATGTGCCTGTCTATGAACTTAAAAACTTCGATCACCTCCACAAGATGTTGATCGACCAAAATGACGTGCGAGAGACTTGGTATTATCCCGAAAGCGCCTACTGGGTGACGTTTGACAACAGCATTCCCTTGCTCTTGCTGCCCTATCTCGATGCCCGATACCGCGACATTCAGACCTGCGAAGCGATCGGGATTCCCGGGCATGTAACGTTTTCTTCGGGTTGGGAATGGGGCTATTGGCTGGTGGATTGGAGCATTGCGCGCTGGAGCTGGGACTATCGCATCGAAACGGAGGGCAAGGAAAGCCTGCCGGAGGTCATTCAGGGGCCCTATCAATACTTGGCGGATATTTTTGAAGATCCCAAAAGTGCCGAACGCGTGATTCAGTTGGCGGATCTGGAAAAGGAATGGCTGATCCGGCGCAACCTGTTGCGATGGTTGTGCCCGAGCAATCCGACGGACGAATTGCCAGCACCAATGAACAAGCAGTTTCAGCCACGGGGAATCGTAAACTTAGGCGACCTCCGCAAATTAGCGCAGAAGCAGTCCGAGCGCTTGGCCGAATTGCCCATCGACAGTCTGAATGAGTTTGTGACAACGATGATGGTCAAAGCCACTACATTGACGATTTCCTCCCAGGCTGCGCCCCTCAAAAACCAATTGCAGGCAATGTTGGTTTCCGAAATCATTGACGGACTGAAAATCACCGCCTTGCGTGCCCAACACAGCGCCAGGCTGATGGAAGCCGCCCAAGCCTACGCCGCCTCAAGCTTCAGTACTGCAGTCCTCAAAGCTGGCCTGCTCGAAGCAGCAAAGACCCGAAAACGCGCCTTGGAGATCGTGCAAAGGCGCGAAAAGTACTACCGCTACCCCGTCGAATTGCTCGCTGGCAAATACAAAAGCTTCACCGCCTATGACTTTGGGTACCTCTACACGGTACACAACCTCCATTTCTGGGAACGCGAGGAACGTCAGATGCTAAAGGGTCGCCACGGGCCATTTTTCATGAATATCTACGACCTGCCCAAAATTGCCGGGCTGAAGGAATAAGCGGAATCCCAGGATTCGGTTAGATTCGCAGCATGAAACGATTCTCCTACGTCCTTTTGTTCATGCTCACCCTCGGCTTGTTTTTGCCAGCCTGCAACGGCGATTTGGACCAACTCCGCAGCAATGGACAAATGACGAGTGCCACGGTCTTGTCTAAAAGGGAAACTTCAGCGCTCAAAGCAAAAAATCGTCATTACAGCCTCGGAGTAGGCTTTTTTGCGCAAGATTCGGCTGAAATCGCCAAAGGTGCGCATCAAGACGACGTGCTCAAAGACACCACGATGAGCATGGCCGACCGCATCAACAACTGGCAACCCGGCAGCGCCATCGGCGAATACACCACCGTAGACATCGACGTCTCCAAGCCGATATACGACAAGTACAAAGACGGCGACAAGGTCGACGTGGTGTATTTGCCTTCAGATCCCAAGATCGTGCGGCTCAAGGAGCAGCTCTAGGGCTTTCATGATCCCGTCTTAAGGGCGATTCTTGTCCACCCTGCTTCGAATTGGGAAAATTTGCAATTACAACTCATTGAATTTCAATCAAACCAGCGTATCTTCCGTGGTCTAAAATCACTTAATGTCCATGGGAAAGCTAGAATCACCTCAAAAGAAAAAAACGCCACAACAACCTGTCCAAACCAAGGAGCCCGAGGGAAAAACAATGGCGCCACCGCAGTTTTCCTTGGAATCAAGTCCTGTTCAAATGAAAGGCGGATTATGGGACTCCTTCACTGGTGCCGCCGAATGGGCCGGAAATATGTTGTCCAACGCTGCAGAAGCCTTGGGATTTGGCGGAGAGGATGCGGAAAAGTCGGCTCCTGTTGCTAAAACGGAAGAAAAGCCGAAGAAAAAGCCGCTCCTACAGCCGAAACCAAGACTGCGCCCGCCTCCGAGCCGAAGGCTGATGCAAAAGCCGGCAAAAAAGATGACAAGGGCTTGACCGAATATACTTTTGATAAAAAGGATGCCATTGACCCCAAGACCAAGGAAAAGTATCCGCAAGGAGAACTCACCACACTCATGCTGGAGAAGGCTGGAATCAAAGATCCCAACGATTGGTGGAGCAATTTCACCACGATGACTCTTTTTGGACTGACAACCAATTCATTGCACAAGGATTTTGCCAACCTTCTGAGGAATGCAGAAGCCAAAACCGTGGAGAAAATAGCCGCTTCGGCCGATTACATTGAATGGGCAAAAGCCAATCCCAAAGGCGTAGGCACTGCTGCCTCGATTGGAAAATTTATGGGCCTCAAGGGCGGCTACTCTACATTACGGGGCGAAGAAAAGGATTCGGCTTCTTTCCATGCATTTGGATTGGCCATCGACTTTAATGTCACACAAAATCCTTGGATCAGTGACAGCGCCGGGAAACTGGACAAAGCCGACCCCAAAGACAAGAAAAAAACCGTGCGCGACAAAACGGGCGTGATGAAGGATGCGCTGGACCGCGCCGGCGGGCTCATGGGCAAAACGCTCGAATTCAAGCACGTCAATCCTGACCATTTCAATTATGACATGGTCACGACCTACGACAATATGTCGGCGATCGACAAGGGCTTTGAAACATATTTTGGCTTGGGGCTTGATACCAAGGATGCCGAACTCAAAACTTTTCTTGACAGTACCAAAGATGCGACTTGGAAGGGCAAAACGACTGCCGAGGCACGCGTCATCATCAACAATGACCTCGACGTGCTCTCACAATGGTGGGCCCGTAAGGATAAGAAAAAAGATCAGTCCGAGATGATCCGCACCAACGGCATCATGGACCTCAATCGGGATATGGTCCTGTCGATGGGCGAAGTTGGCTTGGATTGGGGCGGCAAATATGGCGACATGATGCACTTTGACATGCGCAATACAGGCATCGGCATCAAACTGCGTCAGGCCAAGTACATGGAGGATGTCAAAACCAAAAAAGGGGAAATGACAGCGGAAATGAAAGCCGACAAAATCGCCGCTGCTGAAAAGAAAAAGGCAGATAAAGCCGCGGCTGCCGAAAAGAAGAAGGCCGACAAGGCAGCAGCAGATGCCAAAAAGAAGGCCGACAAGGAAGCTGCCAAAAAATAGCTTTGCCATTGGCCAAATGCCCGGGCATTTGGCATGTAAAAATATTCGATCAAAAATTGGGGAGGGTGCTGAGGACTGCTTATTGCAGTTTCAGCACCTTCTTCATTCCAGACATTCCCCGGGCCTTTAATTCAAAAAGGTAAGTTCCCTCTGGAAGACCCTGCAAAGAAAATGACAATGCAGTGCTGCTGGACTCAATCGGCCATTTACGCACCATTTTTCCACTCAAATCATACAGCATTGCCATTCCTGCCTCGCTGGTAGGTTGGAAAATTTGTACGTGCAAAATGTCTCTTGCCGGTATCGGATACACCGCAAACGCACCGAGAACTGCATTCTCTGTTCCCGTCAAAATCAACGGGCCACCCATGCCGCCGCAGCCTGTGGAGTCGGTGACTTGAACGGTATAGCTGCCATTGCTGCTGATCGGTGTACAAGGACCGGTTGCGCCGGGAATCGGAACGCCATTCAGGAACCATTGGTAGCTGAGAAACGTGCCTGTACAAACTTGGCTTCCAACCTGAAACAACGTAGGCTGAGGTCCGGGTTGGAAGGTAATAAAGATCGAGTCCCTTGCAGTACAACCTTGGGCCAAGGTCACATCCACCCAATACCATCCCGTGGTTGTGGCAATGGTGGAGGCGGTTGTGCTCCCATTGCTCCAAAGGTAGCCGATTCCCGAGGTCGCTGTCATTGTCACGGTGTCGCCCACACAAGGATTGGAGGTGCTCAAAGTGGTGGTACCCAAAATGCTTGGAACAGTCGCAGTTAGCGTAAAACTGCATGAGCTGGTATTGCCCGAACCGTCGGTTGCAGTCAAAGTAATCGTCGTTGACCCTGGCGCCGTGAGCAAGGTGCCTGCGGTCGGTGTTTGCGTCACTGTGTCAATGCTGCAGTTGTCGGTGACATTGGACTGCGTATAATTCGGGATTGGGCCTTGGCAGTTGGTGCCCAACTGAAGCATGGCATTGGCTGGACAAGTGACCACGGGAGGTATCAAGTCCACCAAGGTGACGCCAAACGAACAATTTGCAGACAACATCGTGCTGAACTGAGCCGTCAATGTCACCGTTGTCGTGGTTCCCAGACCACTGAGCGTAGTTCCCGCGGTGGGTGACTGCGTAATCGTTGGCTGCGGTGGTGCCAGGCAATTGTAGGAAAATCCTACGCCGCCAGCGTAGCTGGGTAGCAATGCTGTACAGGTTCCCCCAACGGCCAAAACCTGATTGGGGGGACACCAAATATTGGCTGAGCAGTAACCTTGCGAGCAGAAATCGATCTTCATGTCCGGGTTGGGATAACAACCTGCAAGAGGGTTCCCATTGCCTTCTACTCCAAACACCCGGATGGAATCGGGGATACTTGTGGTACGCCAAACGAGGTTGTAAGGCGCCGAAACGATGTTTCCGCAATTGGCGGTCGACGAAATACATCCGAACGGATTAGCAGTGCAAAGTGGATTTCCATAATACCCCGGGTCAATGTAAATCACGGTTGCTTGCGAATTGTAGGGAGGGCCCTGCGGACCCAAATTGGTTCCCGGCATGTTGCAACCGGAGAAAATGGCATTCAAAGTGGCTGGCAAATAAGAATTCACCACAATCGGTGCACAGGCTTTGTAAAACCCAAATGCGATGGTGCGTGTTGCATCATCTGCGCCATAGGTGTTTCCTGTGCGCCCGCTGCCAACATGCAGCAAGGTGCTGATCACAAATTCTTGGGTATTGTTGTCATAAGTCACACTGGTCAAGGCGAAATCAGAGAGATTGCAGGCTTTAGTGGGTTGGTAGAGGAAACAGAAAATCAGCAAGAAAACAGACACAAAACGATGTGGGTGCATATCAAATTGAAAAGTTGAATTCTGAATAGAAAGGAGGATCTTGAAAACGAAAGTTAATGAATTTGCTGAATGCAACCACCTTGCCATCCCTACAATTCCTCCAAGTGCAAAAAGCCACCGAGGCAAGATCAAGGCCAAAGAACCTTGCAGCCTTCGCTGCCGTCATGGAATCCGTATCTTTGCGCAAGGTTGTAACCCGATCGGCTTTGTCCATGCGCATGAAACATTCGCTACTCTTTTTCCTCGTTCTCCTCATGTTTGGCTCTGTCCAAGCGCAGTCTTGTGACATCTGGAAAGCCATTCGAAATGCTGAACCCGCACAGGTTCAGGTTTGTATCGATGCCAAAACCGATTTGAGCGCGCAGGATGCCAAGGGCCGCACACCCTTGCTCGCAGCCGTTGCCGCCGACGGCGGATTGGTAGTCCCGGAACGACAAAAGAAAATCGTGATCGCCTTGCTCGCAGCAGGTTCGGATGTGAATGCCGTCGACGCCAAGGGTTATTCGGCTTTGCATTATACCGCCTACCAAGGCTCGTTTGACCTTTTGACCATGTTGCTCGATGCCAAGGCCGATGTCGCGCTTGAAAATGAAGCCGGCGAAACGCCCTTGTTGCTTGCCGCCCGCGGCCCGCTCATGGACGATGGCCGACTCCAAACGATCACACGCCTCCTTGCTGCAAATGCCGACGTAAAAAAGGTCGATGCCGAAAGCCGGACGGCCCTCCATTTTCTTTGTGCACACAATGCACGCTTGGAATCTCCCGAGGATGCCGATGCGATGATCAGCCAAATTGCGCAGCTATTAGTCCAAAAAGGTGCCGACATCAAGGCACTCGATGCGGCAGGCAACAGCCCTTTTTCCAACGCGATCCAAAGCGGCCATTTGCAGACTGCCACTTGGTTGCTCGACAAAGGCGCGACGGCGCTCGCCACAACGCTGGGCAGCTATACTGCCATCCACATCGCCACCGAAAAAGGCAGCCTGCCGATGATTTCCCGCCTATTGAAAGCTGGCCTCGACATCAACCGCACCACCGGAGATAAGCGCCAAGCTGAAGGCTTTGCCTACTTTTTCCCAAAAGGCTCCACGCCTTTGGACCTCGCGCTCATCTCCGCGCACGAGGCCAAAAACGCCGACCGCCAAAAGGAATGGAAAAACCTCGCTGCCGAATTGAAGCAACGCGGCGGCATTTCACGGACATTCAATGAATATGTGAAGGGGTTTTCCGTGCTCAAAGGCGACAGCAAGCCGGGGAGTTCGAAGATCAGGTAACAAAAAAACACCCCGCCTTTTGAGGGGCGGGGCATTCTCACAAATTTCCAAGGAAGATTAACCGCGTCGGATGAATTCGTCGAGCTCGCGAATGCTGCTGCTGAAGGTGAATCCATCGTTGACAATGTAGTAGTTCTGGGGGTCGATGGTCATGCGGAAGGCAAACTTGGCAAAGTCCAATTTGGTGCTTTCGAAGGTAAAGAGGTCCATGAAGCGACGCACTTGATCGGAGCTTACCATCTTGCCACGCAATGCCTGCTTGGCCACGAGTATCTTATCGGATTCGAAGGTGCGGTTGTCGATCGCGCCGGCAATGTTGCCAAATTCGCGTTCGCAGACCAAGCTCACTTCGTGGTACCCGCTGCACATGCCACACATCGGGAGCACAGGTACGGAGTTCATTCCGCCGGAATAGGTCATGCCGTTTCCGCTTCCGCAGGCAGCACCGCCGCCAGCTTGGCCACCACCGTAGTATCCATTTTGGCCATATCCGCCACCGTTGCCACCGCATGCGCTGCTGCAAGGTCCGGCATGGTTGTGGTGTCCACCGCCGTTGCTTCCGCCATGGCCACTGGTCCAGGTACCGCCGCCGGCAAAGCCGACACTGTTGGTATAGTTGACCACCTCGGCGATGCTCGAGCTGAAGGTAAAGACATCATTCACAACATAGAAGTTCTGCTGATCGACAACCTTTACGTAGGCAGCCTTCACAAAATCAACGCGGTAGCTTTCAAAGGTAAACAGCCGCGCCATGTCGCGCACCTGGATCGAGCTCATGAAATGGCCGCGCAAGACTTGGTTGGAGACGCGCAACTTGTCGCTGTCAAAAGTTTGACGACCAACTGCCTCCATGGCCATGCGAAAGTCGGCGAGGCACATCGCAGGTGGTCCCATATTTTGGCCACTGTTGTGGTGGTAACCTCCGTGGCCGCCTCCATTGTGGCCGGTGCCGTGTCCACCTCCTTGATAACCTCCTTGCGGGCCGCCACCTTGACCGCCGGATGAACTGGAACCTTGGCCCCCGCCATGCTGTCCGGCAATGGTGACCAATTTTGAAACCGGTTTTGGTGCCTGGGCAACAGAAACAGCAGCCATCAGAATCAATGCAGAGAAGAGTACAATTTTTTTCATGACATTTAAATTTTAAGGTGAATAGAAATCGAATACCCTTCCGATTATTCAAGCCTTGTGCCACAATAGCGCAATTTTCAAGGCTGGAAAATGAATCGATTTAGGTCGAAAAAGCCGTCCGTATGTGTTTTGAAAAATGGTCAGAAAGGCACACATTCGCTGTACACATTAATGCACATGGGGCCATTTTCTGTAACCCAAGAGACATTGCGTGCCTGAAACATTCCACGGGCAAAAGTGTATTATCTTGCAGCAATGGATCACCGGGAAGATCAGAAAAGGATTTTGCAGAGCTTGGCCTATTCGGCTGTGCTGCTGGTCTTGATGTGGCTGGTGCATGGCTTGATCTACATTCTGGAAATTGACAAAAGCAGCCTCGCCAACATCCCGGGACATGTCCGGGGACTGTTGGGCGTTTTGACTTCGCCGTGGGTGCACGATGACATCGCACACTTGGTGGGAAATTCGGGGCCTTTGTTTTTCTTCTTTGCTGCGAATCTCTATTACTACCCGAGCAGTGCTTGGAAGGCAATGGTGGGAATCTGGTTGCTCACGGGCATTTGGGTGTGGATCGCAGCGCCGACGGCCGCGATCATCGGCGCAAGCGGCGTGGTCTATGGCTTGGGAGCATTCCTCTTTTTCAACGGTGTCTTCAAACGTGATCGTCGCAGCCTGATGCTTTCCTTGGTGATCGCCATCTTCTACGGAAGCATGGTGGTCGGCATTTTCCCGGGGAAGACGGGCGTTTCATGGGAATCCCATCTTTTTGGTGCCCTCGCAGGAATTGCCATGGCTTGGGGATTCCGGAAAAAGGACATTCAGCCCCGCAAACGTTATCAGTGGGAAGATGAACCCGAGCAAGAACCGCAAGACGAATCCGCCCCTTGGAACTATCGCCAAAACTGGCCCGGATCGAGCAATTATTACGTTCCCGGAGAATCCAATCCGCAGGATCCGTTTAAGGAATAGACAGATTCGCATCGGCGGAAAATGATTCATCCACCCTCGATGCCGCCTTCCAACCATTCGCAGCCGAGGTCAATCCGCCTTCAGAACCCTTTTGGTGCAGCTTGCATACGGCGTCGTGGCGCGCAGCAGGTAAGTGCCGGCCGGCAATGCATTCGTTTTGAGCTGAAAATAGTTCGCCCCGAGGGTGGCTTCAAGTTCATGGTGTTGTAGCAATTGCCCATTCATCCCCATCAAATCGACGGTGATGGGCATTGCTCCTGCCGTGGTGAGCGTGAGTTCGAGGGTTTCAGAGAAGGGGTTGCCCAGAATCTGAAGGTTGTCGGCAAATTCAGCACTGGGACTTGGGTAGATTCTGCGAATGAGCGCCCGTTCTTCGGTTGAAAGATTGGAATCGTCGAGCGTACCGCCTTCCATGTACACGTCAAGCATCGTGCTTTCCCGGAATCTGCTGTTTTCATTCGTCAACATCGCATCCGGCCCGAAAGTAAACTTGCTTCCCGGCTTCAAGTGCAAGGAAAATTTTCCCGGACCTATTTCGTCACGGTATTCACCGATCGAAAAAATGTTGTGCATCACCATTTCTGCACGTGGCTCTAAGACAATTTTGCCATTGGATCGAATTGCGAGCATTCCATGGCCCGGCCGACCGTAGACGAAATGGCTTCCTGCCGTCACCGTCAAGGCACTTCCTTTTCCAAATTGCATGCAGGCCATTTTGCCTTCCATTTTCACTTCGCCATTCGTATGCCGGTAACCGTCTCCGTTTTGAAAGACGAGGTCGATGAACGGATATGTACAAATGTTCCCGCCATTGTTGACGAGGTTCACGATATGCCGAATGGTGTCTCCCAACACCAAGCCACCTCGCATCTGCGTGTAGGGCTGGTAAATCAACGTGGAAAACGGATCAATCGTGACGTCAATCGTTTCTTGCGTGGCAACATTGGGCGAAGGAAAAACCTCCACAAAACTCTGATGGTTGGGGCCGGGATGCACCGTGTCGTTGTACATCATCATCTTGTTGCTGCAAAAGCAAGCTCCAGAAAATGGATACAAGTAGGCCGAATAATTGGTCCCATTCCACCCCGCGTCGATCCTGCGGATCTTCTCGGTATTCTGCGTCATATCCTCAATCAAGATGTTATAAGCATACAATTCCACACCCACACTTGGGCCATCGGGACTCATTTTGATGTAAGCATGCCGGATGAAGTTCCCTTGTGGAAACAGTTCGGTAGCGAAACAAAATTCAACGTACATCGAATTGCCGAAAATTGAGCCCGCCCCAGAATACCACCGAATTTCATGGCCCGTGCCAGCGCTGTCAGGAATTTCAATGCCGATTTGCACGCCGTTGCAAATTCCGTCGGGACAATTGTTGCCTTGCAGCATATTGATCATCCCATTGTTGGCGTAAATGTTGAAGCTCAATTTGTAGAGGCCATTGCTGTCCAAGGCGACCTTGTTGGAGCTGTCAAGGACACTTGAAACATAGAAGGGATAAATCGGATTGATACTCCCTTGATCGATGCTTAGCCCTGCATTCGGAAGTGCGGCGATGCCGAAACAGTGGGTATCGCGGGTTCCCCAGTAGCTGCTGTCGGTCGTTTGAAAACCCTCCCATTCAAGAAAACCGTCAAAGTTGGTGCTGTCATAGGGGCAGGTCATATTCACCGGACTTCCGAAAAAATAATTCGGGAGTTGGTTTTGGGATCTGGCAACAATAAAAAGCAGGCAAAAGCAGAAAGTGAATAGTAGAGTTTTCGTCACTTGCAGAAGATGATTGATGTACAAGCGAATACAAATCTGCGACATCGATCCCCCAATGCTAGCCGAATCAGAAGTCGATCGCCTTGGATTTTCTCAAAAACACTAACTTGACGGCATGTCCACCTTGACGACGATCGAATGGATTTTAGAGCGCCTCGATGGCCGCGTCTTGCGCACGCGCTTTGCCCCGAGTCCGACGGGGTACCTGCACATGGGCCACGTGGTGAATGCGCTCTATGTATGGGGCGTCGCGCGGGCTTGCGAGGGCGAGGTCGTTTTGAGACTGGAAAATCACGACCGCATTCGCTGCAAACCCGAATTTGAGACTGCCTTGCTTCAAGACCTGGAATGGCTGGGATTTGAACCCGACTTTGGCAAAATCGCCGAATTCAGGGCCGGAGTTTGCGATTATCGGCAAAGCGACTGTGAAAGCCACTACCAAGCGGCAGTGTTAAGCTTGCAAGAAAGAGGACTTGTCTATGCCTGTGATTGTTCCAGAAAGCAAATCCTTGCACGCACTGGACAGTCCGAGGCTGAGGAATTGCAATACGATGGATATTGTCGGGACCGTAATCTAGACGACGATACGGGAAAAACTTTAAGGGTGCGCCTTCCGGCGATAACCGTCGAATTTGACGACGCGATTCTCGGAAGGCAAGTCCAGCATCCCGCAACGCAGATTGGCGACTTTGCAATTCGTGACAATCATGGGAATTGGACCTATCAATTTGCCGTCGTAGTTGACGATCTTCGACAAGGTATAAATTTGATCATCAGAGGAATGGACATCCTCAGCTCAACTGGTAGACAAATTCTTTTGGCAGAAATGCTGGGCCAAACTTCCCACCCCATTTATTTGCATCATCCCCTTTTGGTGGATGCCAATGGCCGGAAATTGAGCAAAAGGGATTTTTCCGAGGACATTCATCAACGCTTTCTAAAAGGGGAAGACCGTTCAACTGTGCTGAAGGAGGCGATTGCGCTAGGCGGGAAGCAATTGGAATTGCTTTATTCATGAATTGTATGGAAACATTATTGAACAATCACTTACCATCCATCACCTAAAGTTTTACACGAATTATTTCGTTTGTTATTAGGTTGATTTAGCAAGCCTATTCAACGCAAAAAGCGCAACCGAGGCCGCGCTTTTCGAATTTTTGCAAACGGGGAGGTTTCCTTTGGCTAAAAACAAGTCAAGAGTGCAAGAATTAGGGTATAACAGCCACCGAAGGACCTCGGTGCATAACACATTGCCAATTGGGAATTCCCCGTTTTTCCAAGAAAAGGGCTATTCGACCTTGTCCTGTCTAATGCAAATATACACAAATCCACACAATGAAAATTAATTTTACCGTTCAGGTCGGAAAAAATACCGTTCGCGCAGACTAAATTACAGTTCGGGCTGATTTTGAACGGATTAGGAAAAAAACCTGCTATACTCGAATTGTCAGGAGAAGCCTGGCAACAAGAGCAAGGATTAGGGGAATCTCCGCATGCGGATTGAGGCCCCTAATTTTTTTTGAGCAGAATTTTCAGAATTAGCTGGAATCACGATTGGGTTGAATTCTGAATGGGTGTCCAAGGTTCGTGGTTTGCTGTGATCGCCACATCAACAAAGCGGTCAAAATCCTCAGCGAATACCGTCTCCATGCAAAGCAGCCACCCTTCACCAAATCCCTTCTTTCTTGTTAACTTCACGGCTTAAAGACGATTTTGAGCCGCAGCGCATTTTCATATCGGCAGCTTCCAGTTTTGGGACTTGCAATCGCCATTCTTGCCTTGGCGGCGTTTGGCTTTTTCAACCGTGTAGATTGGGCAAGTCTTGGCGAAATCGAATCCTCGGAACAACTGAACTTTGGTGGAAATGACTGGGTAACGTGGCAGGACGCAGAAGAAGGCGTTGTTGCGACCAAGATTCATCCTCTGATCAAGAGCAATCCGCTGCTGTATGATCAATTTTTCAGGGAGGGCGACATCCTGCGCCGCATAGAGTACCAAGATGTGTACCGCGCAGAGATGGTGGAGGAAATCGCCCGACACACACCACCCGGAACCGTTGTTCTCTACTGGGTTGAGCGGCCGGGTTCCGTGCAGCCCGGAGGTGGGTGGAAAAGCCTCCTCATCGAAACATCATTCCGGCCACGCTTCACATTTGTTGAAACTCCAGCCCTATGGTCCCTCTCCCCGTGGATGCTGTTCAGCGGGATCCTCATCTCATTGATTTCGATTCTGATCATTCTGCCGATCATTCGGCGTGCGTTACGTGAAAGTTGGCCCATATTTTTTGTGGTCGTGATGTCGTTTTTGGTGTTTCTCACGATGGGATTTCACCACCTTAACTTATTGGTTAACAACACCTATAACCAACCTGACTTAGAGCAAATATTTACATTCGCCATTTCGATTCTCATTTTTCTTTACGCCATTGCAACTTTGTATGCACGCCTCGGCAACCAAATGCGCTGGTTTATCCTCTTGCCTTTGGGCCTGGCAACTTACAGCGCCTTTGCGATTTGGAATCTCCTCTGGAAAAGCTCCTTCGTTCATTTTGCGGTTCCAACAGAACAGTTTGTGCTGCTTTTTTTCCTTTCAATGGTCTTGCTCATGCTGCTCTTGGCCATCTTTCAGATGTGGACCAAGCGTAGCCGCCTTGACAAACTTTTCCATGTCCTTGCATTGCTTTACACAGGCATATTGACCATCCTGTACCTGGGGAATCTTTGGCAAATTGGGTGGCTTCCACACACAACAGAATTCACGAATTTCCTTTCCTATGGCGCTATTTTCATCCCCCTCATCAACGCCTCAGCCGCACAATTGAAGTTCGGAAGAGTGAGCCTTGTACTTACAGGAACACTTCAATACGTCGTACTTTCTGTACTTGTACTTTTACTTTATTTCCTGCTGCATTTATCCTTGGATTCCTTTGGTTTACAGATTAAATATCAGTCCTACCTTGAACTCGCTTTGGTCATCGTGGTAGTCTTGATTTTGCGTGCAGGATACAAAAACTACGAACCACGTATTCGGCGATATTTTGTTTTGGCGCAGCAAAGTCGGAGAGACAAACTTGACCGCTTCATTTCAAGTATATCCCAATATCCCAGCTCCCAGAAACTTCTGGAAGATCTGGTCACCGAGCTTAAGGATTATTTTGGAACCACCGTTGCTGGCATTCGAATAAAGGGCGACCCCGATGCAGGGTCAGCTATTGATTTACAAGAAGCTGAATTCGAACAGGTCTACCATTACTTAAAGTCAAATGCCGGATTTTGGGCGCGTAACCGACAAATTGCCCAACAGCAATACCCTTCAGAAATCGAGGCATTGCTCCGGCCGCTCCCCTTCTCACTCATCTATCCGATCACGGTAAACGAGAAGATATTCGGGATGATTTTGATCGGAAGAAAGCGACGTGGGGTTTTCAACCTGGATGATCAGGAGCTGCTGCAACGGATCGTGCAGCAAACGCGGCTTACTCTCGGTGTTTTGCATTTGCTGGAACGGGAGAAGTTGCTGATGCAAAAAAATTACGAGGCAAATTTGACGGCATTACGTTCGCAGATCAATCCACACTTTCTTTTTAATACACTCAACACGATTTCCGCACTCATCCATGACGATCCTGACGACGCCGAAGTCGCAGTCGAAAAGTTGGCCTTCATTTTCCGGTACACACTCAAAAACAGTGATAAAGCTACGGTTACGCTGAAAGACGAGCTCAGTTTGGTGCGCACCTACCTCGACATCGAAAAAATCCGATTCGGAGAGCGCTTGCAATTGCACTTGGACATCGACGAAAACCTGCTCGAAGTGAGCCTGCCGGCCTTTGTGATCCAAACGGTCGTCGAAAATTGCATCAAACACGGCATCGCAAAAATCATCGGCAAGGGCATGGTTTCGATCAAAGTCAAACCCCGCGGCGAACTCGTCTGTTGCGAAATCGAGGACAATGGGCCTGGAATCGACCACAAGCGCATTTTTGCAAGCACGGGTCTGAGCAATACGCATACAAGGATGTCGCAGATTTATGGCCGGGACGACCTGCTCGTTTTTGAAAACACCGGCAACGGAACGAAAGTAACTGTCTTGTTGCCCAAAGCCTTGCCCTGAAAAGCAAGCCGGGAACGGGCAATTCCCCGAAATTTGCTCAACTTTGCCGCATGTCTTCCAGTCTGTTGAGTATCCATTCCGACGAGCATTTTATGCATCAGGCCCTTTTAGAGGCCGAACTGGCATTTGCAGATGATGAGGTGCCGATTGGTGCGGTTGTCGTTTGCAACAACCGCATTATCGGTCGGGGCCATAATCAGGTTGAAAGGCTTCACGATGCAACGGCGCATGCGGAAATGCTTGCAATTACCGCAGCAAGCGACTTTTTGGGCAGCAAATACCTTGAAGGATGTACTTTGTATGTGACCATTGAGCCTTGCCCGATGTGTGCAGGCGCTTTGCGATGGGTACAACTTGAAAAGGTGGTTTACGGTGCTGGCGAATCAAAATTTGGCTACACGCGCTTCGGCCCTGAAATGCTCCATCCCAAAACGGAGGTCGTTCACGGGATCCTCGAAAACGAATGCCGGCAATTGATGCGAACCTTTTTCCAGAAAAAGCGGGGACAAGACCCACAATGACAGCCAACACCACACGTCCGGCACTTGCCTGGGGCCTGCTGCTCATCCTTTCGCTCATTTGGGGAAGCTCGTTCATCCTGATGCTGTTTGGATTGAAGGTCTTTCCGCCGCTGCAATTGGCCTTGATCAGGATGGCGGTCGCTGCAGTTTGTTTGAGTCCTTTGGTTTTTCTTTATATCCGCAAAGTCAGTTGGCGCGATGTCGGCATTCTGTTCGCGATCGGCATGGCCGGCAATGCGGTTCCGGCCTATTTGTTTGCTGAAGCGGAGACGCAATTGCCAAGTGCCATTGTGGGTGTGTTGAATTCGATGTCGCCCATCTTTACACTCCTCCTCGGATGGATGTTTTTCAAGTTGCGGTTTCCGCTTGTGAATGGCGCAGGGGTTTTGTTGGGATTTGTTGGTGCCACGATTCTGGCCCTTTCCGGTGGCGTCGATGCCCAACAAACAACGAAGCTCAGCTACACGCTCCTGGTGGTTGGTGCGACTGTCTGCTATGGCATTAGCACCAACTTGATCAAGTATTACTTTACCGGCAGGAATCCCATCATGATTGCGACGATGGCCTTGTCGCTGGTGGGATGGCCATCACTGATTTACCTTCTTGCCTTCACGGATTTCAGTCAAAGATTTGAAACGCAGCCGGGTGCAATGGAAGCCTTTGGGTACATTGCCATCTTGGGTGCGGTGGGAACGGCATTTGGCGTGGCGCTCTTCAACAAACTGCTGCAAATCAGCTCCATCATCTTTGCGACATCCGTTACTTATACCATTCCGCTGGTGGCCCTGCTTTGGGGGGTGTTCCTGAAGGAGGAACTGACACCTTGGCATGCTGTCGGATTTGCTGTGATCTTGCTCGGAGTTTGGCTGGCGAATCGGAAATAACGGCATGTCATCTGAGAAATTTGCGCTCCTCAAAGCCCGAATTGGTTGTTGCACCAAGCTTCTCGCTTCGCTACAGATTCGACAGGATTGTGAAAAGGCAGAAAAACGGGCAATGAATTTCATTATCTTTGACTCCCTAGTTCAACTTCAATGACACGAATGTTTTTGAATTCCTTCTCTGCCTCCAAATTGCTTGCATTTGGATTACTTGTCTTGCTGTCAACCGTAACCGCCTGCGACAAAGACAAAGTGGACAAAGGCAATTCTGACGGTTCGAATCCCAATAATATGAATCAATTCAGCGCTCAAGATCCTCACAGCTACGCCAAGCCTGCCGATGCTGTTGCCAAACACCTCGAACTCGACATCAATGTCGACTTTGAAACCAAACGCATCAAGGGCAGTGCCACTTATACCATTGAAAACAAAACGGGTGGAAACGTCATCGTCTTCGACACCCGCAACCTGGAAATCCTGGATGTGACGACACCCGAGGGCGACTCGCTGGGCTTCACCCTTGGCGAAGCAGATCCGATTTTGGGTCAAGCCCTGGAGGTCGAACTCAAGCCGGAGACACAAAAGGTCAAAATCAAATATGCCACCACCGATGGTGCGGCGGCATTGCAATGGCTGAGTCCACAACAAACCGAAGGCAAACAACAGCCCTTTCTCTTCACACAAAGTCAAGCGATTTTGGCACGGACATGGATTCCTTGCCAAGACGGTCCAGGCATGCGCTTTACCTACAATGCCAAAGTCAAGGTTCCGAGCAACCTGATGGCTGTGATGAGCGCCACCAATCCCACGGAGCGCACGGAAGACGGAGTTTACCGCTTCGAAATGGCGCAGCCGATTCCGGCGTATCTGATGGCCTTGGCGGTCGGCGACCTGCGGTTCAAGACGATCGGTGCGCGCACCGGAGTCTATGCCGAACCCACGATGATCGACCGTGCCGTGAACGAATTCGTGGACATGGAAAAGATGTTGGTCGCTGCCGAAGAACTTTATGGCGCCTACAGCTGGGAGCGCTACGATGTGATCGTTTTGCCACCAAGTTTCCCATTCGGTGGCATGGAGAATCCCCGCTTGACCTTTGCCACCCCGACCATTATCGCCGGAGACCGCAGCCTCACAGCCTTGATCGCCCACGAACTCGCACATAGCTGGTCGGGCAACTTGGTCACTAACGCGACGTGGAATGATTTCTGGCTCAACGAAGGCTTCACGGTCTATTTTGAGTCACGCATCATGGAAAAACTCTACGGCAAAAGCTACAGCGACATGCTCATCGTCTTGGGCTATGAGGGTTTGCTCGAAACGATTCAGGATTTGGGCTCTGACAATCCTGACACCAAGTTGAAGTTGCGCCTGAACGGCCGCGACCCTGACGACGGCATGAACGACATTGCCTACGAAAAAGGCTTTTCCTTGCTGCGCACGATCGAGATGGCCGTCGGTCGTGAGCGCTGGGATGCGTTTTTGAAGCAATATTTCAAAAGCCACGCCTTTGGCACCATGACGACGGAAGCCTTTGTCGAAGAGCTCAAGCGTGATCTGATCAAAGGCGACGAACAAATCGCAGCAAAGATTCGCCTCGAACGCTGGATCTACGAAGCTGGCCTTCCATCCACCTATCCTGCACCGACCAGCGAACGTTTTGACGCTGTGGATGCGCAACTTGAACTTTACAAATCAGGTACGGCTCCCACAAGCCTCGTTGGCACAAAGGAATGGACCACGCATGAGTGGTTGCGCTTCATCCACGGCTTGCCCGATGACATCAGCCTCGACAAGATGGCTGCTTTGGACAAGGCATTCGGATTCACAGCCTCTCACAACGCCGAAATCTTGGGGGCTTGGTTTGAGCCCGTCATTCGCAGGAAGTACACCGCGGGCTATGCAGCCTTGGAAAATTTCCTCGTCCATGTGGGCCGTCGCAAGTTTGTGAAGCCTTTGTTCAAAGCGATGACCGAATCGGAAGAAGGCAAGGTCATGGCGAAGAAAATCTACGCCAAGGCGCGACCCAATTACCATTCGGTGACGCAAAGCACGATCGATGACATGTTGAAATAGACATTTTCCTGCATGGGACAACCTACAACGGTTCTCATTCTCGGCGCCAACTCCGATGTGGCCAAGGAAATGCTGCGGATTTACGTGCAGCGGGGAGACTTTGTGATTGCTGCCTCTCGCAATACCACGGAATTGCAGGCATTCGCCGCTCAAAATAAATTGCCGCAGGCCAACGTCGACATCCGCTTCTGGGATGCCGTAGACTTTGCGAGCCACCGGGCCTTTTACGAAGGCTTGCCTGCGAAACCTCAAATTGTGGTCTATGCAGCCGGATTCCAAGTGCACCAAGACCAAGCCATGGTCGATTGGCAAGGCACCTATCAAATGATGAACGTGCATTATGCAGGGGCGGTTTCCATGCTGAACTTGGTGGTGATGGACCCCAAGAATGACCGTTTGGAACAAATCATCGGCTTGTCATCCCTGTCGGGCGTGCGCGGGCGAAAAAGCAATTTCGTTTATGGCAGCACCAAGGCCGCCTTTTCGACGTACCTCGCCGGACTCCGGCAACATCTCGCGCCGCGCAAGGTCAAGGTCAATGCCATCGTCGCGGGCTATATCCGCAGCAAAATGACCGCAGGACTGAATTTGCCGGAATCCTTAATCTTGGAGCCAGCTTTTGTCGCAAGCGCTGCTGTCAAGGCAGGGAGCAAACGTACTGTGGTGCCCGGGTGGAAATGGAAAATCATTTACCGCATCCTCAAATGGTTGCCAGAGGCATTGGTCTCGAAATTGCCTTGATTTACTTTTCTTCGAAGGTCGGCTCAATCCACCTGCAGCGGAAGAGATTGCCCGAGTTGGTCAGATTGCAGCCAATACAATCCGCGCGCCACCCCCTGCAAATCCAACAGATACGACACTGCCTCTGCCGCGTCGAATGCGCGCACAACTTGGCCAACACTGTTGATCAAATTCAATTTGCCAAGAGGAGCATCCGCCCAAATGGTCACGCTACCTTGCGCCGGATTCGGGAAAAGGCCCATTCCCGCGTTCGTTTCAGGCACAACCGCATCCACCACTTCGGAATAAGATTCGCCTCCATTAAAATCAAGCAATCGCAAGCGGTACCAATATTGTCTGCCGGGTATCACGCCACGATCCGAATAAGTAAATGCCAATCCGTCGTTAACAGAACCCAAATGCTCAAAAATCAACCCATCTGTACTGCGTTGAACGTCGTAACGTTGAACGCCAACCGCGGCTGATTGAAACCAACTCAATTCAACCTGCCGAGGCATCGGCGATGCTGTCAATTCCAGCTCCGAAACTGGCAAAGGCAACGGCGATTGACCAAACTTCAGCAACCAAGAATCATTGTCATCGGAAGTCATGAAAAATGTTGTGGCCCGCGGCTCGAAATCGGTCGTGCCATAGTGGTACCCACCACCGTACACGTTGGTGTTGGGATCAACCGCCAATCCATCCAAGAAATTGTATTGGGCACTTTCCAGAATCGCCACCCAGACAAAGTTGCCCGACGGATCAAGTTTCAAGAAATATGTGACTTGGTTGGGGCTGCTGCGCGAAACAACCCCGGCTCCCGGATCAAAATCCGCTGTACCCATGAAGTCGCCAGCCACATAAACATTGCCAGATGCATCTGTTGTCACTGACCGGTTGTAGATGATATTGTTGCAGGTGATTCTCCGCACCCACTGAAGCGCCAAGGAGGAATTCAATTTTTGAATAAACCCATGTGTCTGCCCGCCTGTAGAAAAATTCGTTGTCCCCGCACCCGGGTCAAAATCCACCGTTCCCTCAAAAGATCCACCCGAATAGACGTTTCCTGCTGCATCCAAGGCCGATTGACCCCATACACTTGCACCGGCTCCACCCACGCGTGCCACAGATGTAAAATTGCCGGCCGAATTCATTTTCTGAATGAAAAAGTCCTCCATTCCGAGCAGATTCACGTTCACAGTTGGTCCGCCGGGATCAAAATCGACGGTGCTGCTGAAAAACGAACCCGACGTGTACAAATTCCCTGCGGCGTCGATGTTCACCGACTCAGGCGACTCGTAATCCCCGCCTCCGAACTTTTTTGCAAACACAAAATTTCCGGCGGCATCCAGCTTCTGGACAAAAACATCCTCCAAGCCATTAGGAGACAAGTTGTTTGTCCCTCCTCCAGGATTAAAATCCATGGGTCCGTCAAAGTTGCCGACCGTGATGAGCCCACCGGCCGCATCCGTTTTGATCATATACGGTGTGCAGAACAGACCTGCAGCACCGACACGTTTGGACCATTGGTAGATTCCCGCCGAATTGAGCTTCACCCAGCACATGTCTTGAAAACCAACACTGCTGAGGCTTGCAACACCCACGCCGGGATCAAAATCGGTG
Organism: Bacteroidota bacterium; assembly: GCA_016718825.1. NCBI lineage: Bacteria > Pseudomonadati > Bacteroidota > Bacteroidota bacterium. Next base: position 74,815 of record JADKCL010000001.1, on the reverse strand, counting down.
GTTCCCGAAAACGCACCGGCCAGAAGCACATTTCCTGCTGCATCCAAAGCGACCGACTCAATCCAAGTCAAATCATTTCCTGGAAAAACCCTTGCCCAAATGAAATTGCCGTTGGTATCCAGTTTCTGAATGAAACCATGCCAGATTCCATTCGGGGAGTTTGACAAGGCAACGCCCGCACCGGGGTCAAAGTCCACTGTTCCCACAAATCCGCCGACCGCATAGACAAACCCCGCAGGGTCGATCACCACTTCATTCACTTCGGAAACCCCGGTCGTGCTAGAGATGGTGTTGGCCCAATCGAGCCCCGGCGTTTGGGCGTGCACAACCATGGCCATCAGCGGAACCGACAGCACGCCAAGCAACCAAACCAACGCATTTCGAGCCATGGAAATCCAATATGTTTTTCAAGCAATAACAATTTAGTGGGTTTTTTTATCACATCCAATCGACTGACATACAATGTGATAAAAATACAGTCCGCGCGTGGCAGTGCTACGGGTACAGCTGTCTGCGGATTGCAACACCAATTGGCAGATTTTGCCTTTCCAGCGATGCGAAAAGGGAAATTCAAACCTTGGATCCCTTGATTTTTCCGAGCAAGATCAACACCGCCACGGTCAAAATCCAAAGCAAAATCGAATAAAAGCAGGCCCATTCCAAAATCGGTTGGATCCAAACTTGCGGCCGAATGAATGTTTTGGGGCTTGCAATCCAGGTGCGCAAAAGGTCACTTGGCGAAATCACAAATGCGGCAAAGGCGAGCGCAGTCAGGAAGCCAAGTGCTGCGGTCCACTTCGGAAGAACAGGTTGCTTGGCAAACAAGGTGAATGCCGTATTGAGAAAAACGAGCACCAAGGCACTGTGGAAGAAGATCATCGCCACCAAGAGGTGTGGGCGCAATTGATCTTCAGGAAAAAATCCCACCAAAAAGCACGATACGCCCGTCACCAAGCCGAGCAGGCTGTTGACGATTCTTTTCCAACCCGAGAAAAACTGCGCAAAGCCCAGCCCGAAGACCACAAGCAGGCTGCTGCTACCCATCAAACCGAAATTGAAAACCACCTGTAATTCGGAATACCGCCGGTCACCCAGCTCTGAAATGAAGTGATTCGCCGTCGAATACGCCTCATTGTACATCCCGACATAAGGCACCATCGTGATCCAGACGCAAGCCAGCATGCAGAGGCAACCCACGATTCCGCAGATGGCACTGATCTTTTCGAATGAATATGCTTTGGTCATGCTGCAAACTTAGGCTACTCCCTCAGGATTCCGAAACAAAAAGCGCCTCCATCGAAATGGATTGCTGCACCAACCCGAGGCTATGCTCGTTTTGATGCAAGCCAAAGGCGGTGATCATCGTAAGCGAAATTTGCTTGCGTGTGCCCTACCTACAAATTCTTGCATGATCAATTCAATATATCTGCGGAATCCAATCAAAAATAATGTTGATTCCGCCAAATATATCCGTCCAATCTCAACGGAATCGCTTGTTTGAGTGCAGCGATGCCATCCATACCCTAGCGAAAGCCTTGCCCGGCATTTGTCGGCATCATGGAATCAATGAAAGCCTGTGCTTCAGTGTGAGTTGGAGAGTGCGTGAGGAAGATCGTCGCCTGCGGCGATTCAAGCAGCCTGCTGCGTTTCCGGACGGCAAATCCAGAAATTGTTGTAGCCTTGGCCGACCACCAAAGAAATCTGCCCGATTTGGGCCATTTCAAGGATGCTCAGGAATGTGAAGACGCAATAGATTTTATCCGGTTGTTCCAGGATGAAGCTCACGAAATCGATCTTCTCCTTTTCGGCGATCATCGAGAGGATGCGCCCTTTGACTTGCTCGACGGTGTAGGGGTAGGCGCGGATCACGTGGGTCGGGCGCGCCAAACGCTCCTCGTGGCGTGCAACCACGCGCTTGTACGCACGCATGATCGTGTAGAGGTCGATATGGTTCAGCTCTTCTTCAGCGCTGTCGGCATCGATGAACAGTTTCTCTTCTTTCTTGGCAAATTCCCGCTTGTACATCATTGCGCCGTCTTCCTCCATTTTGTGGAGCGCATCCTGCACGCTTTTGTAGCGTTTGTATTCGAGGAGACGGTCCACCAATTCACGACGGGGGTCCTCGACCTCACCTTGCTCGTTGATGACGGGGCGTGGCAGCAACATGCGCGACTTGATGCGCATCAGGGTTCCAGCCACCAAGATGAATTCGGAGGCGACATCCATGTTCAGGACGTCCATCTGATGCATGTAGTCGAGGAAATCACGGGTGATGCGGCTGATCGGAATGTCATGGACATCCAATTCGTCGCGCTCGATGAAAAACAGCAACAGGTCAAAAGGCCCCTCAAAAATGGGCAATTCGATGCGATATGTATCTTGAAGGGCGACAGCTCCCATGATGATTCCGTATTCTGATGCAAACATCCCCTTGCTTATCCACATCCGTCTTGCCGACTTATTCACATTCATAATTATGTGGGGGATTGATGTGTTTGCTTATGAAAAACTTGTTTCACATGTGAGTCGCGTGGTTTCTTACATGTCGAGAAAAATGGCGCGGATTCCTCTGAACGCGCCGTTTGTCAACCCTTACTCTGCGTTTTGGGTGGGTTGACAAACAGCCTTGCGAGCGTTTGACAAACCGGTTTGCCTGCTGCCTTTGGCCGGCTTGGCAAACGGCTTCCAATTCCTATCTTTGCCGCCGTCTTATCTAATGACTTTTTTTATGGAGTGCGTCAAAAATCCTATTGACTTCATCTTGCACATTAACGACAACCTTGATTGTCTGGTGAACACCTATAATATATGGATCTACGCCATCCTTTTCTTGGTCATTTTTGTGGAGACGGGACTTGTCGTCATGCCGTTTCTGCCGGGAGATTCGCTCCTGTTTGCAGCCGGTGCGATATGTGCCCGCACAGCTGGACAACCCGATGCGCCGATGAACATCTGGGTTTTGATTTTACTGCTGTTCATTGCGGCGGTTTTGGGCGATAACAGCAACTATGCCATCGGCCGGTTTTTCGGTGGACGGGCGGTTAAGCTGAGGCTGGGAAAATGGCAGGTCGTCAAGCCGGCCTACATCGACAAAACGCAAGCTTTCTTTGACAAATACGGCACGAAAGCCATCATCATGGCGCGGTTTGTACCCATCGTGCGCACCTTCACGCCGTTTGTGGCGGGTGTGGCCAAGATGGACTACAAACGCAAGTTTCTCCCTTTTGACGTGCTCGGCGGATTTCTTTGGATCTCTTCGATGTCGTTGGCGGGTTTTGCCTTGGGGACCAATCCATGGGTGAAGGAGCACTTCGAATCCGTCGTGATCGCGATCATCCTGATTTCGGTGTTGCCCATGGTGATCGGCTATTTCAGCAGCCGTCGCGCAAATGCCAAGGCCAAAGCCGCGAAATAATCCATTCCGGCATGGAGTTCCGCACGGAAATATTCCCAAAGGCGGCGGCTGAGCCGCTGCATCATGGTTCCTCCATTGTCTCGGTCGGCTCCTGCTTTGCAGAACGCATGGGTGACCGCTTGCGGCATTACAAATTCCGGTTGCTGCAAAATCCATTCGGCATCATTTTCCATCCCCTCCCGCTGATTGCGCCGTTGGAGGTTGCCTTGTCGGGCAAGGATGCCTATTCCTCAGAGCTCTTCCAACACGAGGGAAAATGGCGCAGCCTCGCTTTTCATTCGCAGTTGAGCCACCAAGACAAACGTTTTTTGCAGGATCAGATCCATGCAGCCTTGCAAGTCACAGGCATGGCTTTGCGCAAGGCGGATGTGCTGATCCTCACGTTGGGTTCGGCCATCGGTTTTGAAGATGTGGAATCGGGCCGGATTGTTGCCAATTGCCACAAGCTGCCGCAGCAGCGTTTTACAAGTCGCTTGAGCCGTGTCGGAGAACTCCGGCTGGCATTCGAAGGGTTTCTGAATCAACTTTTTGCAGCGAATCCCAAAGTGCAAGTGCTGCTCACCGTGAGTCCGGTGCGGCATCTACGTTCAGGATTGGTCGAAAATGGCGGCAGCAAGGCGGTTTTGCGGGCACTCTGCGACGAACTTTGCGCCGACTTTGAGCGGGTGAGTTATTTCCCTGCCTTCGAATTGTTGATGGACGACCTCCGCGACTACCGCTTTTACGGGCGCGACCTCTCGCATCCCAACGAGATGGCCGAAGACTACGTCTGGGAAAAGTTTGCCACATCTTGGCTCAGTGACAAGGCCCGCGCGGTCAATGCCGAATTGGACGGTGTCTACCGCGACTTGGCCCATCGGCCTTTCGAACCCAACAGCGAAGCACATCTCGGCTTTCTCAAGAAACTACATGGTCGCATCGACGCTTTGCGCGGTTTGGTAGATCTCGATTTGGAACTCCGCGAGGTGGAAGAACGAATGGGAGACAATACCCATCCCTTCGATTTTTAGGGTCTTTGGCGCTCACACCGTGTACTGGGTAGTGACAATGACGCCTGCCAAGCTATTGGATTGAGGGTTTCAGCGTCATTGGCGCCCACACCTTGTTCTGGGTAGCGCCAACGACGCTATTACATTCCCGGGGTGGATTTGGAATTGGTGGTACGGATTTCGTCGAAGAATTGCGGGTAGTAGGTTTCGATCCGCGCTTCGAAGACATCCATCAATTCGGAAAACCTCGGATCATCCAAAAACCCGCTGTGTTCAATGCCTACGCGCCTGAGCAGGCGTCGCAGGATGTAAATCAAATGGTCGTTTTCGGTATAGTGGTAGAGGTATTTGTTCTCCACGAATTTCTGTAAAAACGCTTCGTAGTTGGGCAAGGGGTGCGCAGCAACGGCTTCAGTCGCCCTGCGCACATCCTCAAACGGCGCCAAGGATTCGAAATGGCGATAGTAACTCGGCAGCAGATCGGCATCGTGCAAGATCAGCACTTTGTCCATCAACAGTTCCAGGAGGATGTGGGCGATGAAATATTTGCGGGGCACATCCTGATCGGCAAATCGTTCTCCAAGGAGTTTTGAAAATTCATGTGTCTCCGCGCTAAACAGCGGCGAAGAGTGAAAAACGCGGTCGGCATGAAAATGCCTAGCGAGCCCTTCGAGAAAATGCGGCTCTGCATGGGCTTGGGCATCTGCATTCAGGTGGTCGACCTGCCCTGCCTTGATCCGCAACCCGGAATTGTAAATGGACAGCAAGTCAGGTGTTGCAGCCCCCAAGATGAAGTGCGCACTTGGGTGATCCTTGTCGAGAAAATAATGGGCGAGAAAATTCATGTGCGCGCTTCGCTGCTACCGATTACCATTGAGGCTGCCAAATTAGGAAAAAATAACGCCCGTGCTGCGTCACGACAAAAGCCTTTTTGGAATCGTTTCACCATGAATATGAACCGCTTGATGCGCGCGTGGAGGGCTTTGTCCAGTGAATTGCTCCATTTTGCCAACCCTCGGCCGCCTCGAGACAATGAAAGTCCATTGCTTTTTGACGGGAATAATTTTGGGAATGCCCGTGGGCTTGCTTATTTTGGGATGTTGTAATTCAAAATTCACATACTGCAACAATAGTATCACATGGCTGTAAACATGAGTAAAGGCGCTGCGGCTGGCGCAAGCGTCGGACCCAAACATCCCAAAGGTCTTTGGATTTTGTTTCTCACAGAGATGTGGGAGCGGTTTGGCTACTACCTGATGCTCGGCATTTTTGCACTCTTCATGCGGGATAGTTGGGAGAATGGCGGGATGGGCTTCAGCGCGGCTGCAAAATCCGACATCTATGGCACATATATCGGCTTGGTTTACCTGACGCCGTTTATCGGTGGACTTTTGGCTGACCGCCTATTGGGATATCGCTTATCCATCATTATTGGTGGCCTGCTGATGTCTGCGGGTTATTTTGGTCTCTCCTTTCACAACGAAACGATTTTCTACATTTCGTTGCTGCTGATCATTGTGGGCAATGGCTTCTTCAAGCCCAACATCTCCACACTGGTTGGCAACCTTTACAACAACGATCTCTACCGTGCCAACAAAGATGCTGGCTTCAACATTTTCTACATGGGCATCAACGTCGGTGCGTTCATTTGCAATTTTGTTGCTGCCTACATGCGTATCAACTATGGATGGGGCCATGCTTTTGCAGCCGCAGGTATCGGTATGTTGATCGGCCTGGTGATCTTCATCGTCGGAACCAAGCATGTCAAGGAAGCCGACGTCATCAAGCCCACGAAGCCTGGCGACATGGCACTTTGGAAAATCTTTGCGACCGTGTTGCTGCCGATGTTTGCCTTTGGTGTGATCGGTTACTTTTTCAAAGGGGTAACCACTCCAGAAAATCCGACTGGCTATTTGATCGTCTCTGACACTACTGATGCCTTCCTTTTTGGTTGCGTTCCAGTCATCGGATTTTTCCTTTACATGCTCTTCACTGCGAATGCGGAAGACAAGCGCCCCATCGGTGCACTTTTGTCTGTGTATGCATGTATCGTTATTTTCTGGGCTGTTTTCCACCAAAACGGTGATGCGCTCACAACTTGGGCTGAAGACCATTCTGACCGTGCGATGCCCACTTGGCTTTCCAAGCCAATGAATACCTTGGGCTTGGCACAAACCACCAATTACCATGAGTCGATCTATGACAAATGGGATGATGCGAGGTTCGGCGGACTGACTTCAAGCCTTTCTGCACGTCAAGATTCATTTCAGAAACTTGTTGATACTTCCACCGATCCAATCGCAAAGCAGGCCTACAAGGATCAGGTCAAGGCGGTAGGCTCGGAGCTGAATGTGCGAGAGAAGTCTCGAAAGTATTTCGAAAACCTGCCTGAAGCCAAAAGACCGGCAAAAAATTCTGATCTTTTGTTGGTGAGCACGGAGCTATTTCAATCGATCAACCCGTTCTGGGTGGTTCTCTTGACGCCGCTTGTCGTTGGATTCTTCGGATTCCTGCGTAGGAGAAATAGGGAACCAAGTACACCCACCAAAATTTTCATCGGTTTGGTGATTACTGCACTCAGCACGTTGGTCATGTACTTTGCGGTCAAGGCCACGGACATGCACGGCGACAAAGCCAGCAGCATGTGGTTGGTCGGCGCCTACGCGGTCATCACCGTCGGCGAACTTTGCCTCTCTCCTATGGGCCTGTCACTCGTGAGCAAGCTCAGTCCTCCACGTATCACAGCCCTCATGATGGGTGGCTTCTTCCTCAGTACTGCAGTGGGCAATAAGTTGGCAGGAACGCTCTCCAGCCTCTGGGAGGGTTTTGAAGACAAAGGCAATTTCTTCCTGATGAACTGCGGTCTCGTGTTGTTGGCTGCCTTGCTGCTTTTCTTGATGCTCGGGTTCTTGAACCGGGTCATGAAGGAGAAGAATATTCATTGATGACAATTTGCGGTGGAGCTAGGGTGAAACTCTAGCTCCATCCTTTTTATACCCATTACCTATCTGATTGAAATATGTACAGTCCTACGACGGTCGAGGAAATTCAGAATTTTAAAGGCAAGTATCCCAAACAGCTGTGGTACCTGTTTTTGGTTGAGATGTGGGAGCGTTTCACATTCTACGGAATGCGCGCCTTGCTTGGCCTTTATATTTCCCACTTGATTCTTTCCACGGTTTACAATCCGGCACCTGCTGATGTAATCCAGAAGAAGATTGCTGATTTCAAGGCGGAAAACGGGGAAGTGCTCGACATCAACCACCCGAAGTGGTACATCGAAACCTCCTTGCAGACCGATCGAGATGCTGCCGAGGCCATCTCCAATAAGCGGTATGGCATGATCAACGCCTTTATCTATGCCATGGCGTTTATCGGCGGCCTTTTTGCTGACAAGTTGTTTGGCTTCCGACGCTCCATCTTCTGGGGAGGCACCCTGATGGCCATCGGTACATTTATCATGGCGATTCCGGGGGCCTTCAGCTTCTACGCCGGGGTGAGTATCCTGATCGTCGGAAACGGGTTTTTTAAACCCAATATATCCACGATGGTCGGGGCCCTGTACCGATCAGGCGATCCACGAAGAGACGCTGGATTTTCGCTGTTTTATTCAGGAATCAACATTGGTGCGTTCTTGAGCGGGCTTACGATCGCGTGGATCGGCACGTCCTATTCATGGTCCTTGGGCTTTGGCTTGGCAGGCGTTTTCATGCTGATGGGTTTGGGCCTTTTCATCTTCACCCAGAAATCACTTGGACCGATCGGCACCCCTCCCAACCCCATGCGGTTGGAGCAAAAGACAGCCGGCATTCCTTACGGTTATCTGATTCAGGGGCTTACCCTGCTCATGATTCCGCTGTTTTTCTTGCTGATCTACTACCCTGTCACAATCAACATTTCATTCATCGCGGGCCTGAATGTTGACGGATCACCCAAAACCCTGGAATTCAGCGACGTCATCATGATGCTTGCCGCACTGGGTACCGTTGGCTATCTCGGGTTTGCCATTTCGCGTTCACCGAAGTCGGAAGCACGCAAGTTGATTGCGGCAATGATCCTGATCTTCTTTTCCGTAGCATTCTGGTCCTTCTTTGAGCAAGGCGGTGGCTCGCTCAACTTCTTTGCTAATGGCAACGTGGAGAGCCATGGCTTCAACATGACCTCGGTCAACAACAGTATCAACGCCCTTTTTGTGATCATCTTCAGCCCGTTGGTCGGCTTGCTCTGGTTGTCACTGAACAAGCGCAACAAGGAGCCGAATACGGTCGTAAAGTTTGGCCTTGGTTTCCTCTTCTTGGGAATCGGCTTTTTGGTCTTCTACTTCAGCAAGTTTTTTGCCGATGACAGTGGACATACCCCAATGGCCTTCTTTGCCTTGGCCTACCTGGCGGTCACCATCGGTGAGCTTTGCCTTTCTCCGATCGGGTTGTCCATCATGACTAAACTGTCTCCTCACCGCCTTGTCGGGGTGATGATGGGTACTTGGTTTTTGGCAAGTGCCTTTGGACAGTACGGCGCAGGTCTGATTGGAGCTGCACTTGCAACGAGTGAAGACAAAACCAAAGTCCTCACCAACCTTGATAAGCTCGATCAATACACCGAGGGGTATAAGATCATCGGCATCATTGCAATTGTCGCTGCACTGCTTCTGATTGGCTTCTCTCCTTTGATCAAGAAGCTCATGGGCGATGTGAAATAATTTGACCCTCTTGGGGAGTTGGGCGGGACGTTTCTTTATGGAGCGCCCGCCCAATTTACTTTCATCGCGTTTTGGGGTTTGCGTCCGCCATTCTAGGCTTTCCTGGGTATTTAGGAGAAAAACTTCCTTCGTCACCATGGCAATCTCTCGGTTTTAGGCTAGCTTGGCTTGGCTGATAGATTTTGATATCATTAACCCGAATTACAGAGGCGGATTGCACCCACTCCTCATCGCTTGCCAATGAAATACAGCGCACGGATCGATGGCCTACGTTTTGTAGCAATCACCTTGGTCTTTTGCGACCATTTTGCTTCTTTCTTTTTCCATCGAATTTCCGCGGGTTATTACGGAGTAGAATTGTTTTTTGTGATCAGTGGTTATCTCATCACATCGATTTTGCTCGACTCCGGAAACACTCCGTTTGGCAAGGCCTACCTGAATTTCATGGGCCGACGGACCTTGCGCATTTTTCCCATCTATTATCTGATGCTGGCTATTTTGTGGCTCCTTCACGACCCTGTCGTCCATGAGTTCCTCCTTTTTGCACTCACCTATACCTTTAACTATGCCAGCGAATATTACCACATCACCCATTCATCATTGGACCATACGTGGTCTCTCTGTGTAGAGGAGCAGTTTTACTTATTCTGGCCTGTGATTGTCCTTTTGCTTCGCCGCCTGCCGCGTGTTTTGATGGCAGTGATGATCGGCATCGTGGTCCTGGGCTTCTGTCAACTTGCTTTTGGGATCTTTCCCGCGCTCAGTCCCTACAATCACGGGGGGTTGCTGTCCCGCATTCCTGCATTGGGTATTGGCTCCTTGGGAGCGATTTATGTGCGGCATTTTACGATGCCGGACCGGTTCTTTAAGAACTTGGGCATTGAGCTCGCCATGATCGCACTACTTTGCCTATTTCTGGTGACCGATCTCACCATCAAGCCGCTCGGCCTGGCATTCATTTCCCTGTATTTGATCCTGAAGGCATCCAAATATGACTTTCGCCTTCAATTCCTCAGTAAGTTCTTGGCCAATCCGCGCGTAGTTTACATTGGTACGATTTCATACGGCCTTTATCTCTATCACCTTCCCATCAGTCTCTATTTTTCCAAATACATCTTTGAGCCGATCTGGTCCAAGATTCCATTTGAGGAATGGGGACGATTGTCCGCGTTGTATTACCACCGGGAGATCATTCAGTTTCCATTGTACAGCCTGCTTTCCCTCATCTTGGCAATATTTTCCTTTCGCTACATTGAAAAGCCACTCTTGAAGCTCAAGGACCGGTTTTTTAAAAAGTCAGAAAATCCTGCTCCCTCTGAACAAAAGATGACGCAGGGTTGATTGTACATTCGAAGGCGGAAAAAGCTCCCGCTGCCTACCCTGCTTCTTTGTGTTGCTTTCTCGGGGGAGTTCGGCGATCAACACTTCTGAATTTGATTATCTTTGTCCTCAGGTCAGCCCAGTATTTGGTGGGCCAATGATAAAACAATTGATGCGACTGATGCTTACCCGACTTAGCTGCTTTGCGGCCATGCTGCTGGTTTTCGGGGCAAATGCCCTGCAGGCCCAAGGAACCACATTTAGCCCCTTCAAAATCACGTTGTTTGAGGATGCTGCACAGATTGCCTCCAAAGGCATTGTGAATTTCAAAGACCAAAAGGCCGACATCCCGATGAGCTTGAGTCTCGTTCCGGAAACGATCGACTTGGTTGCAGGCACTTCGGAAACCAAACTTGTCTATTTCAAACTGCGCGAAGACAGCATCCCGAGCAAGCTCTCCGTTGGCAACTGGGGAGAAGTCTTGCAAGCCAACATGGGCAAGCGCATCACGATTGTCTACGATGCCGGGATGGAAGTCGACGAAGTCACCGGCGAAGCCAAGGTCGTCAATACCGAAAGCGGCATGCTGCTGCTCAAAGGCGGGGATGAAAGTCAGTACTTCATTCCATTCGCAGAGATCAAACAAGTCATCATCCTGGGCCAAGCCAATTTCCAAAGCCCTAAAAAGGTGCCTTTCATGGTCATGGAGCTGGGCATCGACAAAGACCTGCCTTACGTTCCGATGGAAATGTTCAGCATTCACAAAGGCATCAGTTGGGTTCCGGTCGGCCGCATCCGTATCATCGGAACGGAAAAAGTGCTCTTGCAACAAACAGCCGTCATTCAAAACGACCTCGCAGACCTGAATGATATTGAAGCCGAATTGTGTGCCTCCGAAATTTTGACCGAAGGTCATCTCAATGGGGAGGTCTTGCCGGCGGGTAAACTCAGCATCAAAAAGGGCGAACGGCAGTCGATGTCGCTCAAGGAAACCGAATTGCAGTACACTGCCGCTTACCAATGCACGATTCCATGGAATGCGCAGGTGACCGATGGTGGCTTGCACCGCTTTCCGGTTCAGAATATCATTCGGTTTAATGTCACGTCCCTCCCCGGCCTGCAATGCGAGAGTTACCATGTGCTCGACGAAAACAACCGCCAAATCGCGCAGATTCCACTGACTCCCAATCCCTCCAACGGCCAACTGGAATTGCTGTTGGGCGAAGAGAAAATGGTGCATGTGAACGTGCTGGAAACCATCGTGAAAAAAAGCAACAAAGTCGAGCAAATCGGCGAATTGAGCTATAACCGCGTGAGCATCCAAGCCAAACTTCTGCTTTTTAATGCTGGACAAAAGTTTGCGCAGATTCAGGTGCAGCGCGACATCCGGGGCGAAGTGGTCGCAAGCGACAAAGCCAAAGTCGAAGAAAAGCCCGAAGAACCCGGCGTCAAATCCCTGATTTGGAAGTTTTCCCTGGAGAAAGGCTCCAAAAAGGAAGTGGTTTATCAATATGACGCCTTCGTTCCGGCTCCCGAAAAATGAAACGCTACACCGGCATCGGGCTCATGTCTGGTACATCCCTCGATGGCATTGACTTGGCCTATTGCGAGTTTTCAGAGAATGAAGGTGCTTGGAAGTTTGAATTGCTAGCCGCCGAAACCATCGGCTATGACGAGCAATGGTACGCGCGCTTGCGCTGCCTCGACACGCAAGATGCGCTCGCATTCGCCCGCACCCACGTGTATTACGGGCACCTGCTCGGGCGCACGTTGCGCGAGTTCATCGACCGCAACGAACTGAAACCGCAGTTTGTCGCAAGCCACGGGCAAACGATTTTCCATCAGCCGGAAAAGAACTTCACCGCCCAAATCGGGGACGGCGAAACGATCGCCTCCTACTTGCCCTGTCCCTTGGTGGCCAATTTCCGCAACAAAGATGTTGCACTCGGTGGCCAAGGCGCCCCGCTTGTCCCCTTCGGTGAGCGACACCTCTTCCCGAAATACAAGCTCTTCCTGAACTTGGGCGGCATCGCCAACCTGAGCTACAGCGGCAAAGCCTTTGACGTGGTGCCCTGCAACATGGCCCTCAATTGGCTCGCCAATGCCTTGGAAACGTCGCAAGCGTTTGACCAAGACGGGGCAGCAGCACGCAGCGGGCAAATGGACTACGCCTTGTACGATGCCTTGGAAAACCTGCCTTGGTACCAACAAACCGGTCCCAAAAGTCTGGGCACGGAGTGGTTTACTGCGCACATTCTTCCGCTGATTTCCCAAAGCGAATCGCCGGTCGCGGACCGCATGAAAACCTTTGTGCTCCACGTTGTGAGTCGCATCACCGTGGCTATGCGCGACCTGCAGGTGCGCAGCATGCCCCTTGTTGTCACGGGCGGGGGTGCACACAATGCCTACCTGATGGAGGAATTGCAAAAGTCTTTGGCCGGTCTCGGCATCAAAATCGAGCAATTGCCTGACGCGGTGGTGGACTTCAAGGAGGCCATCATCTTTGCCTTTTTGGGCCTACAAACCTTGCTCGGCCAACCCAATATCCTGGCCTCGGTAACCGGCGCCAAGTTGGATGTCTGTGGCGGCAGCATTCACCTTCCCCCAGGCGGATGGGCAAAAACGGGGTTGATTTAAGCCTCGTCGGAATTGATTTGCAGCCTTTTCTAGTCACCTTCGACGAGATTGAGGATTTCTTGAAAGTTCTGCAACGCAAAATTCTCCCTACCTTGCCCTTCCACTGAAAGCACTGCATGAATTCGACGCTTAGCCTCAGCCTGATCGGGATTTATTTCACGATCCTGTTCATTTTCTCCTATCTCACCGGTCGAAAGGCAGACGAAGATTCGTTTTTCCGCGCCAACAAGTCCGTTCCGTGGATGGTCGTTGCCTTCGGCATGATCGGCGCGTCGATCTCCGGGGTGACCTTCATCTCTGTTCCGGGCTGGGTCGGCACACAAGGCTTTGCCTACATGATCATGGTGCTGGGTTATTTGCTGGGTTATTTGGTGATCGCCTTCTTGCTCATGCCCTTGTACTATCGGCTGAACCTCACTTCGATATACAAATATTTGGAACAACGCTTCGGATTTTGGAGCTACAAAACCGGGGCCTTCTACTTCTTGCTGTCGCGCATTTTGGGTTCGGCGATCCGGTTGTTTCTGGTGGTGATGGTTCTGCATGAATTCATCTTGGCCGATTTGGGCGTGCCCTTTTCGGTGTCGGTCGCCTTGGCGATTTTAATGATCTGGGTATTTACATTCAAGGGCGGCATGAAAACCGTGATCTGGACGGACTTGCTGCAAACTACCTTTTTGCTCTCTGCTGCCGGATTGGCGGTTTGGTTCATTGCCCAAGAATTGCATTTGGATGGTCCTGGTGCGATTTGGGACGCCGTTGCGGGTAGCAAATATTCGAATGTCGTGGTGACAGATCTCGCGCACCCGCGGCATTGGCTCAAGCAATTGCTCGGGGGCATGTTCATTTCCATGACGATGACGGGTTTGGATCAGGACATGATGCAAAAGAACCTGACCTGCAAAACTTTGAAGGACGCACAAAAGAATATGCTCAGCTTCAGCTTTGTGTTGGTCTTTGTGAATCTGCTTTTTCTTGCCCTCGGGGTACTCCTTTATATGTACGGAACTTCGAAGGGCTATGTCGTCGAAAATTTCGCAGACAAAGCCGCTCCGTTGCAATACCTCGATCCGGTTACGGGTTTGATGGAAGGCGGAAAGACCGACCGACTGTTTCCGTTCCTGACCTTCAATTATTTGCCGGTCGGAATTGGTGTGGTTTTCATCTTGGGTTTGTTTGCAGCAGCTTACGCGAGCGCGGATTCGGCCTTGACTGCTTTGACGACCTCCTTTTGCATTGACTTTTTGGACTTCGAAAAAAAGACCGATCAGAAGGTCAAAAACAAAACCCGGCTTTGGGTACACGTCGGTATGTCCATCGTAACATTCGCCGTGATCCTTTTGGCAAAGGTTCTGAACAATGTCGCGGTGATCGATGCCGTTTTTCAGGTGGCAACCTATACCTATGGGCCGCTTTTGGGCTTGTTTGCCTTTGGATTGTTTACGCGGCTGGGAGTGCGGGACAAACTGGTACCACTGGTTTGCATCATCGCGCCGCTCATCTGCTACATGATCAACTTCTGGTTCACAAGCGGATGGCTGGGTTTCGCGACTTTGCCGGTGAATGGCGCGATCACATTTTTGTTGTTGTTGGCGATTTCGACAGGAAGTCAGGAGGATCGCCTCAAAACAGCGTAACCTTCCCGCTCGATTCAACGTTTGTTGCAGGAGCCGGGACATGCCGACATTCTGCACCGATGCACATTTTCAAAAACGTAACGAATTTCGTATTTTGGCCGACTTGCTTCAGGCTGATGGATTTTCGTTTGCTGAAAACAATTTCCACCAAGGCTTGTTTAGCTTTTTAGACCCGATGCTTCAACAGCGGACACAGTAAAGATGATCCAAGAAGGAAAACTCCTCGCTCAAGTTCAATACCCCGAAGACCTTCGGAAATTGAAACCCGAAGACTTGTACCAGTTCTGCCACGAACTGCGGGATTACTTGATCGAGCATGGCTCCCAATACGGCGGCCATTTCGGTGCAAGCCTTGGGGTTGTCGAACTGACCACGGCCATTCACTATGTTTTCAATACGCCTTATGATCAGCTGATTTGGGACGTAGGTCACCAAGCCTACGGACACAAGATCATCACCGGCCGCCGCGACGAATTTCACAGCAACCGCAAATACAAGGGCATCTCGGGTTTTCCGAAACGCTCGGAATCCGAATATGACACCTTCGGAGTCGGGCACAGTTCGACGTCGATTTCTGCGGGCGTGGGCATGGCCATCGGCAGCCGCTACAACGGCGAAACCGACCGCAACGTGATCGCCGTGATCGGCGATGGTGCGATGACCGGCGGTATGGCCTTCGAAGCCCTCAACCATGCTGGTTGGGAAAATGCCAACGTCCTCGTTGTCTTGAACGACAACTGCATGAGCATCGACCAAAATGTCGGCGCACTCAAGGAATACCTCACCGACGTCACCACAAGCCGCACCTACAACAAAATCCGCGACGAAGTCTGGAAGCTGCTCGGCAAAATGAGCAACTTCGGCCCAAGTGCCCAAAAAGTCGCCTCCAAAATCGAAGACCTGTTCACCGCGCAATTCGGCCGCAAAGGCGAATTGTTTGAGTCATTCAACTTCCGTTATTTCGGTCCGATCGATGGCCACGACGTGAACCACCTCGTGCGCATCATGGACGACCTGAAGAAGATTCCAGGTCCAAAAATCCTGCACTGCGTCACCGTCAAAGGAAAAGGATTCGAGCTCGCCGAATTGGATCAAACCAAATGGCATGCGCCTTCTTTCCCGTTTGACCGCATGACAGGTGCTCATTTGGTACCCAAAGTTCAAACGCCGCAGCCTCCGAAATACCAAGATGTGTTTGGCCATACCATGGTCGAGCTTGCCAAGCTCAATCCCAAGGTCATGGGCATCACGCCTGCGATGCCTTCGGGTTGCAGCCTCAAGTTCATGCTGGAGCAAATGCCCGACCGCGCCTTTGACGTCGGCATCGCCGAGCAACATGCGGTGACATTCTCGGCGGGCTTGGCCACACAGGGCTTGCGTCCGTTTTGCAATATCTATTCGACCTTCATGCAGCGCGCGTATGATCAGGTGATTCATGACGTGGCCTTGCAGAAATTGCCGGTGGTTTTCTGTTTGGACCGTGGCGGCCTTGTGGGCGCTGACGGACCGACCCACCATGGCGCCTTTGACATTGCGTATTTCCGCTGCATCCCCAACATGATCGTGGCCTCGCCGATGAACGAGCAAGAGCTGCGCAACATGATGTACACCGCACAGCTCGACGAGCAATTGATGCCTTTCAGCATCCGCTACCCGCGTGGCGAAGGCGTGATGCTCGAATGGCGCACGCCGTTTGAGAAAATGGAGGTCGGCAAAGGTCGCATGATCAATGACGGCGAAGGACTTGCCATTTTGAGCTTTGGCCCGATGGGCAACTACGTCAAGGAGGCTGTCGCCAAGCTGAATGCACAAGGGCTACACCCTGCCCACTTTGACATGCGCTTTGTAAAGCCCATCGATGCGGAGATGTTGCACGATATTTTCGGACGGTTTGACCGGGTATTGACCATTGAGGATGGCTGCTTGCAAGGTGGCTTCGGCTCTGCCGTGATCGAATTCATGGTGGACAATGGTTACACCTCACAGGTGAAGCGTCTCGGCATTCCGGATCATTTTGTGGAGCATGGTTCGCCGGAGCAATTGTTTGATGAATGTGGCTATGGGCGGAATGGCATCTATCAGGCCGCTTTGGAGATGGCTTCGGAGAAGGTTAGAAATTAGAAATTACAAATGGGAAATTCGGGCATTTCGGTGCTCTGATGCTCTTGATGAACGCGGAAAGGACTTGGGTCTTTCCGCGTTTTGCTTTTATTGCTGGCCAAGGGCTCCTTTATTGGTCATTTTCATTCCAGCAATTTTCGCCGGAGGCAAATGTTCAATTGCCCTGTCCCGAGTTCGGGACGGGCTCAATCAAAGGCGACCTTGACGATCGAGAAGATTTTGTCGCGCTCCTGCTCATAGACGATCAGCGCTTCGGTATTGCTGATTTGCTCGGAATACCTCGGGAAGAAGCTGTCGTCGAAGGTCGTTTTGGAGATCAAGGCTTCGCGCTCGGCGACTTTGCCATCGAAGTCGACGCTGTTGACATACAGTGTCCGCGGCTCTTTTCTGGGTTGATAGCCGTAGATCAGGTAGACATTGGTGCCGCTCACGACATCGATGTAGCTGAGTTGGTCGCGCCTTTCGGATTGTTGCCGCTTGGGGACGACCGCGCTCCATTCCAAATCCCCATTCGCAGAGACGGAATTGACAATCACCTCGTCGTAGTGGTAGATTTTTTGGTCCACCCAGTAGCCATAGACATCGACATAAGAGTTGAAGGTCGTGTAAAATTTCTCTGCGATCAGCAAGACGCCGCCATCAGAGCGAAGGATGATGTTGTCGAGGTAAAAATTTTGCAATTCGCGGCCGCGCTCGATTTGTTTGTCGCGGAGGAAGTTGACCAAGAATTCGTCGGAGAATCGCTGAGAACTGCGGACTTCTTCTTCCAACTGACTGTTGATGCGGAAAAAGCAGGTGCCGATGATCTCGTCGGTGCTTTGGTGGGAGAAAAATCCGGCGAGGAAGATGTTTTCTTCGCGGTCGATCTTCATGGTCAGGTCGGTGAGATACAATTCGCCGAGGTCGATGGTGACTTCCTTGGCTGCCGGTTCGCCGGCTTCGTATTGGTAAATTTTGAACCCGAAGTCGTCGGGGTCCTTGACCTTGTTGACCTTGAAGAATTTGCCGAGTACGTAGACCTTGCCCGCATTGCTGACCATGATCTTGCGCATTTGAAACTTGTCGTCGGGATAGGGAATTTCGATTTTGCCCTCCACGAATTCCTTGGATTGGGCATCAAAGAGGTAATACAGAATCGTTTCCGATTTGGTGCCCTCATCGAGATTTTTGTAACACAGCAGCTTTTTCTTGTTGATCGAGCGTGTGTACTTCAGGTCCACCCGAAGTTCCTTTTCGTTGGGAAGCTCTGAAATCACCTTGCGGGTCTCAATGGCGTTGCCTTCGAGGTCAAAATGGCTGTAGCTTGTGCGGACGGTGCGGTCGCGCGGGAAGTATTCGGAGATAAAAACGTAGACGTCTTCGCCCAAAACGGCCATGAGGTCAATGTCACTGTGGCCATTTTGCTGCAACACCTGCTTGGTCCACGACTTGTTGAATTGATCGTCGTACTTGGTGATAGACAGATAGCGGCTGGATTTGCGGCTTTGATTACCGAGTGTAACAAGTCCGCCATCGGCTGCGACGTACTCCACAAACTGCGGCACGGGATCACGCCGGTCGAGGTCCAAACGCGCCACAACCTCCTGTGCATGCGACGGATGTGATAGGCACAAAGCGGCAAGCAGCAGCAACGCGAACCGGGTCTGACCAAACCTCAATGTGCGAAAATCGATCATTGGCATTCGTTCAGGAATTGAAAGTATCGTTTTTGCCACGCATTACCCTGATGGCGAGGTAAAGCCTGAAAAGTCCATACAGAAAAATGGGCAAGGCAAACATCCAGCGGTTGTTGGGCTGAATAAAGTCATTGTCGGCATATCCGAGGAAAATGCCCACCGCACCCGCGACAAAGAAGGTGCTCATCAACAGGCGGAAGTATGCGCCAATCCCTGGCTTTGCATTGTTGTCCATGTTTGCAAATATCCTTCAATTTTCCATTTTTTCACATCCTTGTCTGTGTTGCATTCTTTTGCCCCTTCGAATGAATTTGAACACCGCTTTCTGACTATCTTTGTTTTCAGGCACGGTATTTGCTTTTCTCCTGCCACACGATATCTGCATCAGAATACTATGAAACAGTTTCTCCTCGCATTCGCCCTTTTGCTTAGCACGAGCTTCGCATTCGCCCAGACCACGGAACAACACGTCTCCAAGGGCAATACCAACGAAGGAATCGGCACATTGATCCCCGATTTCAAGTTTTACGACATGGACAACAAGCCGGTCACCCGCATGTCCCTTGTCGCCAATCAACCTACCATTTTCTTCTACTTTGATCCGGATTGTGATCATTGCCAATTGATTTCCACCATGATCAATGATCAGAAAGCGCTTTTCAAGGGCATCACATTGGTGCTCATTTCTTGGGCAGAAGTAGAGGCGATCAAGGAATTTCCGGGCAAGTACCTCCCCGGATTCCCTGGAACTCTCATTGTGACCAAGGACAAGGACTACTTGGTAGATAAATGGTTTGGGGACAGTGTTTCGCCAAGCATCTATGTTTACAACAACAAATACCTGCGGACGGCATCCTTCAAAGACGAAGTAAGACCCGAAATTTTGGTTAAGTTTGCGAAGCAACAATAGTTGATTCGCATGGACTTCAAAGAAAAAATCAACGCAGACATCGTCACGGCCATGAAGGCCAAGGACCAAGCTGCGCTTCGTGCCTTGCGCGCGATCAAATCTGCCATTCTCCTGCTTGAAACATCCGAAGGCCGTGCCCCGGGCCCAGTCTCCGATGAAGATGGCATGAAAATTTTGATCAAGCAGAGCAAACAACGCAAGGACAGCATTGATCAATACCGCAGCGCCGGCCGCTTGGATTTGATCGTTGGCGAGGAAGAAGAACTTGCCATCCTCGATCGATACCTGCCAAAATCCTTGACTCCCGATGAATTGCGCGCTGAAATCCAAAAGATCATCGCCGAAGTTGGTGCAACATCTGCCAAGGACATGGGCAAAGTGATGGGCGCCGCCAACAAGCAATTGGCAGGCCGCGCAGACGGCAAGGAAATTTCCGTGCTTGTAAAGGAACTCCTTCCTTGATCCCAAGGTGAATTTTCTCGACATCTTCGCACTGATTGTGCTTGCCTACGGAGCCTACAAAGGCTTCAAAAATGGCGTGCTCATCGAGGTCGCAGGCCTGCTGGGCTTGATCATCGGCTTTTGGGCGGGTATGCGGTTGGCGTTCATCTTCGCGCATTACTACCGCGACAATTTCCATCTCCCGGAAAAATGGGTGCCGGCGATCGCCTTTTTTACAGCCTTTGCCATCGGCATGGGGGCGGTCTATCTGGCCGGCTGGGCAGCCACCAAGCTGCTCAATACCGCTCAATTGGAACTGCCCAATCGCCTTGCCGGGCTCGGCTTCGGGATTTTGAAATGGGGCTTCCTCGTCGGCGCCTTTTTCAGCATCGTCGGGAATTCGCAGGTACTAACGAAGGAAACTGTGGCCGGGTCCGCCTCTTATCCCGTTGTCACGACCTACAGCAAGGTGGTTCAAGGCTATACCATCGGCCTGATTCCTGCGGCGCACAACGTGCTCGACGACATGGAGCATTATTTTGTCGAGGTCGATTCGGTGAATCGCAGCCAAAAAGTCCCGGGCAAAGACTCCCTCGAGCATTCCTCCCTGCGCAGATGATCGTCGTGATCGACAACTACGATTCCTTTACCTGGAATCTGGTGGATCTTCTGCGGCAAAGCCATCACGTCGTGGCCGTTTTCCGAAACGATGAACTGACCGCCAACGAACTGATGAACCTACATCCCAAGGGAATTTTGATTTCGCCGGGTCCGGGGCGACCTGCCGACAGCGGGATTTCGCCGGAGGTTTTGCGGCTTGCTATGGGCGGTGCCCAGAATCAAGGTGGCGCGAATGTCAGCAAAGTGGTGCCTGTTTTGGGCATTTGCCTCGGCCATCAACTGATTGGCGAACATTTCGGCATGCCGCTCCTGCATGGGCGTGTGCCCGTCCATGGTAAAACGAGCCCGGTGTTTCACCGCGGCGAAGGGTTGTTTGAAGGCTTGCCGAGCCCGTTTGAAGCGATGCGCTACCATTCCTTGGTATTGGATGGGGTTTCAGTTCCAGCCGAATTGGAAGTCACCGCATGGACCGAGGCTGGCGAGGTGATGGGCATCCGACACCGCAGCCTGCCCATTGCGGGCGTTCAGTTTCATCCCGAGTCGATCTTGACGGTCGGCGGCGCAGCGATTTTAGCGAATTGGGTGCGGGAAATCGCGGTGTGAAAACGGTTGGGTCACAGCATCCAGCTGATCGAAAAGGGCATACGGGGTGAAAAAAGGCCCCAACGCGCACTCAAACTTCACACTCGCACTCCGCGCTAGCGGCCCATGGGGACGTAAGATTGCACACCATTACCTTTGGCATCTGCGCTTCCACCGCCGACCTTGCTATTGTCTTGCGAATGTGACCATTGTTTGATTGACATTCTTTGCCATGAAACGACTTCTTATTCTGCTTCTGCTGCTCTTATTGTTTGCCCAAATGAGGGCGCAAGAGCCCAAAATCTCCATCAACGCCTACCTCTCCGGCGGAATGTGGTTTCAGAACCTAGCTCGCCAGTATTATACCAATGATTACCAATCAACCCAGCAGTATTTTGGCCTTGGAGGAGGTGTGAACTTACGAATCCACGGGGGCCTTCATTTCGAACCCGAGGTTGGGCTCGATTGTTATGGGCTCAAGTATCTATATGGCAGCACACGTGATTCCCGCCATTTGGAGGCGGATTTGCAATTGCTTTATACACGCGTTTCCCCTGGCTTTGGGTTGAAACTTGGCTCCGGATTTCAAATCAGGGCAGGTCTCCCTCTTCTCATCTCTTCAGGCACATCAGGCAGCTACAGGGTTCGAACCTTTTTCCCACAGATTGGAGACGTGGTGACGGGAGACTACAACGACAATTTTGGAAGGATCCGGAGACGGGTCATCCCCGGAGCTGAAATCAATCTAGGGTACCATGCCAAACTAAGTCCATCATGGGCCTTGTTGCTGAGGATATCGGGCTTCATTGGCTTGTCTCCCGTAATGAAGACCTCCTTGGATACCCCTGCATAACCCATACATTCACCGCCTGTCGATTGAAGTGGGCATTTCGAGATTTTCGGAAAGGGCTAGGTAACGTGAACACCGCCGAATTTTTCAAATGACACCCATTGCCATCCACCTTCGAAGGCTCAATATTCCAGTGTGCGTTGCTCACGAGCTGTGCATCCTATGACAAGTTGGGCGCTGTGATTCTGCTTGACAATCCTCCCAAAATTTGTTCCGATGGTAAATCCATGTGATTTCTCTATTTTTGCCGCTGGTGAATGCCAATTCGTCTAGTTTTGGCGCATCAGATACTGGTTTTGAATTGAGAACGTTATTCATCTGAAGGCCATTTAGCGCATGGAAATCCAGGTAAAACAAGAGGGAGGATATGACTACGTGCAGGAGGGAAGCGGTCCGCCGCTGCTGCTGCTCCATGGTCTGTTTGGTGCCCTGAGCAACTGGAAAGCGGTCGTGGAGGCCTTTTCCAAGCGATTCACGGTGTTTATCCCGCTCATGCCGATCGTCGCAAGACCAATGTCAAGCCTTCGATCGTCGGCTAGCGGAGTTCATTGATGGCTTCATCCGCTTCAAAAAATTGAGCGCTGCACCATTCTCGGCAATTCGTTGGGCGGACATATCGGGCTGGTGTATTCCATGGCGAATCTCTCCAAAGTGGATGCTTTGGTCTTGACGGGCAGTTCGGGTCTCTTCGAATCGGGTATGGGAAGTACATTCCCCCGCCGCGGCAACATCAAATACATCAAAGAACGTGTCGAATACACCTTCTTCAAACCCGAAACGGCGACCAAGGAGCTGATCGACGAGGTGTTTGAAAGGGTCAACGACAACTACATGACCCTGCGCATCCTCAAGATCGCACGGGATGCACAGCACCAAAACCTCAGTGAGGAATTGGGCAAGGTCAAGGGTTCCCACCCTGCTGGTCTGGGGCCTCAACGACAACATCACGCCGCCCCACGTGGCGCATGAATTTCAGCGGTTGCTGCCCGATGCCGAGTTGCGCTTCATCGACCAATGCGGCCACGCCGCCATGATGGAGCAACCCGAGGAATTCAACATCGTGCTCAACCGATTCCTGCAACGCATTTATCCATCCCTTTTTACCGCCTGATTCATGCTGTTGGCCAAGGACCTCATCACCGATACCCTGCCCTCGATCAAAACATCGGACAACGCGACGCGTGTGCTCGAGTGGATGAGCGAGTTCAAGGTCGCGCAATTGCCGGTGGTGAACCATGAGCGCCTGCTCGGAATTGTGAGCGAGGAAGACCTGTTGAATTCCGGGGTCGAAGACTTGCCCATCGGCGCCATTCATCTCTCCCTACCTGAAAAAACGTTTGTCTACGAAGACAGCCATTTTTACGACGTCTTGAAAATGGCGAGCCTGATGAAGCTGGAGATTCTGCCCGTTTTGAGTTCGAGGGAAAACAATACGTTTGTCGGGACCATTACCAAAAGCGACCTCCTCAAACGTGCCGCCGAATATCTCTGCGTCGAGGAACCGGTGGTGTGATCGTGCTGCACCTCGCGAACAACAACTATTCGATCTCTGAGATTGGACGTATCTGCGAAAGCAACGATGCCAAAATCCTCAGCCTCTCGGTCGGCAACAGCGACGAAGCCGGAAAACTTTATGTGACCATCAAGCTCAACGTCCGCGAACTCTCCCGGGTGATCGCGACCTTCGAGCGTTTTGAATATGACATTGCCTTGGTCGTGTTTGACGCCGAACAAGTCAATGATTTTCCGCGACAGCTACGAAAACCTGTTGCGGTACTTGAACCTTTAACATTCGCCCCTGGACAGTCCCTTGGTTTCCCGGTTTCCATCCTGAGGTTCCTCGCCTGCACATTATCACCGATACCACGGTGCAGCAGCGTCATGGCCATTTTGAGCTGGCGAAGATGGCCTGGGAGGCTGGACCTTGTGCCGTTCAATACCGCAACAAGCTGTTCAGCAGGGAAAAGGACCTCGCCGAAGTCACCAAAATGGTAAAATTGGCACAAGAGGGCGGCCATTGCCTGATCATCAACGATGCTGCCGCCTTGGCTTTTGAATTGCAGGCCCAAGGCGTACATTTGGGACAAGGAGATGGTGCGCCACAAGCGGCGGCCGACTTGCTGGGCCCGGGGAAACTGATTGGTGCCACGGTGCACAACATGGCCGAATTGGAAGCCCTGCGGGGAGCGCCGATACATTATATAGGTGTCGGTCCGGTTTACGGCAGCCGCTCCAAACGGACGGGCTTGCCTGACTTGGGACTCGAAGGTTTGGCGCGGCTTTGCGCAGCTTCCCCTTGGCCGGTGATTGCCATCGGCGGGATCGAAGAGCGGCAAGCCGCGGAAGTCATCGCTGCCGGTGCCCATGGATTGGCCATTATCTCCGCGTTTTGTCTTGCATCCAACCCCAGGCACGTTGCAAAAAGGATACTCACATTGTTGGAAGGTCTCTAGGCTGATAGGCTTGGTGATCTGCGTATGCCTGCTCGCGTCTGCGAATGGGTACACGCAACGCATGCGGGTGGATTCGATCGTGGTCACGGGCCTGAAGAAGACAAAACGTCCGGTCATCACCCGTCAAATGGTCTTTCAGGAGGGAGACACCATCGACTTGCAGGAGCTCGAAGCACTGAACAAGGTCAATAAGGACAATATCTATAACATGGGCCTTTTCACCTCCGTGGCATTTGCCAATGAGATCGGAGACTCCTCGATCGAGGTCCACATTTCCGTGCAGGAGCGCTGGTATATCTGGCCGAATCCCTATGTAAATCTTGCGGAGCGCGTTTGGAGCGAATGGCTGACGATCCCGATCTGGACAGGCTCGTTTACGGACTGGGTGGAGTGGAGCAACCTCTCGGGGTGGAATGACAAGCTGACGGTCTATGCGCAAGGCGGCTACACGCAGGCAGTGACGGCAACTTACAGCCGACCCTTCCTGTTTCCGAAGGCCAAGGTCGACGGCACCGCCTTCTTCTCGATCCTCAACGACAAGGAAATCGGCTACGGCACCCAAGGCGGCTACCTGCAACTCGCCCGTCTCAACGATGAAAGGATGCGCCAAAGCTATACCGGGCAACTTACTCTGGGAAAGCGCTTCTCTCGGCGCGGAAGATTTTGTATGGATTCGCCGCCTACCAATACTTTCCACATCAACGACAGCATTACCTTTTTCAACACGGAATACCTTCCCTACAACCTTACTGCGATCCATTATCCATCGGTCGGCAGGCTATGAGGAATGACCAACGGGACGTGCGGAGTTTTCCGCTGTCTGGGCACAAGTATGGCGGAAGTTTCCGCTTTCTGGGGATTCCCGGCGTAAGCAGCACGCATTTCGGGAAAATGGCACTCTCCTTTTCCCACCACATTCCGCTTAACAAACGATGGAATTTTGCCTACGGAAGCCAACAATTCTTCCTGCTCGGGAGGCAAGTGCCGTTTTTTGACAAGTATTTTATCGGATTCGGCAGCTTTCTCAGGGGTTATGAGCCGCATGTCATCGACGGTTCGGCAATCAACCTGACCAAGGCCGAATGGAAATTTGGCATCATCCCCTACCATTTCGCACATTTGAAGTGGATTCCGTTTCCGAAATTCCGGGATTTTCCTGTGGATTGTACTTGAGTGCCTACTGCGATGCGGGATATGTCCACGATTGGACGTTCAACAACCGCGACAATACGCTCAAGGACCGCTTGTTGCTCGGCTATGGTGCCGGCATCAACCTGATCACGATTTATGACTTTCACCTTCGCGTCGAATACAGCCGCAACATCTGACCGACTCCAACCACCCCTGGGGAGAGGGCGGCATCTATTTCAGTAATCTCGTATCCATCCAATGAAACTCGCAATTTTTGGCCGCATCACGGAACGCACCGACCTCGCCTTTCTGGCCCGCTTTTTCTGCTTTTGAAGGAGAAGAAAGTCGCATATCTGGTACATTACAAATATTCGGAAGAGCTCGAGAAGGTGATGCCCGAATGGCCTGAACAGATCGCGCCGTTTATCCTGACCGACGAAAAACAGCTTGACGAATGCGACTTGCCTACAGCTTTGGCGGGGACGGCACCTTTGAATACGGCCATGGTGGTCAAGGGGCATTCTCCCGTTTTGGGCGTCAACTTCCGGACGGCTCCGGGTTTTTGACGACCGTGACGCAGGAGCACCTGCTTGCCGCAACGACCGAGATCATGAAAGACATGTACCGCATCGACTTGCGCTGGGGCATTGAAGTCGAAAGTTCGCCGGCGGGCTTGTTTGGTGACTACAACTTCGGGCTCAACGACTTTACGATCCACAAAAGCGAAAGCAATGAGATGATCACCGTCCACACCTATATCAATGGCGAGTTCCTGAACAGCTATTGGGGTGACGGATTGGTGATTG
Source organism: Bacteroidota bacterium (assembly GCA_016718825.1). NCBI lineage: Bacteria > Pseudomonadati > Bacteroidota > Bacteroidota bacterium. The sequence continues at coordinate 48,527 of JADKCL010000001.1, read as the reverse complement.
CGACCCCGACCGGATCGACGGCTTATTCGCTGTCTTGCGGTGGCCCGATCATCCACCCCAATGCCAATGCATTGGTTGTCACGCCCGTAGCACCGCATTCATTGACCGTTCGCCCAATGATTTTGGCCGATGACTGTGTGATCTCCTTTAGTCTGGAGACGCGCACCGGGCGGGCGATGGTTGCCTTGGACACGCGTACGGTGCCCGTAAGCGACAAAGTTGAAATCGCCATTCGCAAGAGCAAGGAGCCGGTCAAGATGCTGCGTGTGCAGTCGGGCAACTATCTGGACACCCTTCGCGGTCGCCTCATGTGGGGAACGGACAAGCGGAATTGGAAGGAAAGAATGGGTTGACTTGGGCTTGCAAGAGACTTTTGCGTAGGCAAGCACGCAGTGCATCTGAGATTTACCCAAGCACCTCTCGTTTTATGGGCGTTTTCGTTCCCAAAGCCGCACGCGTCCACCTTCAGTCACCAACACCTCAGTGTAATCTTGCTTGAGGCGGTCTTGCATAAGCTTGACACCTTCGTATTGCCTTAATTCGTTGTTGAGACACCAAGTGATCACATAATCCACGTCTTTGCCGGTCTCCATTCGGAACTTTTCAAAATTTACCGTCGGGAGCCACCCTTCAAAGCCCGGACCCTCACCTAGATGCACATAAGGATCCTTGTCCGGATTCCATCTCAAAGGAAACCAATGCGTATTGGCTTCATAGTTATTGAGGATGATGTGGGGTTGCAGGGCGCCAAGGTATTCAGCGATATGCATGAAAATGTACGCCTCATCCGACAGTAGCGGCCCTTCGTTGGGATACCGCCCTTCGGGTGCATAATCCAGCATCAAAACCGTAGAGTGCGGACGCATGTGCGGCTGGACCGACACAAATTCCTCTACGGCCAAGGAGGTATTTGCATAATTGGGTAAACGAATGGAAAACAAGATTCCTGCGACCAAAAAGCCAATCAAGGCCGCGCTTCGCAGCATCCAAGTAGGCCATGGTCTACAGGCGAGCCAAATGATCGCAATCAAATAAGGGTAGATTTGAAGTCTTTCAGGCATAATTCCAACACCCGCAACCACCGCGGGTTGAAAAAAATAAACAACCAAGGTTGTCCCAACATCAAAAAGTATGCCCCGTATGTCCCTTCGATTGGCGCGATAAGCTGAATAATCCCACCATCAACATGACAGCAATGAGGATGGAGGAGCACGATAGGCCAAGTCGTTTCTCAGGATGAAACAGAATCAAGGCCCGCAACTGGACAAAGTCTTCGAAAATAGTTTGGGGCTTCGCTTGGCTTGCGATGGAATCCGTGCCTTTGCGAAGGATGAAGCTTCCAACAACATGAGCGAAGGCAAGGCTGCCAAAATCGTCTTGAGCGCCAGCAAGGCCAAAGCCTTCAACTTGACCCCACGATCTGCACGCATTACGCTAGCGAGAAACTGCCCCACCCAATGAAAAATATCGTCCCCATTGCCATGGCATAGCTCACCGGATGCGACAGCCCCAACACCAACATGAGGGTTCCAAGTACAATTCGCCAGCGCCAACCTTCCTTTTCGAAATTTCGAGCCAAAAGCCCACAAAACAAAAACAGGATCACCGACGCCGAATAATTGAAAAATCCCATCAGAAATACCTTGTGAAACAGGAATGGCATCGCGACGAGCAGAAAGGCGCCATTTGCGGGATAAATGCTCCGCGCGAGGTATCTGAAGGCAAATACAAAGCCCAAGATGTACAGCGTCAAAAACAACTTTTCGGAAAAGACCGGAGGAAAAACAAGTTGGAAAACGGTGAGTAAAAAATGGTTGAGCCAATTGGTTCAATATTGGGATTGAGTGTGAACCATTCTGCGTAAAACGCTGAATCGTTGCCGAGCAGCATATCCCGCAAAATTCTGGCATTGTAAAGGTGACATGGGCCGTCGTTGGTCAAGAAGAATGCATTTGCCAAACGGCCACAAAGCAAGTCCCAGCAGCAATGCGACCAGGAACCCCATTCCGTCCTTTCCAATTGATTCGCTGAAATGCGGCAAGTACCATCACAACGGCAAGATAGGGATTCGGCTGCCTAATTTCACGATTTGGCACTTTTTGGGTTGATTTGCTTACTTTGAACCCGATCCACTTTGGGGAATGCAAGCATGAAAGAACATTGTTGGTGATGCCCGTTTTGGCAGTTTTGTTGATTTGGGGCTGCAAGGACAAGCAATACTTGGTCAGTTATTACACCAGCGTCCTTTCAAAAGGAATGCCATTGGGATCATTTCTCAGACGATAAATACAAGCTCAATACGAAGTGGTTGATTCGCTGAAAACATTGTCTATCACGGATAGTGTGACAATGAAGCTGTTTTTGGGCTGCTATTGTGGTGACAGCAAAGTGGGTACCACGGTTTTATGATTTGAAGGCAGACCTGCCGATTTCGACCGTGGAAATCATCTCTGTGGACACTACGAAAAAGGACGAAAAAAAATTGGCGCAGGCTGTGGGATTGAAAAAAATTCCTACCTTTATATTCTATCAGGGTGGTGATGAGATTGGCCGGATTGTTGAAAAGCCGAAGGAGTGGCGGAAAAGAGCCTGTACGGGGTCTTAAAAAGTGTGAATAAGTTTTCTTTTTCGGTTGATTGAATATATTTGTTTCTAGCTTTTAGCTTCTTGACGGTTTGCCCGATACTTTTAAAAGTAAATGGCAGCTTACTATGAAATCTGTTAAGTACTTACTGACGTTGTCTGCACTTTGCGTGGGTTTTCCACGGGCCACTCGCCTGTTGAGGACAAGGTACTTATGCGTAGGTGTGAGCGGGAGCCACTAACTACAAGGAGACCTTGACGATAACTTCGCACTAAAGTTCACAAAACCCGGTCTTGGCTTCATCGGCGGATAAGGTGCTTACCTCACATGTCCGTGAGGTTGATGTTGCTCAGGGCGATGAAGGCTTCGACGCCAAGGCTGCACGGTGATATATCCACGCCCGCGCCGCAACTTGAGTTTCCGCTCCCCATCACCGAAGCTGGTGACCTTGGTATGGGAGTTCTTCGCTAACGACTGTAAGTTCCGCGGTTACAGGACACAGTACACACCTTATCTTTGGTGGTGTCGGTGTGTTTGCCTTCAACTTTCAAGCAAATTGGGTAATGAGCGGTATGATCTGTAAAACCACTTGGTATTGAAGGACAGTTCATGGTTAATCCCCACCAAGGACAGATTTATGCCGATGCCGCCAATTCGCCGACTCCTGAACCCCATAACTTGGTCAGTGTAAGCATCCTTGGTGTCGGTATCCGCTATAAGTTGGCTGACAAGATTGACTGAATGCCGAGCTGGCCTTCGCAAACATTCCCACCGACTATATTGACGACGCTGCGGTTATTATGTAAACGTTGACCAACTGCGCCCGAGCAAGGCGAAATCGCCGCCTCTTGAGTGACCGTATCGACCGCAGCATCTATCCACAAGGTGGTGAGTTCTGGAACGGTATCCGTGGCGACAACACGCAGAAAGACTAGAAAGCTTGATGGTTTCTGCAACGTATATCCTCGACTGGGCCGTCTGTCCTAAGTTCCGCTAAGCAATTACAATATCATCATACAAAAGCGTATTGAAATGTGCCAATACGCTTTTGGTTTTTTTGGCAACCAGAAGCAAAATTCGGTTAATCCGTAAAATCGTTCATTTACATGGTATTGGCGATGAATTCAAGGTTGAAGTTACTACAAAGCAGGGCAATCTGATTTACCCTGTGGGTATGTGGAAGATTTTCGTAAGTTTGCCCTCTGTTTTTTTGAATGGAAAGTAAAAAGGCGCATATTGATCTAGGAGCGCTTCCCGCCATGTTGCGATCATAATGGATGGCAACGGCGGTGGGCGAAGCAAAAGGCGGTAGCGCATCTTTGGTCACAGGCAGGCTTTACGTGCTGTGCGCGAAGTTTTGAGGCAGGCGTTGAGCTCGGCATGGCCACATCACCCCGTTTACCTCTCGACCGAAAACTGGAAACGCCTGGAAGTTGGAAGTGCGTGCATTGATGGAGTTGTTGATCAGCACGATCGGCAAGGAAGTCCTGACACTCACCCAGAACAACGTGCGCTTTCGGGCCATCGGAAACATCGAGGATCTGCCCAAACGCGCCCAACGGGAGCTCAACCAGGGGATGGAACGCACTGCCAACAACACAGGACTTGTGCTGACACTAGCCCCGAGTTATGGCGGACGCAATGACATTTTGGCCGCAGTGAACAAGGTTGCCCAAAAGTCAAGGCAGGCGAAATTGAGCCGGGGACCATCACCGAGGCCGATTTACGCAGCGAAATGACCACATTCTTTTGCCTGATCCAGAGTTGATGATCCGCACTTCAGGCGAATCTCCTATTTCTAATTTCCTTCTGTGGGAGCTAGCTTATGCCGAGATTTATATCACACAAAATTCTGGCCCGATTTTACCCGTGAAGACCTCTTGAGGCTATTCACAATTTTCAAAAATCGGGAAAGAAGATTTGGCATGATCAGCGAACAATTGAAGTCCCTATGAAAAAAACCGCGCTTTCCATCCTCTTTTGCCTGGTCGGCTATCTTGGGCTTGTAGCCCAAATCGACTATGACAACCCCAAAACCTACAAAATTGGAGGCTTGGACGTTGAAGGATGCCAATACACCAGTAAAAACTCCGTCATCATCCACTCTGGGTTAGGCCTAGGGCAGGAAATCACCTTGTTTCGGATCGGAGATTTCAAAGGCCATGAAACCCTTTGGGACCAAAAAAGTGTTTTCAGAGGTGGCCATCTCTGCCGACAATGTCGTCGATGACAAAATCTTTTTGCTCATCAAAGTCACTGAAAGACCGCGTATCAGCTCCTTCAGCTTCAAGGGAGATGTGACAAAGAGCCAAGCTGATGACCTCAAAGGCAAAATGAACTTTTGCGCGGAACCATCTGGAACGCCGAAAAGGAACGCCGTGCCCGTCGCGTGATCGAGAACTATTACATGGAAAAGGCCTATTACACTACGGATGTGACTTTTGACGTCGTCGAAAGCACCAACGATATGGCGGGAGGTGTGAAGGTTTACATGAATGTCAAAAAGGGTCCCAAGGTCAAAATCAACGAAATCAAGATCGAAGGCAATCAAGACTTCAGCGACAAACGCTTGAAGGCCAAAATGAAGACCTTGAAGGAAAAGTTGTGGTGGCGCCTCTGGGCACGCAGCAAATACCTGCCCAAGAAACTCGACGAGGCCAAAGCAAATCTGATCGCATTTTACCGCAACAACGGTTACCGTGATGCAGAAGTGGTTTTTGACAGCACCTATATGTTTGACGAGAAGACGCTCGACATCGACATCAAGGTCTTGGAAGGCAGCCAATACTACATCCGCAACATTGAGTTTGTAGGTAATTTCAAGTTTGGCTCTGACTCACTCAAACGCATTCTGGGTATCGAAAAAGGCGATATCTATAACTCTGAACTGATCGATCAGCGTCTGCATGGCGATCAAACTGGCCGGGACGTTTCCGGACTTTATCTGGACGATGGCTATCTGTTTTTCAACGTCGAACCGATCGAGGTAGCCGTTGTCGGTGACTCGGTTGACCTGGAGTTCAGGATGTTTGAGGGACCGCAGGCAAGAATCCGTAAGATCATTGTGGAAGGCAATACCAAAACGAGCGACTACGTGATCCTTCGGGAACTCAGAACTTTGCCTTATTGGAAGTTTAGCCGCACGGACTTGATCCGTTCCCAGCGTGAAATCCTGAACTTGGGCTACTTCAACCAGGAAAATCTTCAGGTTTTGCCTATTCCCGATCCCGTCAGTGGCACAGTTGACATTAAATATGTCGTCGAAGAAAAGCCAAGCGATCAATTGCAGGTACAAGGCGGATGGGGTGGCCGAATCCGTGACACCCAAGGCAACGTGATCGGTGGCGGATTTGTCGGCACGGTACAATTGGGTTTCAATAACTTCTCAACCAAACGCTTTTTCCAGAAGAAGGCTTGGTCCCCAATTCCTTCCGGTGACGGTCAAAAGCTCAACCTCGCGGTTCAGATGAACGGCGTGGGCTGGCAGAACTACAGCATTTCCTTCTTGGAGCCTTGGCTGGGCGGCAAAAAACCCAACTCCCTCGGCGCGAGCGTCTATTACACCATCAACCAGAATCAAACCACCAAATTCAGGATGAAAACCCTGGGTGGCGGTTTGGATTACGGCATGCGCTTGAAATGGCCTGATGACTTTTTCAAGGCATTTGCCTCGCTCAACTATAAATACTATGACATTCGCAATGGCAACCAAGGGTTTGGCTCCTTGAGCTTTGGCGATGCCTTCATCAACATCATCTCTGCCCGACTTACGATCGACCGTACGAGCATCGATGCGCCTGTGTTCCCCGCGAAGCGGCCCGCCATCAACTTTCGGTCGAGGCCACTCCGCCTTACAGTACGATCAAGGGCACCGACGACTTCACAGACATCCCCGATGCTGAGAAGTTCAAATTCTTGGAGTACCACAAATGGAAATTCAGCTCGACCTGGTATTTCCAGATATTCAAGAATTTGGTCGTAAAGCCAAAGGTGCAGTATGGCTTCTTGGGCAACTACAACCCGTCGTATGGAATCTCGCCGTTTGAACGTTTTTACATGGGCGGCAGCGGACTTGGCGCATTCAACTTCTATGGCTGGGAATATGTCGGCTTGCGCGGCTATCCTGACAACTCGATCGGGCCCCTTCCCGAAGGCTCTGCCTCTGGAGCTCAGCCGACCGGTGGCAACATCTACAATAAGTACACATTGGAATTGCGTTATCCCATTACCCTCAATCAGGCTGCTCCGATTTGGGTGGTCGGATTTGCGGAAGCCGGAAATACCTGGATGGGCGTGAACAATTTCAAGCCCTTCGAATTGAAGCGCAGCGCAGGTGTAGGTTTGCGTGTGATGCTTCCGATGGTCGGGTTACTTGGTGTGGACTGGGGCTACGGGTTTGACAAAATCAATTCTGCCGCAGCCAAGCCGCACGGCAGTCAGTTTACCTTCCTTATTGGTCAAGAATTCTAATAACCTGTATTCATGAAACGAATTATTGGTCTTTTTATCCTCACAGCGGCACTCAGTCTGAGCAGCCAAGCGCAGAAATTTGGCTATGTCGACACCGAGTTGATCCTCAGCAAAATGGAGGAATACAAGGCTGCCAAGCAAGAGGTTGACAATCTGAGTCAGAAATGGCAGAAGGAATTGGAGGAATTGTATGCCGGCATTGAGAAGATGTACAAAGACTATCAAGCCGAAGAGGTCTTGCTGACCGACGACATCAAAAAGCAGCGGCAGGAAGATATCATGGCCGCTGAACGCAAAGCCAAGGAATACAAAGAAAAAAAGTTCGGTTATGACGGCGAATTGTACAAAGTACAGGACGATAAGATCAAACCGATCCAGGACAAGGTCTACGATGCCGTAGAGAAGGTTGCGCAGGAGCGGAAACTCGACATTATCTTGGACAAAGCTGCCAATTCGGGCATTTTGTTCAGCAATCCTGCCTTTGATCGTACCGACGATGGGGTGATCAAACTGGGCATCCAAAAATGATTGGCACTGTAATTGAAGTAGGTAATCCGACTGATAATTTGGGCAATGTCTGCCCCGAAAAGAAAGTATTATCTTTGCACGCAAATTTTGACGCGATGAAATTGAAAATGATGTTGTTGGCCATCGTGGCGGTACTTGTGACCAGCTTCTCGGCCCAAGCCCAGGTGAAGATCGGCTACACCAACCTTGAAGTTGTCTTGGCTAGTATGCCTGAAGCCAAGACAATGGAAAGAGAACTCCAGGTTTTTGAAGAAAACTTGGTGGAAAATCAAAGTGAAAGACGACTATGTAAGCAGAAGTACCAAGAATACTTGGACAAAAAGGAACGTGGTGCGTTTTTGACACCTGCAGAGCAAGAAGCTGCTGAGAAAGAACTCCTTCGTTTGGACGAGGAAGTGCAGAAGCTTGCACAAGATGCTGAATACGACATGATGGCCAAACGCCAAGCATTGTTGGAGCCTGTGCTTGCCAAACTGCAAACAGCGATCGATGCCGTGGCCATTGCTGGCGGATATACCTATATCCTCAATCAAACCACGAGTGCAGGTGTGTCGACGATTCTCTACGGTCCCGACGAAGCTGACATCACCAAGGCTCTTTTTGGCAAACTTGGTCTCAAGTATCCTGAACAATAAGCTGCCATTGTCATTCATGCAACTTGCATGGCAAATGCAGTCTTTCACTAAGAATCATTGAGATGAAAAAATATATTCTGTTTTTCTTGTTGGGCTTGGTGGCAATGGTTGGGAACTCCCAGACTGTTACCAAGATCGGCTACACCAACGTGGAGTTGATCTTGCAATACATGCCAGAAACCAAGGCTATCGAGACTGAGTTGTCCAAACTGGAGAAGGCGATTTCTTCAGCATTGGAGGTAAAACAAAAGTACTACCAACAGAAACTCATCGAGTTCATGGAGTACAAACAGTCGGGCAAGCCGCTTTCTCCAGAAAATGAAAAGCTGGCTACTACCGAATTGCAAAGGTTGGAAGCTGAAATCCAAAAAGGTGTTGCAGAGGCCGAAAACAGGTTGATGAAGCGCCGGATGGATCTCCTCAAGCCCGTGCAAGACAAAATGCAAGGTGCGATCGACGCGGTTGCGAAGGAAGGTGGATACACCTACATCCTGAACCAAGCGGTCGGAGCTGGCATCCCAAGCATCCTCTACGGCAAGGAAAGTGACAATGTCACAGCCGCCATCGCCAAGAAATTGGGGATTGCCGTCGAGTAATCTTGCTTTTAGCAGCATCAAAGAATGCAAAATGAAATCCTCTTGGTTTCGTTTTGCATTCTTTGTTTTGGGAGAATGTGAAAGCAGCGATATTTGACCCCGATGAATGCGCAAGGACCTATCGGCATATTTGACTCTGGACTCGGCGGCTTGGTGATGACCAAAGCCTTCAGGGCCGCGCTGCCGCAATACGACTTCCTGTATTTGGGCGACACCCTGCACGTTCCGTACGGACCGCGCTCGGCGAATGCGATTTTGCAATTCACGACGCAAGCAGTGGATTACCTTTTTGACAAGGGCTGCCCACTGGTGATCATCGCCTGCAACACGGCAAGTGCAAATGCGCTTCGCTGCATTCAGCAGGAATATCTGCCGATCAACTATCCAGACCGACGCGCGTTGGGCGTGATTGTGCCGACCATCGAAGCCACCATCGGCACTGGACACCACCGCATCGGCCTGATCGGAACAGCATTTACCGTCCAATCCGGCACCTACGAGGAAGAACTGCGAAAACTCAATCCGGCGATCAGGTTGTCTGCAAAGGCAACACCATTGTTGGTTCCGCTGGCCGAAAATGACGGAATAAAGTACGCAAAACCCATTCTGCAGGACTATCTCGCTCCATTGTTGGACGACAAGATCGACAGTCTCATCCTGGGTTGCACCCATTACCCGCTTTTCAAGGATGCACTGAAGGAAATCCTGCCTCCGTCCGTTGACATCATCGCCCAAAACGAAGTTGTTCCTCCGAAATTAGTAGACTACCTGCACCGGCATCCTGAAATTGCACAACGCATATCCACCGGCGGAAAATTGGAAGCCTGCCTTACCGACGTGACAGCGACCTATACCCGCACAGGCGCAGACTTGCTCGGCGAGTCCATTACATTCGAGAAAGTTGTTCTGGACATTTGATTTTCCCGCTTGAGGCCGCTTGAGGCTTGTTTTCAGCCGAATTTCCGTCTATATTGGTGACGCCAATTGTCTCCTCGGGTTGCGTGCGCGCAGAACGGGAATTTATCTATGTCTAGAAATCAATCACAAGAAGTATGAAAGATCCTGTTCAGGCCAAGGAAAATGCCAATCAAACCGCCGAGAACGAATCTAAAGAATCGAGTTTAGGCGTTGCCAAAACTCCTCCTTCCTTTTCATTGGCTGCTTCGCCGATTCAAAAAAAGGAAGACCCGCAAAAGGCTGACAAAAAGCCGCTGAGCAAACAAGGGCAATTTGTCGCAAAATATGCTGCAAGTGCAGCTGCTTTGGAGGCCAAAGACGGCATTCCAGCATTGTTCACGCTGGGTCAAGGCGCCCTTGAATCCGGTTGGGGAGAAAAAGCCATCGGCAATGCCCTCTTTGGTATCAAAGCCGGTGCAAGCTGGGAAGGAAAAAAGCAGTTGGTCACGACCACCGAATATTTCAAGGACGACAAACAGGGTCACCGCTTCCCAGAAGTCATCAGCATCACCAAGGTCGAAGACGGAAAATACAAATACAAGGTCAAGGATTGGTTCCGTGACTATGAAACGGTCGAAGCCGGATTGGCAGACCACTCCCGGTTTTTGATCACCAACAAGCGCTATGCAGGCGCATTCAATACGACGACACCCGAAGCATTTGCGCAAGCGGTTGCGGCAGCAGGCTATGCGACAGCCTCGAATTATGGGGACACCTTGGTTTCGATGATTGCATCGGTCAAGAAACATTGGCCTGCCGATGCCGGAGCCATTCCGACCGGTAATTCAAAATCGATCACGGGAGGAAAACCTGGCGGTTCGACGCCGGATCCCAAGAATCCAAAGCCGGAAACGACCACCGAAACCAAAACGCCGACAACAGGCGGTGGAACACCCACGACGGGCAACAGCATCTCCGGAAGTGTCGGCGAAGGCGGTGCCAACAAACCTGCCGATGCATTGCTGGTAAAGCAATTGCTCATCAAGGCAGGATATGGCCTGAGCAATACCCCCGATGTCGGCCCAAAAACCATCGGATTTATCAAGGATTACCAAAGCAAGGTTTTGGGGTGGAAAAATCCGGATGGCTTGGTTGAGCCTGGAGGCAATACCTTTCAAGCGTTGCTCAAAGGTGGCGGCGTGAAGCCCGAAACCACCAAGCCGGTGACAAAGCCTGCAACACCTGCGCCTGCGGGCGCTAATTTCGACGGATTGGCACAGCGCCTTTATGATGCCATGTTCAATACGGGCTATGGCTCGGGACTCGGCACCAATGAAGCAGAGGTTTATGCCGTTCTGAGTTCTCTGGGAAGGGATGCCACGAAGATTCAATCGCTCAAGGCTGCCTATCAGAAGAAATATGGCCACGACCTCACGACGGATTTGCGCGCAGAGTTGAGCGACTCGGTCATGTTTGGCAATGAACTGTCGAAGGCGCTGGAAATGCTTTCGCCGAAGGCCGCTACACAGCCCAAAGGTGAGACCAAGCCTGCTACAACCCCCGTCAAGGATGCGCCGACCAAAGACGCTCCCGGCAAGGTTGGGAATCAGACCGCTGGCTCGACCGGCTCCAAGCTCGATCAATTCTACAACGACTTCAGCAAGATCAAGGTCAAAAGCGGCGACAAGGTCATCGAAGTCACCCCGCCTTACCACATCAACCGTGGCGACCGCATGGACAATGCTGCGGCCGCACGCAAAGCCAATCCAAAAGTTGCGGCACTGATTGCTGATTTGGTATCGCAGGGCAAGGTGAATTCATTGGCCAAGATCGGCAAGGCGCAGCCTGCAGATCTCAAAGCCATCTTGGAAGAAGCAGTTTCGCAAGGTTTGGTGAAGCACGATGCGAGCGCCATGCACGAATTCCTGAGCAAATACGGATTAAGCACCGACTGCTCGGGTTATGTGTCGCAGGCCCTTAACTTCTTGATGGATGGGAATCAGACCATCGACAAGAAGGATGGCTTGCAACCCGGCAACTACGGCAGCGGTTCGCTCAAGGGCGGTACCACTGATTTCACCAAGATTGAGATTGCCAATGTGAAGGCTGGCGATACCATGCACGTCGAAGGTCACATCCGTATCATCAACGAAGTCGTCGTTGAGGACAAGATTGTGTACTTCCGCACGGCTGAATCGACGGGCGCCACCAACAAGGAAACGGGCAACGATGGCTTGATGACCCGCTGGTGGAAATCACAGGACGGCAAAAAATACTACACCTGGAAAAGTCAGTCGGGTCCGCACCCTGCATCCGACGACAAAAGCTGGGTGCAAAGTAAGGAGGCCAATACCTTTGGCCGCTACAAGAAGCTGGAAAAATAATCCACGCACAATTTTTGAACGATGAAGCAACTTTTGGGGCGTACTTTGCTCGCCATGGGATTGGTATTGGCAGTCGGATGCAACGGTGCTTCGACATCAAACTCCGGTTCCACAGATAGCACAAAAACAATGAATGATTTGAATGCCGGCCAACCAGGTTCCCAAGACCCTTCCGGTCCTTGGGTCTCTACCCTTGCGCCTGAAGACCCTATGATGGTTGCCAAAAATGGCGAACAGCTCATCGTTTCGTGGGAAGCGACCATCGACACCGACCTTCAAATCGACGGCAAGCTCGACCACAAGGGTGCGGGGGTTTATTCAGGGAAGGTCAACTTCGCCTCCGGAGATTCTGAAAAGCGTCTGGAGGATGCCACATTGCGTTTTGATGCGCATGGGCAAACGCTGAGTCTGGAGTTGCGGGTGATGTGGGAAGATACCATCATGTTCCGTCGTGGGGCATCGGGAATTCCCTGCCAAACCGCCGGAGAACAGATCGTGGAGCGCAGTGCGGTATTCCAGTCCCTTTCCAAAGGCGAGGCCACGATTGGGGTGATGCCGGAGTCTGACGAAACCACCGCAAAGGTGCAGGATTACCGCATCTACGAATCGCATGACGAAAACATCGTCACGCTTGCGCGTCTGCGTGTGGATTTTTCCAAGCGTCAATTGCTGGAATACAATGTCACCGAAGACAACTACGCCGTTGTAGCTGGATCAGAATCCCTGTTTGAGGGGGTGGATTGCAAATAATTCAGTGACCTACCGAAAGGAGAAGGTCACTTGGAGGGTGTTCACGGGTGAGAAGGCTGTGCGAAAGCCCCTTGCCTTTTCCACTTCTGGAGGACCTTGGTTATAGACCGTCGTGTACTTATTGGTGTAGTAGGACGCATACCATGCAGATTCCAAGGAAATGTGCAATCCCTCAATGATGCGGATGGATAACCCGGCGATAGGCCCACCACCAACGCGATTCTGTCGCGTCCAGTAAGTCCATTGATGCCACGGGCTGCCTTGATTGTTATCCCAGAACCAGTAATAAAGCTCTCGTCCGGAATCCGTGCCGATGAGAAAGTCAAAACCATAGAAAAAATCAAACATCTTATAGCTCTTGTGCCATTCATAACCAGGATAGAAACCTACCGAGGCATACTGAGTCGGAAACGTAACTCCAGAAATTACTTGCCCGAGACCCGCAAGCTTGTCATAGTTGGCATGTAGTCTAAATCGCCAACCCTTGCGTGCAGAAAAAGTTCCGCTTTTGGAGCGTTTGGAGTCGATAATCTTAAAGGACAAGGACGGATTTGTGTTGTATTTACCCCAAATCCAATGCAAATCGACTCCTACAAAGTACTTATCGTAGACGATTGTCTGGGCATTTCCGGTCTGGGCAAAGAAACAAATCGCTGCAAGAGCGATCAAAAGGCGACTTTTCATTTTTAGCGTGATTAGAGATTCAATAGCTGGCGAATCTTCTCAATTTCCATGCCAATCAAGGAGTTGGGTTGCTTCGAAAAAGCACTTTTCTGTCCAACCCACAGCAGAGCTTCTTTCGCGACAACCAACCCTGTTCAAGCAACATCCTTTACCATTCGATCAAATCCTTTCAAAAATCATGGGGGACTTGCCAGAATCTTTTGTACTTACATCAAACACATAAGTACATGACACGACAGTTTTTAACAACGTTTTTGCTCTTGCTTGCGCTTTCCCTTTCGCTCAGGATTATCAACCTTTCCATGCAGGAAAACTTCATTTTTTCAGTTCTGCCAGCAATTACAGCCTCAGGGTTGATTCTGTTGGCCTCGCTGGAAATGACAGTGCCTTTTGGATGAATGAAATCGCCCTGTTCCCCTCCCCGGCTTGCACAACTTTCTTCCCGCCCAATTACTACCGAACGCCGCTTTTCATTCCCGGGCATGAAGGCTTTTTTGGCGACCGATTCATTCGGCAGGCGGATGGCGGCTATGCCTTTGTGAATCGCTCGGGAGACACTGCGACCTTTCATACCCAACTGCCGACGGGCCAATCGTGGACATTTCTTTCCGACAGCAACCTCACGGCATCCATCAGTGCCCGTACCCAAGGCAATGTTCTTGGAACAATGGACTCGGTCATCGTGATCGACATCAGCGACGGGAAGCAGTACCAACTTTCGCAGCATTTCGGCTTGGTGGCCGGGCCAAACCTGAGTTACTATTTCAACAACGATCAACTTCGGGCTGCGACCATTGCCTACCTGCCGATGACACCCGACTGGAAATCCTTTTTTGATTGGCAACCCGGGGACGTGTACCATACGCTCGACCATGCAAATTCGGGAAATGGCTATGAAAATTATGACCGTTGGCTTGTCACGAACCGCTATGATTACCCCAACATGGACAGCATCGAATTGAATTTCACCTGTCAACGGGTTCAACTCTGGTTTCAAACGCCGGATACGATCATCGTCCCGCCTTACAATGAAACACGAATCTATTCCGGCCGTGAATTGGGCGGCCTGGAAAAAGCCACCTACGAAGTCCATTATGGTCCTGAGAACGTCCACTTTCAGCTGCCTTGGGGTACTGGCTTAAATGGTAGGCTTCTGTTGCCATTTAACTACGCAGGTGCGGATGGATCAACCGACTCTTGCGGATTCGTTCCCAATATCATGCCTCCTTGCAACCTATCGTTGCCTGAACGGTGGACCAAAGGTCTTGGAGACACCTATCACCTCCACGCCATTGGCTTTACGACCACAACCTGCCTCGACGCCACGTATCAAATGTTGTGCTACGAGCAAGCCGGCCACGACTCGCTTGGGCCTTGCCCCCAACAATTTGACCTGCTTTCTGCGGAAAGCCCATTCGCCGAAGCGAAACTGACCCTCTACCGCGCACAACAATCTTCGGAAACGGGATTGCGTTGGGAAGGCATGCCGCAGGGAACTTATCATTGGCAATTGTATGACCTCGGTGGCCGCAAACTCTGGGAGCAAACGGTGGATATGCCGGTCAACGGTCGCAAGGAATTGGCATTCAATGGGTCAAGAGGAATGTATGTTTTGAAAATCAACAGCGAAATGGAAGACTGGCAATACAGCCTCAAGGTTCCGTTGCTCGCCGAATAAGTGGCTTGTTCCCTCAGCTTTCCAATGGACGGGCCAAGAATGTCAGGTTTTCACCTTCAATCCAAGGTTCGCGCACATATAAGGTGATCGCCTTTGTATATTTGCGCCATTGTGCAACCATCGGGCCATTCCGGTGGTTGTAGCTTTTGGTCGTTATCGCTCAGGCTTGAACCTCGCACCTGAAATATTGCAAGTCGGCATCTTCTTGGGATTCGTGGCATTGTATGCCCTCGGGGCTGTCTATGCCGAAAGGAAGGTATCCGCCTACATTCAAGATAGGCTTGGGCCCATGGAAGTCGGGCCTCGGGGATTGTTCCAAACCATCGCGGACATCCTCAAGTTGCTCCTCAAGGAAAACATCACTCCGAGCGCTGCGGACAAGTGGCTGTTTGCTTTGGCGCCGATTGTCATCTTCGTTTCGGTTTTTGCAGGCTTTGCAGTGATTCCTGTCGGACCCGGAATTTTGGGTGCATCCCTCAATGTCGGCCTGTTGTTCATCATGGCCATAGTTTCGATTGATGTCATTGGCGTGCTGATGGCCGGCTGGGGCAGCAACAACAAATATGCATTTCTGGGAGCCCTGCGGGGTGTTTCCCAGATCATTTCCTACGAAGTACCGGCGGCGATTGCGCTACTCTCGGCGGTGATGATGTACGGCACGCTTAATTTGGGCGAATTGGGAGCTGCGCAGTCCTTGGCAAGTCCGGAGCCTGTCTATTTTCTGGGTTGGCTGGATGTCACCCAAGTCGGAGGCGTACTTTCCTGGTCCATGATCCGGTATCCTCACCTGATTGTGGCATGGCTGGTTTATTTTGTTGCTGCTTTGGCCGAATGCAACCGCGCACCGTTTGACTTGCCGGAGGCTGAGTCCGAGTTGGTGAGCGGCTTCCACGTGGAATATTCGGGCTTCCGGTTCGCGGTCATTTTCCTCGCCGAATATGCCAACATGTTTTTGGTCGGACTGATCGCCGCCATCGTTTTCTGGGGCGGATGGGCAAGCCCATTGCCCAATTTCATGGCCCTTGCCCCAGGTGAAGCCGCAGGCATGGGCGTCGGCGAACTCTTCTCCCATTTCCAATTCGGGCATCTGACAACCGGAACCTCTGCCGCCGGAATGGCTGTCTGGGGCGCATTCTGGATCATTGCCAAGGCATTCTTCTCGATTTTCCTCATGATGTGGGTGCGCTGGACGCTTCCGCGCGTACGCGTCGATCAACTGTTAAAGGTCAGCTGGAAAGTGCTCACGCCGCTTGCGTTCCTCTTGTTTGCCATTTCTGCCATTTGGAAGCTGCTGGAGGTCGGCGCACACGGATGAAAAAGCCACGCTCCGGATATCTGCGCACCGTCGTCGCTTCGTTCAAGGCCATGATGCAAGGGATGAAGCTCACGGGCAAACATTATGTCAAGGGCTATGACCGCGAAGCCCCGATGGGCATCGCCGACGACAACTATTTCAAAAAAGAGCAAGGGCCCATCACCATCCAATATCCGATGGACAAGGTGCCGATTCCAGATACTGGGCGGTACCGGCTTTATATGGAAACCGACGATTGCATCGGCTGCGACAAGTGCGCGCGCATCTGCCCCGTCGATTGCATCACCATCGAAACCTTTCGGGCCGACGGCGACCTCGGGCGTACCACTGATGGCACAATGAAGCGCCTGCATTTGCCGACCTTCGACATCGACATGGGCAAATGCATGTTCTGTGGACTTTGCACGACGGTCTGCCCGACAGAATGCCTGACGATGACCCCGGTTTATGACTTCAGCGAATACGACCGCGATAACTTCGTTTATCACTTCGGGGCCTATTCGCCGGAGGACGAAAATGTGATTCGACTCGCCACGGAAGCCTCCTTGGCTGCAAAAAAGGCTGAAAAAGCAGCCACGACTGCGCCCGTTGCAGAATCGAGCGATGCGCCTGTGAAGCGGCGGCCGATGGTACAACGCGGACCGGCCGCGGAACCCAAACCCGAGGATGCGCCCGCAGTCGAAGTGCCGACCGAAAACAAGCCGGAAACTCCGCCAGCACCCAAACCACGGCCCATGATGCGGCCCGTGATGAAAAAGGCGGACGGCGAAGCTGAAACTCCCGTAGCGCCATTGGACAATTCGTCGTTGGAGGAATCGAAGGCCGATTCGTCAAGCGGGGAAAATGTGCCGCCGCGCCCAAGACCGCGTCCGGTCATGCGCAAGCCGGAAGATTCCAGCGAAAATCCTGCTCCCGTCGTGGAGAATCCTGCTGTACCTGAAATTCCTGTTGCAGAGATCAATCCGCCGCGTCCAAGACCGCGTCCAGTCATGCAGCGCAAGCCGGAAGATTCCGGCGAAAATCCGGCCCTCATCGTGGAGAATCCTGCTGTGTCCGAAAATCCCGTTTCCGAGATAAAGCCGCCACGCCCGCGTCCAATCATGCAGCGGAAGCCTGTCGAAAGCACCGATTCGCCAGAAACGACGCCCTTGACATCGGAAGTTCCCCTCGTAACTGAACCCAGCTTGGAAGAGGATCCGAAAAATTCCGATTCGCCAGAGGCTCCCTCCGAATTGCCACCCAAACCCAAGGCTCGTCCTCGCCCGATCATGCGGAGGCCTGAAGACCAAACAGGAGGGCCCGAGGCATGAGCGTGACGGAAGTCATTTTCCACCTGTTCGTCCTGCTCACTGCCGGGGCAGCTATGGCCTTGGCTTTGTCCCGGAATGTGGTCTATGCTGCTTTCTTGTTGTTTGCAGTCCTCATCGGCGTCGCTGGACTCTATGTTTTTGCAGGCGCCGAATTTTTGGCGGTATCGCAGGTGATCGTCTATGTCGGGGGCACCTTGATCGTCGTGATCTTCGGGGTGATGCTCACGGCCAAAATCCGGGAGATGCGCCCCCAAACGGAACTGATCAATCTGGTTCCCGGAGCATTGACGGCGATTGCGCTGTTTTTGGCATTGTTGTTTGTCATTCGGGAAGGGGTCGTCCATCAAGCTGCGCCGATGGATGCGGTTGCGACCATTCAAAATACGCGACGGGTCGGCATTGCAACGGTTACGGACTATTTGCTGCCGTTTGAATTGGTTTCTATCCTGTTGCTGACGGTTTTGGTGGGGGCTGCCTACCTGAGCCGCAAAACCAAGTCTGAAAAGGAGGGTCAAGCAGAATGAGTCCCGCAGAAATCTACCTGACGCTCGGCGCATTCCTGTTTTCCCTCGGGGTCTTCATGGTCGTCACGCGCCGTAACGCCGTCATGGCTTTGCTGGGCATCGAATTGATTCTGAACGCTGCGAACCTCAACTTCGTGGCGTTTGCGACCAAGGATGCTGACCTTTTGGAGGGACAAATGGCGGCTTTGTTTGTGATCGTATTGGCTGCCGCGGAAGTCGCGGTGGCATTTGCCATTGTGTTGAATGTCTATCAGCGGTTCAAGACGGTGAATATTGATGAGATTGATACGATGAAGGAATAATGGGGAATTGAGAATTGAGAATTGAGAATGGAGAACTCCGAGCTAATGCAGATTCAAGATGCACGTTGAAAAGGAAGCCATCGATTTGAAATGAGAATACCGGGTACAATTTCAGTGGAGCCAGCGAATTTTGCCGTCTATTTGATGGGTGGGATTCCTTTGCTGTTTCTGCTGGGATTTGTGTTGCTATTGGTATTCGGGTCGCGGATGAAAGGAGGGGCTGCGATTGCTTTGGGGGTAAGTGGCTTGGCCCTGGCGTTGGTGATCTATGGTCTTGTGTATGGCCGGGGCGAGGCAGCTTCTGTCGAATGGTTCAAAATCGGGGAAAATGCCCTCAACATCAGCATCAAGCAAGATCCTTATTCCCGTCTCATGCTGTTGTTGGTGGTGGCAATCACCTTTCTCGTTCACATTTTTTCCTTGGCCTACATCGAAAAGGATCCGATGCGGCATCGCTATTGGGCCTATCTGTCGCTGTTTTCAGCGTCGATGACGGGGCTGGTTTTGGCAAGTAACCTGCTGCTGGTTTTTGTCTGCTGGGAATTGGTGGGCGTGGCCTCTTGGTTCCTCATCGGATTTTGGTTCAAAAAGCCCGAGGCTGCCAAGGCGAGCCAAAAGGCCTTCATCGTCAACCGAATTGCAGATGCAGGCTTTATCATGGCCTTGATGCTGATTTGGAGGGAATATGGAGATTTTGATTTTCCCAGTCGCCTCGCTCCCAACGCAAGTTGGCTCACCCATTTCCTGATCGGATTCGGGCTGTTTGTCGGGGCAATCGGCAAGTCGGCCCAATTCCCGTTTCAGGTATGGCTGCCGGATGCCATGGCGGGTCCGACGCCGGTGTCGAGTTTGATCCATGCCGCGACCATGGTGGCGGCGGGTGTCTATTTGCTCCTCAGCGTGGAGCCGATCTTTATCCCGGAAATGAAGCTCGTGATCGCGAGCGTGGGGGCATTTACCGCCTTGATTGCTGCGATTTCGGCTTTGACACAGACCGATATCAAGCGGGTTTTGGCCTATTCCACTGTTTCGCAGCTGGGATTTATGGTGATGGGAATCGGCGTAGGAGCTTCAAGCTTCGCGTTTTTGCACCTGATCGCCCATGCATTCTTCAAATGTGGCCTCTTTTTGGTGGCAGGAGCGGTGATTCATGGCATCCACAAGGCACAAGACAAGGAACACCTTCATTTTGATGCCCAAGACATGCGTTTCATGGGTGGCCTCCGCCGCAAAATGCCGCTCGTTTTTGCCTGCTGGATCTTTTTTGCTGCGTCCCTCGCCGGATTGCCGCTTTTTTCGGGCTTCTTGAGCAAGGATGGCATCGTGATCGGGGCGATGGAATTTGCCTCAAAAAATGGCTTCTGGGCTTGGCTGATCCCCGGAGCAGCCATCCTGACGAGCCTGCTCACAGCATTTTACATCACGCGCCAAGGCGTGCTCGTCTTTTTGGGTCGCAACCGCGCCCAAGGCGCTGGCGCAAAAGATTCCTTCTTCGCAGCGCTCCCCAAGACCGACCTCCGGATGCTGATTCCCCTGCTGATTTTGGCGCTCGCCTCCACTTGGCTCATCCTTTCGCCGAAGGATCCTATTCACATTCACTATTTTAAGATGCCCACGGAAAACTTTCCAATGTTGCCTTGGGCACTCGCTGGTTTGGCCGTCACCGGAATTGGTTTCGGCGCTTTCCTTTACCGCAAAGGTCCGCTTCCCTCCCGTGTAAACAGCTTCGTCTTCGACCTGAGTTTCAAGCATTTTTTCCTCGACGATCTGTACACGGGGTTCTTGGTGAAGCCATTTTTAGCCATCACGCGGCTTCTCGCGCTGTTTGACCATTACGTGATCGACGGTTTGGTGCGCCTCGTCTCCGGGCTGATCCTTCGCAAGGGACATCGGCCAAGCCTGAGCACCGCCGCTGAATGGACCGACCATCATCTCGTGGACCCTGTGGTAAACGAAGTGATACAACCGCAGGAAAAACATAGTCTCTCGCGGGCTTCGGCTTGGATCGACCAAAAATTCATCGACCGCATCGTCAATGGCTTTGCGGGCACGATCATGCGCGCCGGCAAACGCGTGGGTCAATTGCAGTCGGGCAAACTGCAGTTGTATATTCTTTACACCATCCTTGGCTTGCTGGTGTTGCTCTTGGCTTTGATTTATATTTTTACCGCATAATTCATGGGATCGCTCACCATACTGCTGTTGTTGCCGCTCGTCGCCCTGTTGGCGGTACTCTTTTTGCCTGGCGGGAAGAGCGGTGTTTTGCGTCAAGTGGGCTTGCTGGCGACTTTGCTGCAAACAGCATGGTTTTTTGCGGCCATCCTCCCCGCATTCTTGTCGGGAGACGCCAACTTCATGGATTTCCGCATCGTCGAGCAATTGCAATGGATTCGCCTTGACTTGGGAAGTGCAGGTTTGCTCAACATCGAATTTCACCTTGCAATGGATGGCATCAGCCTGATTTTGGTGATGCTCACTGTGTTGGTCTTGCCGATCGTGGCTTGGAAATCCTTTGATGTCGAAAAGCGGCCCAAAGTCTATTGGGCACTGTTTCTCTTGCTGGATTTGAGCATGCTGGGCTGCTTTTTGGCGATGGATTTTTTCCTGTTTTACCTCTTCTACGAATTCATGCTGCTGCCGATGTTCTTCCTCATCGGCATGTGGGGCGGCGCAAGGCGGGAATACGCGGCTATCAAGTTTTTCCTATACACCCTGTTTGGTTCGGTGTTCATGCTGCTGATCATGGTCGGATTGGCCTTCAGCTTTACGGACCCGGTATTGACAGCGGAATTGGGCAGACCCGTGTACACATTTAACATGCTGTACATGATGCCCGATTTGACCGGAGCCTTCCCGAATATGGTTTCGACCGGCATTTTCTCCCAAGGCGTGGACCTGCTGGGAATGGATGCACGGACGTTGGCCTTTTTTGTATTGCTCATCGGATTTGCAATCAAAGTGCCATCTGTCCCGGTCCATACGTGGTTGCCCGATGCGCACGTAGAGGCAAGTACCCCGATTTCGGTGGTGCTGGCTGCGGTTTTGCTCAAGGTTGGCGGCTATGGCATTCTTCGGATTTGCTACGGTCTGTTTCCCGAGGCGGGGGTGAACTATGCGACGGTAGTGGCGGTACTGGGAATGGTTTCCATTCTGTATGGCGGTTTGGTTGCGATGTCCCAAAAGGATTTGAAAGCCATGATTGCCTATTCCTCGATTTCCCACATGGGTTTTGTCTTGCTTGGAATTGCCAGTTTGGATTCGGCAGGAATGGACGGGGCGGTCTTGCAAATGTTCAACCACGGCGTGGTTTCCGCTGGCTTGTTTTTGATTGCGGGCGTCTTGAGTGACCGCGTCCATGACCGCGAAATCCTGCACTTCACCGGCCTTTGGAGCAAAATGCCCCGCTATACAGTCTTTGTCCTGATCGCCTTTTTTGCGTCGATGGGCTTGCCGGGTTTGAATGGATTCGTCTCCGAAATGCTGGTCTTCCTTGGAAGTTTCAAGGCGACGGGGTTTGGCATGCCGGTGTGGATTCCCATCGTTTCTGTGTTGGGGATCGTTTTTGCGGCCGTCTATTTCCTGCGCACCTTCCGCCAAATGTTCTTTGGCGAATTCAGCTATGTCGGCACGGGAGATGCCAAGGCATTGACCGATTTGACCCCCAAGGAAATCGCGCTGTTTGTGCCGCTCGCGGTGATGATGGTCGTTTTGGGGCTTTTCCCGGGTTTATTGCTCGGGCTAATGGAAACGGCCGTGGCTGGCTATACCGATCTGCTGTCCAATTTCTAAAATGGACAACTCCACCTCATACCTGGCGCATCAACTGTCCCTTCTCAGCGACAGCGTCGGCGGCATTCTTCCTGAGGTCGTCCTGATTGCTGGCTTCTTACTGGCGATCATCCTCGAAATCACCGTCGGCAAACGCTCCAAACTGATTTTACCCTTTGCGGCGATCGGAACCATCGTTTTGTTTGTCGCGACCACGCTGTTGCTATGGCCCGCGGAGGTTCCTACGCACGGCAACTTTCTCGGGATGATCACCCCAGACCGCTTTGCCGCCTATATGAAATTGCTAGTCGGTGTGGGAACCGTGCTGGCATTGCTGGCAGCACAGCAAAGCACCAAGCTTCGCACCGAAGCCAAAGGCATGGGCGAATACTACATTGTGCTGCTGGGCATGGCCGTTGGGATGGCCTTCATGACCATGGCGCAAAACCTGGTGATGGTGTACCTGGCCTTGGAAATGGTTTCCTTGCCCGCGTACGCCCTCACAGCTTATGCGCGCCTGCGCAACAAAAGTGCCGAAGCAGCCTTGAAATACGTGATTTACGGTTGCTTTGCCTCTGGAGTAATGCTGTATGGCATCTCGTGGTTGTACGGGTTTACCGGCACGCTCGACCCGCATTCGGCGGCGTTTGGCGAAGGTTTAGTGGCGGCAGGTGTCTGGCCGGTGACCATGATGCTGGTTTTGGTCTTGGGAGGCTTTGCCTTCAAGATCGGAGCCCTGCCCTTCCATTTCTGGATGCCGGATGTCATGGAGGGGGCACCGCACCCTGTCGCTTCCTTGCTCGCTGTTGCGCCCAAGGTCGCAGGATTTGCCATGTTGATTCGCTTCTTTGCCAGCATACACCATAGCATTGCCCTTCTACCAACCGAAGACGTGCAGGGCTTGATGCAAAACCTGTCCTGGGTGCTAGCCATCCTTGCCATGGGCAGTATGCTGTTGGGAAACTTGGCTGCATTGCGGCAAGACAATCTCCGTCGAATGTTGGCTTACAGTTCCATTGCTCAGACTGGCTATATCCTTGCCGGCGTACTGTTTTTCCAGAGTTCCGGCTTTGCTGTCGTGATGTTTTACCTCACGATCTATCTCTGCATGAACATGGTTGCCTTCCTCTTGGCAGGTTGGCTCGAAGAAGAGGCTGGCATCAAGACGATCAAAGAACTCAAGGGCTTGTCGGCAAGCCTTCCGATGGTGGCTTTCATCACCGCATTGGCCATGGTATCGTTGACAGGTTTGCCGCCGACGGCTGGATTCATCGCGAAGCTCCGTCTTTTTCTAGCCGGATTGACCGAATATCAGTCCACCGGACAGGTTGTGCTGGTCGTCTTGCTGATCGCGGTTTTGCTCAACACGGTGCTTTCGCTTTTTACTATTTGCGGGTCGCGAGCACGATGGTCTTTGGCAATCCTGTGATCAAAACATGGCCTGCATTTCGCGGTTTGATACCCGTGATATTGGTCGGAATGAGCATTCCACTGCTCTGGCTCGGGATTTTTTCCTTTGACCGGTTAATCAATTTCCTGCAAACGCTCGCACCTTTTGCAAATGGATAAATACTAAGTTTTGCCTTAACTTCGTAGAGACAAATAAGAATGAAAAGTGTCGCTTCTTCCGTCCCCACTTCGTTTAGCCGGTGCATCCTTGTTGCGCTGGCGATGGTGGTATTGATGTGGGGATGCGAGTTTGCGGGCAGCGGAAAAGAGAAGGAAACTCCTCGTACGAAAGTTTCGTCCAAGGAATCCCCCGAGGCCGGCCGCATCAATATCGGCATCGACATCACCATGCAGCCGGTGATTCAACAATTGGTGGATGCCTTTCACATCGAGAATCCTAAAGCGGAGCTCAATGCCATTTATGCCACTGAGGATGAACTGGTGAAGGGTCTGCAGCAAGATTCGATGCGTCTGATCATTTTGAGCCGCGAACTGACAGCACCGGAGACGGCGGTCTTGCGCAAGCAGCAAAGCCGCACCACTGTTACCCAAATTGCCAGCGATGCCATCGTGGCAATTTTGCATCCTGAAAATCCAATGGATAGCCTCACGATGGAGGCTTTGGGCAAGGTTGTACGCGGGGAAGCCTATACTTGGCGGCAAATCGGCGGAGATTCAGACGATCCGGTCAATTTGGTTTTTGATGCCCCCACCTCGAGCACGGTGCGGATGATTCGGGAAAGGTTTTTGAAGCCCGAACAAGCATTACCCAAAAATGCATTCGAGGCAACGAGTCAAGAAAAGGTCGTGGAGTACGTCAGTCAAGACAAGAATGCCATCGGGTTCATCGGTTACTGTCAAGTTTCTGATCGGGACTCCCGCGCTGTGCAGGCGGTTTTGGAAAAGATCAAACTTGCACGGCTCGATGCGACGGACACCTCGGACGTGAGCGGCTTTTTCATTCGGCCCTATCAAAACGAGATTGCATTAGGGAGATACCCGCTGTCGCGACCCGTAATCATTGTAAGCAGGGAGCACTTCCTCGGATTAGGCACGGGGTTTGCAAACTACAGTGCAGGAGAGATTGGGCAACGCATCCTACTCAAAGCTGGCCTTGTGCCAAAGTCAATGCCGCCCAGACTCATCGTTCTTCCAGAAAAAGAGGATTGAACTCAAGGAAAACAGGTTATTCAGCTATATTCGCATGAAATTCTCACACACCATGGATATGTCAGCAAAGTTAAAACGCTTCTTCTTGGCCCTGTCGGTTGTCTTGTTTGTTGGACAATCTGTTGTCAAGGCCCAGACCGAAGGTGAGGTCAAGCGCCTCATCGATATCGGCAAATATGAAGAGGCGATTGCGATGGGTCAAAAAATCCTCGCGCAAGATCCCAAAAACGATAAAATCGATTATTTGATGGGCCGCGCCTATTTCGAGACGGACAGAGTCAACGAAGCCTCCGCTTGGTTTACCAAAGGTCAAGGCCACTCGTCCCGCAACCCGATGAATTTCGTCGGAGCAGGTGCTGTGGCAGCCTATCAGGATAATTTTGAAAAGGCAAAACTTGAACTCGACAAAGCCGCGGGACTCAATGTCAAAAACGATCCCAAAACTTTCCTCGCACTTGCTGAGGCCTATATGGCTTACAGCACGAAGGACAAAGCGAAGGCACAGCCTTTTTTGAAAGAGGCCGAACTCTACCTCTACAAAGTGCAAAAGTTGAGCCCCAACGATGCAGAAAGCTATGTGTTGCTCGGCAAACTCTACGGCCTCCAAGGCGTCGAGGAACTGGAACAAGGCATGTATGAAAAGGCCATCGAAAAGGATCCTGCCTATATCTACGGTTACTTCCGCCTCGGACAATTGTTCAAAAAGCAAAGCAAGTTCCAGGAAGCTGCCGACAAATTCCAGAAAGCCATCGAGCTTGACCCTGGCTTCGGTCCTGTATACCGTGCCATGGCCGAGATGTGGATCCTTGCCAAAAAATATGACAAGGCTGAGGAGAACATCAACAAGTACTTGGAAATCATGGGTGGCGACAAAGGGTCACGCATCATTCAGATGACCATCTATTACTTGGGCGACCAATTTGACAAGACCATTGAGATTGGCGAAAAGGTGATCATCGATACCAACTCGACCTTGGTGAAGCGTCTCCTTGCTTACAGCTACGTGAAGAAAACTCCGCCTGATGCTGCAAAGGCAATGCAGTGGTTCAATGCTTACTGGGACGCTGTGAAAACCAACCCCAAGGCGATTATCGCCACTGACTATGAAGTGTACGGAAAGGCTTTCCAACTTCAGGGCAATGATGTCGAGGCGGTGAAAAACTATGAGCTTTCCATCGAGATGGAAAAAGCCAAAGGTGCAGAGGGGGCTCCCAACTTTGAATTGTACAATGCTGTTGCAGAGATGTACAAGGAAAAGAAGGATACCGTCAAACGCATTTACTACCTGCGCAAGTTTGTGCAGAGCAATACTTCAGGCAAGTACCAATTGAAGGAGAACTTTGCCCTTGGTCAGGCCTATTTCCAAATCAAAGACTTCATCCATGCCGATAGTGTCTTTGAAGTGATGACCCAGAAAATGCCTGATCTCCACATTGGCTATTCTTGGAGAGGCCGCAGCAATGCTGCTCAAGATCCAGGTTCAAAGCAGGGATTGGCGCTGCCACACTACCAAAAGGTGCTTGATTTGCTTGGAAATGATGCTGAAAAAATTGCCAAGTACAAGACCGATTTCATCACTGCATTGCGCTACAAGGCTGCCTACCTCGCAACGGTTACCGAGAAGTTTGCTGAGTCGAGACCCTTCTGGGAAAAAATCCTCGAACTTGATCCCGCAGATGAGGATGCCAAAAAAGGGCTGGAGTATGTAAAGGCAAAGGGTGGTTGATCTCCTTTCCGGTAAATTTGCCGGATGATAACCCCAAAAAGCGAAGGTCGATCTCGGAAACGGGATCGACCTTCGCTTTTCTGTGGGAGCTTTCTCTTTCCCACAACCCATCATCCCAAACCGCAAGGCTCAGCTGATGGATTCCCTGACACGTTTGGTGTAATTCCGCAACGCCTCCTTGGGGTCTGAGCCATTCTCCTGAACATCCTTCAGGACTTCCATCGCTGCCATGATGTGGGTGAGTTGCTCCCCTTCGTCTGCGCCACCTACCTCGATGCCGAGGGGCTCACCCTCCATCAAGTGCTGCTCTGCGGCAGCAAGTGCGGTCAGATCGTAGGTTTCTACCAGTTTCTTAATCTCTGCAAGTTTCATTCTAATGCTATTTGAGGCGAAACCGCGTTCTCATCAAAGGATTTCGGAAATCATGGTCTCGACCAATTCGGGTTTTGCAGTGAAGTCACCCTTGACCAATTGACCATTTTTGAAGGTGGCAAAAAACGGGAGGTTGCTCACGCCGGCCAGCTTTCTGGCTTCGGGGCTGGTTTCGGCATTCACATCCAGAAACTGCACACCCGCAAATCGCGCATCGTCGGCTATCTTCTTGAACTTGGGGGCAAATAGGCGGCATGCGCCACACCAATCTGCGTAGTATTTCACCACAACCAACGGATGCTCAGCAAGCTGGGCTTTAAAGTCTTGATCTGTAGAAGTTACAACTGCCATATTATTTTCACTCTTTACAGCCATTAACCCATCCGGCAAATGATTGTTGCATGATTTTCATCACACAGTCACGGTTTTCCCAAGTTGCTCGCCGATATGGAGCAACATGTCCGAGGTCATGGCCTCCAGATCATAGTCCATTTTCCAGCCCCAGTCGGCACAGGCACGACTGTCGTCGATGCTATTGGGCCAGCTATCGGCAATCGCCTGCCTGAAGTCGGGTGCATAGTCAATGCTGAATCCGGGCAAGTGCCTGCGAATGGCGTCTGCAATTTGCGCGGGGGTGAAGCTGATACCCGCAAGGTTGTAGCTCGAGCGGATTTTTACTTGTTCGGCAGGTGCGTCCATCAAGGCGATCGTCGCACGGATGGCATCAGGCATGTACATCATCGGCAGGGCCGTCTCAGGCTTGAGAAAGCAGGTAAAGCTGCCCTTTTGGAGTGCTTGGTGGAAAATGTCCACCGCATAGTCGGTGGTTCCGCCGCCGGGAGCTGACTTGTAACCGATCAATCCAGGGTAGCGCAAGCTCCTGACGTCGACGCCATAACGGTTGTAGTAGTATTCGCACCAGCGTTCGCCGGCGAGCTTGGAGATGCCGTAGACGGTGTTGGGGTCCATCACCGTGTCTTGAGGGGTATTGTTTGCGGGAGTTCCCGGACCAAATACCGCAATCGAACTCGGCCAAAAAACCTTGGCGACTTTCAAGTCACGTGCTGCATTCAACACATGCAGCAAACCTTCCATGTTGAGCTTCCAAGCAAATTCCGGATTCTTTTCACCCGTTGCGGAGAGCAAGGCTGCCAAATGGTAGATCTGCGTGACTTTTTCACGTTCCACGAGGGCATAAATCGCATCCTTGTCCATCACGTCGAGCAAAAAGAAAGGGCCATCTTTGGAGAGGCCCTCATTTTCACGCACATCGGTGGCAATCACGTCTGCACCTGTATATTTTGCACGGAGAAATTCTGTGAGTTCTGTGCCGATTTGACCACCTGCACCAATGATAAGAACCTTTTCCCTTGTCGCCATTCTTTTAAATTTTGAGAGGCAAAGGTTGCAAGAATGGGGGGAAAATGCAATTGTAACCAACGACAAATGAATTGTCCTCTTCACAGATTCTCCTCAGGAGCATTTGAACAAGGTCGATTACTCCACCGTCACAGACTTGGCCAAATTCCTTGGCTGATCCACGTTGCAGCCACGCATGACGGCGATGTGGTAGCTGAGCAACTGCAAGGGAATCACCGACAGCAAAGGCTGCAAGGCGTCTGAAGTCTGCGGAATCTCGATGACAAACTCGGCCATCGTGTTGATTTCCTGGTCGCCTTCGGAAACGATAGCGATCACACGGCCTTTGCGGGCCTTCACCTCCTGAATGTTGGTGATGACCTTGTCATGGCTATAGTCGTTTGGCGCAATGAACACCACCGGCATATTCTGATCGATCAAGGCGATCGGACCATGCTTCATCTCTGCCGCAGGATAGCCCTCGGCATGGATATAGGAAATCTCCTTGAGTTTGAGCGCACCCTCCAAAGCGACGGGGAAATTGTAGCCTCTACCGAGGTAAAGGAAATTCGTGGCGTCGGTAAACAACTTGGCGATCTCGATGATCTTGTCATTCTGAAGAAGAATCTTCTCGACCTGCGCCGGAATTTCGGCCAAGCCTTTGACGAGGGTGTTTCTTCCTTTTGCGACGGTTCCTTTCAATTGGCCGATATACAGGGCCATCAACATGAGCACTGTTACCTGCGAGGTGAATGCCTTGGTGGATGCGACTCCGATTTCCGGACCGGCGTGCAAATAGACGCCGGCTTCTGTTTCGCGGGGGATTGAAGATCCGACCACATTGCAGACACCCAAAACAGTGGCTCCCTTTTCCTTTGCAAGCCGGATCGCAGCCAATGTATCCGCAGTTTCTCCGCTTTGTGAAATGGCAATTACCACGTCATCGGGGAAAATCACGGGATTCCTGTACCGGAATTCGGAGGCGTATTCTACCTCGACCGGAATTCGGTCATATTCTTCAAAAAGATATTCGGCGACCAAACCTGCATGCCAAGATGTGCCGCATGCCACGATGAGCAAACGGCGTGCATCCCGCAATTTGTCCTTCACACTTGCAAGTCCGCCAAGCGTCACTTCGCCAGTCTCAATGTTGAACCGGCCACGCATGCTGTCGGCAATCGACCGGGGCTGCTCCATGATTTCCTTGAGCATGAAATGGTCGTATCCACCTTTTTCGAGGGCTTCCAATTCCATTTCCAACGTTTCCACGTGTGGTGTCGTGACCACGTTTTGGATCGTTTTGATGACGATCACGTGGTTCTTGATGACAGCGACCTCTTCTTCGCCGAGGTAAATCACCTCTTTGGTGAACTCGACCAAGGGGGTGGCATCGGATGCAACAAAGTATTCGCGCTCACCAATGCCGATCACAATCGGGCTGCCTTTGCGTGCAGCGATCAATTGGTTAGGCTCCGATTTGCAAATCACCACGATGCCATAAGCTCCCACAACCTTGTTCAGCGCAAGACGCACCGCCTCATCCGCTGAAACCTTGCTGTTCACGTAGATGTCTTCGATCAGCTGCACCAATACTTCCGTGTCGGTGTCGCTTGTAAAACTATATCCCCGCGATATCAGCTCCTTTTTGATGGAGGAGTAATTCTCGATGATGCCATTGTGAATGATGGCGAAATTGCGCGAATTGGAAAGGTGGGGATGGGCATTTACGTCATTGGGCACACCATGGGTTGCCCATCGCGTATGTCCCATGCCAATATTGCCGGAGAGTTCCTTTTCCCCTGCAAAATTCTCGAGGTCGGCGACTTTGCCTTTGATTTTATAAACATTGAGGTCACCGTTGAGCAATGCGACCCCTGCAGAGTCATAGCCTCGGTATTCAAGGCGCTTCAACCCATTGATCAAAATGGGATAAGCATCACGGTAGCCAATATATCCTACGATTCCGCACATATCATTTTCGGTATTTCGGGCAAAATACTATAAAAGCAAATGAATTTGGAAGGGCCGTTTCCAGCAGCAAACTCCTTCGTTATCCAGTTTTTGCTACGATTTCAAGAGGTATTATTCTGGCAACGAGGTGTAGATCACCTCAAGCCTTGGAGAAAGCGAGGGATGACCAGGGCCTCCGAGCACAACGCGGTTGAGGGTAATCCCGTTTTCGCCGGGGACCAAAATGAACCCTTCATCAGAAAGCGTACCCTTCAATATCTGTTGCAACGTATTGGTCATCGGGATCCGGTATTCATAAGTCGCCTTGTTGTAGCTGCCCGTACTGTTGATCACATTGTAATTTTCCGGCTTGGAATGGGTGCTGTCGGAAACAAACAAGTACAATTCACTTGGCGGATCGAAGCGTTCCAATGAACCAAAATACTGTTGGTCAATTTTGAGCACCAACGTTGCACGGTTGATGATCGCCGGATCAAGCGACTTCATCGAGGGAATCCCAACATAAAGCTGCACCAAAGCGCCTGCTTCCACACATCCGTAGGTTGTGTTGAGGTCCATTGGGGCATTCACAACTTGATCGATCAATTTTCCTGCCGCATCGTTGCGCTCGATATGATGAAACCGTTCGGAGTTGGCATTGATGGGAAATACGTACTTCTTGGTTGCTGTAGAATCCTTGTAATGAAGGGTCAAGAAGCTCTTTTCGCTACGTGGATCGAATGCAAAAACCCCGCCGGGCTCACGTGTCGTGCCCAGCGAGGCCGATTGTGTGAGAATGCGCAGACCTTTGAAGAATGCTGTAAATGCATCATTTGAGGCCAAATCCGTCGGATTGGCATACAGCAACTTGCGACCAAGACTGTCATCCAAGCGAATGCCGATGAAGTCAAAGAAGCCCGCACGGCCGCTGAAATCCACCTTGTAACCGCGGGAGAGGTCATAGGTCGAATCCGAATCCAGCCTGCTTTGCGAATACAGACTACTGTCTGTCGGGAAAGCCTCCGTGATTTCGAAGATGTTGAGCGGAAGCGGATCGTCGTAACGACCGTAGAAGCCTGTCAAATCCAAAGTGAGGACAATCGAATCCAGGGAGAGCTTGGCAGGATCCGCACCAAAGGTAAGGTTGCTGCCCGCCACACGTGGCTGAATGTAAGTCTCCGCAAAAATGTGTCCAAATTGGTCGTCATAGTAGTTGCCAAAAAGGCAACGACTCAACTTGTAAGTCTGCACAGAATCGATTCGCAGCGTCTTCATGTAAATGCCAAACGTATCGACGTAATGCCCGGTGATGTTTTCATCTTGGGGCAACACCTCCTCACCGGCATCATTGGGCGAAGTGCAAGCAGTTTGAAATAAGAGCATCGCCGCTGTCGTCACCGAAAGCAGCCATGCACCTGAATAACGTTTCATTCAGGAAATCAGTTTAAAATCGTGGTATACAGGTTTTGATAACCTTCTACGAAGCTGTCGGAGTCATCGACATCAAAGAAGATTTTTTCATTGTGGGTGCTCTGCATGAAGTCCTCCAATGTAGAGTCAATCCTCGAAGCACCCATTGTTGCGACATCCGCCAGTTGGATGCCACCCTTGCACACACCTAGATAGTTGTTTTCCTGAAAGCTTCCATTGGACGGGATCAGGTTTTCAATATTGGTCTTCTCCAAGAAGTTGGTAGACAGCTTGGAGTCGAAACTATTGTTGTACAACGTGAAGACCACCTTGGTGTTTTTAAACATCGGGTCGTCTTTGTAGTGCGTGCGGAGGTAGAGGGGAATGAAGCTTGTCATCCAGTCATGGCAGTGGATAATATCGGGCTGCCACCCCAGTTTCTTGACGGTTTCAATCACGCCTTTGCAAAAGAAAATGGCGCGTTCGTCATTGTCTTTGTAAAAGGCGTTGTTGACTGGGTCGACCAACACAGATTTGCGTTGGAAGTAGTCTTCATTGTCCAAAAAATAAACCTGCAGCTTGGCATTTGGGATCGAAGCAACTTTGATGGTGAGCGGCTTCTCCTCTTCTCCAACCCGAATGTTGATCCCCGAAAGACGTACCACCTCGTGAAGGCGGTTCCTGCGCTCGTTAATGACCCCGAACTTTGGCATCAAGATGCGAATTTCGTGCCCTTTCTCCTGCAGTTTTTGCGGAAGCAACCTGATAAAATCGGCTGCACTGCTTATCTTCAAGAACGGATCAATTTCGGTTGTTACGTAAAGAATCTTCAACTTATCGCTCATACTTCTGTTACTTGAACCAAATCTGAAAATCTACTTTGTAAATTCCCATTATCTGCTGCAAATTTACAATATTTCTCTTGCTAATACAAGTTGTGTTTACTTATCTTCGCCGTTTTTTCGGCAAAATAGCCCTCCTTTCCTAAATGCAAGTCTTCGATCATCCATTTGCCTTAAGAACGGCCCTGCACGCTGAAAATTGTTTGGGGCGCACAATTGGCTTTGTTCCCACCATGGGTGCCTTGCACGAAGGTCACGGAGCCCTCATTGCCCGCAGCGCAGCCGAAAATGATATCACGGTTGTCTCGATTTTTGTGAATCCGACCCAGTTTGGACCCAATGAAGATCTGGAGAAGTACCCGCGCACTTTGGAAGCCGACCTGGCTTTGTGCAAATCGGCGGGTGCAACGCACATATTTACGCCGACCGAGGCCACCATGTACCCTGATGGCAAAGGAAACTTTGAAGTGTTGATGGGTTTGCGCACCATGGACAAGTACATGGACGGCGCCAAGCGGCCCGGCCATTTTGACGGCGTGTTGCTCGTGGTTGCCCGCCTCTTCAACATTGTGCTTCCGACACGCGCCTACTTCGGGAAAAAGGACTTTCAGCAGCTGAGCATTCTCCAAGCCCTTGCCCGCGAATTGTTTTTCCCCCTCACGATCGTGCCCTGCGACATCGTTCGTGACGCCGATGGCTTGGCAAAAAGCAGCCGCAACCGCTACCTCAACACCGAGGAACGTCAGCAGGCGCTGTACCTATCGCGCTGCCTGCAAGCGCTGGATGCCCGTGCACGGGCAGGAATGGAAGCCCTGCCACTCACGACGATCGCGACGGAAATGGCTGCTGCATATCCGCTGATCCGGCTGGAATACCTTGAAATCCGAAAATCCCGTGATTTGTCACTTGTAGATGTCTTGCGGCCGGAAGATGAACCCGTTGCCCTGATTGCAGCTTTTTGCGGCAACACGCGGCTCATCGACAACTTGGTTTTGGGACTCGGAAGGTAGCTTTCTCAGTGGATTTGCAACCTTACAGTCCCTCAGGCGCCTAAAAAAGACATCCCCGCGGATAGCCAATTGCCGACATTGCGTTACGAATCCTTAACGCCATTCTGCCAACGGAAATTTTTTCCATAATTTCGCCCCCATGTTAATAGAGGTCTTCAAATCCAAACTCCATCGCGCCACGGTTACCGAGGCCAATCTCAATTATACGGGGAGCATCACGATCGACCGCGATCTGATGGATGCCGCTGAGATGGTGCCGCATCAAAAGGTTCAAATCGTGAATGTCAACAACGGAGCGCGCTTTGAAACCTATATTATCGAGGGCAAACGCGGATCGGGTGTGATCTGCCTCAATGGGCCGGCCGCGAGAATGGTTCAGGTGGGCGACATCGTGATTGTGATCACATACGCCGCCATCACGCCTGAGGAGGCCAAAACACATGTGCCCGTCGTCTGTATTCTCGACGAAAACAATCGCATCATCACGGATTCCATTCAGCTTTGAGTCGCAAAACGTTTTTCACGATCGTCAAATATGTGCTCGGTTTGGCACTGGGTGGCTTGTTGATGTGGCTCGCCATGCGTGGCATTGACTTCACGCAGGTCGAGCAGGGTTTTAAGGATGCCAATTATCTCTGGGTCGCCATCGGTTTGGCCGTCGCGATTTTGAGTCATTGGTACCGTGCCGTTCGGTGGAAGCTGCTGATTGAGGCGGCAGGCTACAAAAGCAATGCATGGAACTTGTTTTGTTCAATCATGGTAGGCTACTTGGTAAATCAGGCATTGAGTCGCGTAGGCGAAGTGACCCGAGCTACGATGACAGCAAAATCCGAAAAGATTCCACTTTCCGTGAGCTTCGGAACCATGGTTACAGACCGTGTTTTTGACGTGATTGCATTGGGATTGCTCGTTTTGGGCGTTTTTCTCTTCCAATTCAAGGAGATCATGGCCATCATGGACAAGGCATTCGCAAACAATGCCCCCGCCACGATGAATGAGGAAAGCATTCCTTGGAAGTTGATCTTCGGAATCACGTTCGCGGTAGGAATGTTGGTCCTGATCATATTTTGGAAGCGGTTCATGCGCATTGCATTGTTTGCAAAGGGGGTCGCCTTCAGCAAGGACATCTGGCTCGCAGTCAAGAGCGTGACAAAAATGAAGCGGCCTTGGTTATTCCTCTACCAAACGGTGATGATTTGGGTTTGCTACATTCTGATGACCTATTTGGTGTTTTTTGCATTGAAGGATACAAGCGGCCTGAGTTTCACCTTTGCGATTACCGCCTTTACAATGGGCGGAATCGGCATGGTCATGCCTTCGCCAGGAGGAATCGGAACCTACCACTTTGCAATCATCATGAGCTTTACCGCCTATGCCAGCAGCTTTGGATGGACCGAAGACTTTGCAAAGGTGGTCGGCACCAATATCGCCTTCATCATTCACACCTCGCAGTTTATCATGATGATCGTGGCCGGCGTCATTTGCTACCTGTTCCTGCTGCCCAAAATGAAGATTGGCGAAGGCAAACCTGAGCAGAAGCTAGACAAAGAACTTGCATCGGCAGAGAATTAGTTCAAGCGGCAACGACGCCGATCCTGAACTATTTTCTACCTTCATCCTCGAATTCATCCTACCCCGTTATGGCAGAAAAAAAGATTTTTCTTCTCGATGCGCTTGCCCTCATTTACCGGGCCCATTTTGCCTTCATCAAGACCCCGCGCATCACCGCAAATGGCCAAAACACCTCGGCCGTTTTTGGCTTCGTGAATTTTTTGCTGCAAATCCTGGACAAGGAAAAGCCGACCCACTTGGCGGTGGCATTCGACCTGTCAGGCCCTACTTTCAGGCATGACAAGTTTGAAGCCTACAAAGCCACGCGCGAGGAAATGCCGGAAGACATCCGGTTTGCGATTCCAAAAACAAAGGAGCTGTTGAGGGCGCTGAACATTCCTGTCCTTGAAATGGTAGGATACGAAGCTGACGACGTCATCGGCACCATCGCCAAACGCGCCGAATCCCATGGTTATCAAGTGTACATGGTCACCCCCGACAAGGACTACTGTCAGTTGGTCACCGACAACATCTTCCTTTACAAACCGTCGCGGGCTGGTGAAGGCGTCGAAATCCTGAATCCAGCGATGGTGAAGGAGCGGTATGGGGTGACGCCGATTCAGATGATCGACTTTCTCGGCCTCAAAGGGGACAAGGTTGACAATATCCCCGGCATTCCGAAGGTCGGTGATGTCACGGCCGTGGAGCTTATCAACCAATTCGGGTCGGTCGAAGAAATTGTAAAACGCGCTGACGAAATCACCAAAAAGGCGATCCAAGCATCCGTCAAAGAATTTGGCGAACAGGGCCTGCTATCCAAATGGCTGGCAACGATTGCAACGGATGCGCCGATTCCCTGGGATGAGGACCACTGCAAGGTCGGCGACCCCGACCGCGAAAAAACGGTGGAGCTTATGAACGAGTTGGAGTTTCGCAACACCGCCAAACGCATTTTGAGCAGCCCGATATTTGGAGGCAACCAAGAAGTGCAACGCGACCTTTTTGGCAATGCGATTGGGGGTGGCGCCACTGCTGACTATTCCGGGGGAACGCAAACGGTCTCCGAGGAGCCGGCCTACGAAACGGGATTCAGCAACATTGCCGACCGCAAGCACAACTACATGCCGATCAGTTCGGAGAAGGAGCTCAAAAAACTCATCGCCGACATTCAGAAGCAAGGATACTTTTGCTTTGACACGGAAACCACCGGCTTGGATGCCATGCAGGCGGAACTGATTGCGATGACGATCAGTTTGGAGCCTGGCGAAGCCTTCATGGTATATTTTCCCGAAGGCGATACCGCCGCGATGGCTCAACTCGACTTGCTCAAGGCAGTACTCGAAAGCAAAACCATTCTCAAGATCGGTCAGAACATCAAGTACGACATGCTCGTGCTGCGCAATCATGGCGTGACCGTTTGCGAACCGCTCTACGACACCCTGCTCGCCCACTACGTGATCGATCCCGACAAGCCACATGGCATGGATGCGATGGCCATGGAGCTGTTGCATTACGAGCCGGTCTCCATTACCACGTTGATCGGTAAAAAAGGGAAGGATCAGCTCAACATGCGCGATGTCGAACTTTCCAAGCTCATCGAATACGCTTGCGAAGATGCCGACATCACCCTTTCGCTGAAGCACAAACTGGATCCGATGTTGGATGCTGCCGACCTACGCCGCGTCTTTGAAACCGTGGAAATGCCGTTGGTGCCCGTCTTGACCGACATCGAATTTGCGGGCGTGCATGTCGATGAGGAATTCCTGAACCAATACTCCAAGCAGTTGGAGATCGAGATGCTGTCGATTGAAAAGGACATCTACCGCCTTGCGGGGATGAAATTCAACATCAATTCGCCCAAGCAGCTCGGTGAAATCATCTTTGACAAGCTCAAGCTGGGCAAGGCCAAGAAGACCAAAACCGGCCAATACAGTACCAAGGAAGAAGATTTGGTCGCACTTGCGCTTGAACATGAATTTCCGGCCTACATCATGCGGTACCGGAAACTGGGCAAACTCAAAAGCACTTATGTGGATGCGTTGCCTTCGTTGGTGAATCCCAAGACGGGCCGTATTCACTCGACCTTCAGTCAGGCGATCACGGCGACGGGGCGTTTGAGCTCCAACAATCCCAACATGCAAAACATCCCGATCCGTTCCGAGGAAGGAAGGGAAATCCGGAAGGCGTTTGTCGCATCAGAAGGATGCGTGATCATGTCTGCCGACTATTCGCAGGTGGAATTGCGCTTGATTGCCGAATTGAGCAAGGATCCGGGCATGATGGCGGATTTCCGGGACGGGCATGACATTCACCGGGCAACCGCAAGCAAGGTTTTTGGTGTGCCCATCGATGAGGTCACAAGCGACATGCGCAGCAAGGCCAAGATGGTGAACTTCGGGATCATCTACGGAATCTCGGCGTTTGGCTTGGCACAACGCCTGAAAATCAGCCGCCACGAGGCAGCCGAAATCATCAGCAGCTATTTCGCGCAGTACAGCAAAATCAAGGAATACATGGACCAAAGCATCGCCGATGCCCGTCGCTTGGGTTATACCAGCACGATGCTCGGCCGACGGCGGTACATTCCGGACATCAACAGCGCCAACGCGACGACCAAAGGCTTTGCCGAAAGGAACGCGATCAACACGCCGGTGCAAGGCAGCGCGGCCGACCTCATCAAAGTTGCGATGACCAACATTCACCGTGAGATGAAAGCCCGCAACATGCGTTCGCAAATGATCTTGCAAGTGCATGACGAATTGGTTTTTGAGGCGGTCCTCGACGAGGTCGAGGTGCTGAGCAAGCTCATCAAGGAAAAGATGGAAAGCGCGATTCCCATGCAAGTGCCAATGCTCGTCGAAGTCGGAACCGGCCATAACTGGCTGGAAGCACACTGATTTGGGGTTTAAATTGGTGTTCGAGGAGGCAATTCAAGGCGGAATTGAAGGCTATTGCTTTTGAGTCCGGTTTGGAGTTGGAGGAGAATGGTATTTGGCTTTACAGGAATGCGGTTGAAATGCGCGGATTGCCTGCCTAGCATTTTCCATCAAATCCATGTAAATTTCCAGCTGGGCATTCATTCGGTATTCAGTATCAGGATTGATCAAGAGGATTTGCATAGCGCTGTGTTGGGTGGTCGCGGGCCTTGGGGTTTCTGCGCAGACCGACTCTGTTGCCCCCGCTCCCGAAATGATTGATTCATTTCCTCCGTTACCGCCCGTCGCCTTCCGGTTGCATGAATTCGGGGCTTCTTGGGTCGATGGAAGTGTGCAGTTTTTCGAAGGGTATGATGCGTCGATTCTCTATGCAGATGCCCAGAGCGGCTTGCCGATCTACCCCGATTGGGGGCTGTATTCGCGTTTTGCCATTCTCCCGGAATACTATCAGTTTGGTTTGCGTGCCGCGTTGGTGGATACCATTCGGGGTGTCAAACTCAGATTCGGCGCGGCCTATTCACATCGTGAGGATTCAGTCAACTATGGAAGCGATTATCAAGTCAATGATACGGTCTATGGCCGGATTGCCTCGGAAAAAGGAAGTTTTGGAAGCATTTCATTCGCCGCACTCAAACAAAGTCGCAAGGTGCTGAAGTGCATCCGCTTCTACGGAGGCGTCAAGGTCGAATTGGGGCTCTCACCCACAAGTAAAATCTTGTTCACGGAATATGCCGCCGACCTTGGCGAGGACCGTTATGTCGAGTACAACGAATTTCGAGCCAAGGGCAAACCCCGTTTTAATGTCTCGGGAACCGCCTTGCTCGGCCTGGAGACCGTTTTCTTCAAACATTTTGGGTTTTTATTCGAGGTCGAATCCGGTCTTGGATGGCAATTGGTGGTCAACGAAAAGGCCTTTGGCATGGGACGCACGACCTACCATTTCGGCTTGAGTTATTACCTTTTTGACTACAACCGCAAGCCCTTACCGCGCCCGATCAAAGTTCCCAAACGCGAAGACGAACCTGAGCAACCACCTACTCCCGGATTCTGAATGTTGCGATCAAACCTGTTTGCACCTAGATTCGCAGGTTACTTTCAGCCCTTGTTGTGGCCGTTGGTCCTTTTGCTAATTTTGTCGAATTGTCTTCATCTCTCATATAGCAAGTTCTCATGAGCAAGAATCAGTCTTGGCTTCAAAGCGGTAGCTCTTATTTTTCAGAGGGTAAAATGTGGCGCTTGATCGGATGCGCCGTCATGCTGCTCATTTCCTTCATGGTTTTGTGGAATTACATGCCCAAGGCACATGAAAAGGGTTATGTCATCAATCAGGGTGATATCGTACAACACAAGGGAATGACCAAGGAAATTGTCGATTTCCGCAAGGCCAACGACGACAAGGAGCCTCTCTGGACCAATGCCATGTTTGGCGGCATGCCAACCTACCAAATCAGTACTTGGTACCCCAACAACCTGATGCAGAAGCTCGACAACATCATGAACCTGCGGGACGTCGTTCCCCACCCCATCGGGAGCATGTTCCTGCTGTTTGTGACGATGTGCATCTTGCTGATGACCCTGAAGGTTGATCCCTTCAGTTCTGCTGTGGCAGCCTTTGGGTTTATGATGTGCACGTATTACTTCAGCGTCATCGGCGCGGGTCACAATTCGAAAGTTAATGCCGTTGCCTACATGCCACTCGTCCTTGCAGGTGTGCTGCTACTCTACCGCGGAAGATTTTGGCTGGGCGCTGCCCTGACGATCTTGGCAATGGGGTTGGAAATCAATGCCAACCACTTGCAAATCACCTATTACGGCTTTTTTGTCGTGGGTGCCATTGTCCTCAGTGAACTCACGCGTACCGTCAACAATGTCGGCAAAGGCATTGCCTGGACAGCGTTTTTGAGTATTCTCATCAGCTGGGCTGCCGGACTGCCCAAGATCGTCTGGATGGCTGAGGGCTTGTTGCTGTTTGGGGTTCCCTTGGTTCTGGCCTTCCTCAACCTTCGCAAAGAGGGCAATTCGGTCAAGGCTTGGCTCACTGGAAAAGACATCACCGCAGCGGCAAAGCCGATGCGCACATTTTTGGTTGCCACCGTTTTGATGGGCCTCTGCATGGGCATTTCCATCGCGCCCAACATCAGCCGTTTGTGGACTACCAATGAATACGTGAGCGTGACCATGCGCGGAGGTGCCGTGCACCCACGCGAGGCTGCGCCCACACAAGATGCTCAGCCGACGAGCGGCGGCGGCTTGAGCAAGGAGTATGCCTACGTCTGGAGCTACGGCGTTGCCGAATCCTTCACGATCATCAATCCCTTTTACTTCGGGGATGCCGCTCACGCGAAACTGGGCAAGGAATCGGCGACGTACGACGTCTTGAAGGGGGCGTTGAATCCACAGGGCGCCGAGCAACTCGCCAATGCCTGGCCTGCCTATATCGGAACACAGCCGATGCACGGCGGACCGACTTATATGGGCATCGTGATTTGTTTCCTTTTCGTCCTCGGTTTGTTCATCGTCCCCACCCGCTACCGTTGGTGGATTTTGGGTGCGGCACTGGTCTCCCTGATGCTCAGTTGGGGCCGTAACTTCCAATGGTTCTCCGACCTCTTCTTCGATAACCTCCCCAAATACAACAACTTCCGCGCCGTCTCGATGTGGCTCACCATCACGAGCATTTGCATGGCCTTGATGGCTGGATTGGCCTTGGCGGAATTGTTCAGGAATTCCGCGAAAAAGACCCCCAAGCAACAGGCAACGACGGTTGCAATGGCAGCGGGAGCGATCGTGCTGCTCTTGCTCATTTTGGCTTGGGTACACCCGGGTGCTGATTTGAGCCAAGCGCAAGATGCCAATGCGATTGCCGGGTTCCTCAACCAAGTCGGTCTCAAAAATCCAGATCCGCAGCTCATTTCGGCATTGACCGATGCCCTGCCGGCTGACCGGGAGGAAATGATCACGAGCCAAGCTTACAAAGGCATTCTCATTACGCTGATCGCAGCAGGAACACTGATCGGTTACGTCATGACGCGGAAAAGCGTCGGATCCTTGGAAATGAAGCCCATCGGCATTGGTGTCGTCGGTTTGATCTTATTCGGATTGATCTATTGGGACATGGTGCCCGTCGACAAGCGCTACCTCGACGACGACAATTTCATCAAGTCCTCCGAGCAGATGCGACCCTTTACACCGTCGCCATGCGATCAGGCCATCAAAAAAGATCCGGACCCCAATTACCGTGTGTTGAACCTGACGGGCAACACTTGGAATGACGCCATGACCTCCTATCATCACAAGTCGATTGGCGGTTACAGCGCTGTCAAGATGCAGCGTTACCAAGACTTGATCGACTTCCGATTCGACGACGAGCGCCAAGAGATCATGGCTGCTTTGAATACGCGAGACAGCACGCAGATGCAAAAGATTCAGGCTGCCTTGGCGGGTGTCACGGCACTGAACATGCTCAATTGCAAGTACATCATGTATGCCCCCGAAGCACCGCCGATTCCGAATCCTTCGGCGATGGGACATGCTTGGGTCGTTGGCAACTACGAAGTCGTCAAAGGTCCCAAGGAATCCATGACTGCATTGGAAGGGCTTGACCTCCGTGCGAAAATGGTGGTCGAGGAAGCCGATGCTGAGGTGATCAAAGGATTTACGGCTTCGCCCGATCCTTCTGCCTCGGTCAAGCTCACGGCTTGGCAAAGCAACGAGGTCAAATACCAATTCTCCAGCACAGGTGGCAAAGAGCAATTGGTGGCATTCTCCGAAGTCTACTACAACTCCGGCAAGGGCTGGCAGGCCTATGTCGATGGCCAACCTGTCGATCATTTCCGCTGTGACTATACCCTGCGCGGTATGAAAGTGCCTGCTGGAAACCACGAAATCGTCTTCAAGATGGAGCCGAAGTCCTACGCTACCGGCGAGTCCCTAGCCTTGGTTTTCTCCTTGATTCTCTTTGGTTTGTCTGCAGCAGCGGTCTTCATGGACTTCAAAACTGGCGGCAAGGACGATGAGGAAGAGACGGGAGACGCTGCGAATCCGAAGACGGTCTGAGGCAGAGCAATGAAAAAAGTGCTGGTCATCACCTATTACTGGCCCCCCAGTGGCGGTTCAGGCGTACAGCGCTGGCTGAAGTGCGTGCGCTACCTCCGCGAATTTGGCTGGGAGCCAGTGGTTTACACTGCGCTTGACAGCGAGTATCCGGTGATCGACATGTCTCTGGAAGCCCAGGTTCCTGCCGGTGTGGAAGTGATTCGAAGGCCAATTTGGGAGCCCTACAAACTTTACAAGCGCTTCACCGGGCAGAAGAAGGAAACACGTGTGGTCTCCGGATTTTTGAACGAAAAGAAGCCGAGCTTCAAGCGCCGGGTTTCGATGTGGATCCGGGGAAATGTCTTCATTCCGGATGCGCGCAAGTTCTGGATCAAGCCGAGTATATCCTTTTTGGTGGATTATCTGAAGGAGCATCCAGTGGATGCGATTGTTTCCACCGGTCCGCCGCATTCGATGCACCTGATTGCCATGGGTGTCAAGCGCAAAACGGGATTGCCTTGGGTGGCCGATTTCCGTGATCCTTGGACCAATATCGATTTCTACCAGGAATTGATGCTGAGCGAATGGGCTGACCGCAAGCACCATCGCCTTGAAAAAGAAGTGGTTACGCTTGCAGACCGCGTGGTCGTGGTGGGCAATCAGATGAAGGAGGAATTCGAGGAAATCTCCGGACGCAAGGTCGATGTGGTGACCAATGGCTATGACGAAGCCGACCTGCAGCCACAACCCAAGGAGGCCCGCGACAAAAAATTCAGCTTGATTCACATTGGTTTGCTCAATCAACACCGGAATCATGAGGCTTTTTGGGCAGCCTGCGCCGAATTGAAACAGGAGATTCCTTCGTTTGGCAATGACCTGCGGGTGAAGCTCGTAGGCAAGGCGGATGTGAGCGCACAAGAGAGCATCAACCGGCATGGCATGGAGGGTCAAGTCGAAATGATTGATTACCTGCCGCAAGCAGAGGCCGTTCAACAGCAGGGCCGCGCCCAAGTGCTGCTCCTCTCCATCAACAATACGCCCAATGCCAAGGGCGTCATCACCGGCAAAATCTTCGAATACCTCGCCTCCGGCAGGCCCATTCTCTGCATTGGCCCGGAGGACGGCGACGCCGCACATATCATCAACGAGGCCAATGCCGGCTTGGTCGCTGGCTTTGAAGACAAGGAAAAAATCAAGGCACATATTGCCCACTACTACGACCTTTACCAACGCGATGCATTGGAAGTGCAAAGCCAAGGTGTAGCTGCATTCTCCAGAAAAGCCCTCACAGGCAAGTTTGCGCAGCTTTTTGACGCTATCACATCATGATCAAGTTTGTCACCATCATCGGCGCACGGCCGCAATTTATCAAAGCGGCCGCCATCAGCAGGGCCATTCACGATCTTTACCGTGACCAAGTGCGCGAAGTCATCGTGCATACCGGTCAGCATTACGATGCCAACATGTCGCAGGTCTTTTTTGACGAGATGAAAATTCCGCGACCTGACCACATGCTTGAAGTCGGCTCGGGAGACCATGGCGCACAGACCGGGGCAATGATCGCCGCGATCGAGACGATTCTGCTCAAGGAGAAACCCGATTGTGTCATTCTCTACGGCGATACCAACAGTACACTCGCCGGGGCAATTGCTGCGAGCAAACACTACTTGCCCATCGCGCACGTGGAGGCAGGCTTGCGGTCATTTGACAAACGCATGCCCGAGGAGATCAACCGCATTCTTTGCGACCACGTCTCGACCTTCCTTTTTAGCCCTACGGCGACCGGCATCGACAATCTGGCCAAGGAGGGCTTTGCACTTGACAAT
Source organism: Bacteroidota bacterium (assembly GCA_016718825.1). Taxonomy (NCBI): domain Bacteria; kingdom Pseudomonadati; phylum Bacteroidota; species Bacteroidota bacterium. The sequence goes on along the minus strand of JADKCL010000001.1, from coordinate 4,466 downwards.
GCAGGTCCGTATTCGATGGACAATCCAAAAGTCTACCATTGCGGGGACGTAATGTATGACAACACGCTGTTTTTCAGGGACTACGCCCGTGACCATGTGGATTTGGTAGCGAGCCTCGGCCTCAAACGTGGTCAGTTTATCTTGGCTACCATTCACCGGAATACCAATACCGATGTCCCTGAACGCCTGAGCAGCATTTTTAAGGCACTGTTGGAATTGACCGAAAATCAAGGCGAAACCGTGCTCCTTCCCTTGCATCCGCGTACCAAAAAGGTGCTCGAAGGCAATCTGGAGCCTGAAGTGCTCAAAAAGCTGCGCAACAGTGACCGCCTGAAGCTTATCCTTCCCGTTTCTTTCCTCGAAATGACAGCCCTTGAAGCTGCCTGCAAACTTGTCATCACCGACTCCGGTGGCGTACAGAAAGAGAGCTTTTTCCTTGAAAAGCCCTGTATTGTTCTGCGCCCGCAAACGGAATGGGTCGAACTTGTCGAAGCCGGAACGGCCATCCTCACCGATGCCGACACGCAACGAATTTTGGACGCATTCGCGTACTTTGCCCATGCTGAAAACTTGAGCTTCCCGGAAATTTTCGGAGATGGCCACGCCGCAGAATTCATTGTCAAAGAAATCGTTACCCATCTTGGTGTAAACAATTGATCGAAGTCCTGAATGAAGATCCTCGGCATTTCGGCATATTACCATGACTCTGCAGCAGCGATCACGATCGACGGCAAAGTTCTGGCAGCCGCGCAGGAGGAGCGTTTCACCCGCAAAAAGCACGATGCAGGTTTTCCGACGCAAGCTGTCAATTATTGCCTGGAACATACGGGATTTCGGCTCGACGAATTGGATGCCATCGTATTCTATGACAAACCCTTTCTGAAATTCGAACGGTTGCTGGAAACGTACTACGGATTTGCACCCAAAGGACTTGTTTCCTTCTGGAAGTCGATTCCCGTTTGGATCAAGGAAAAGCTCTTTCTCAAAAAACTGCTTAAGGACGAGCTCAAGAAAATCGGCAAGGTGGACTGGAAGGCGACCAAGCTCCTGTTTCCGGATCACCATTTGTCCCATGCAGCAAGTACCTTCTATCCGAGCCCATTCGAAGAAGCCGCGATTTTGACCCTTGATGGTGTCGGCGAATGGGCAACTGCAAGCATCTGCCACGGCAAGGGGAAAGACATCACGCTGTTACGCGAACTTCGCTTTCCGCATTCGTTGGGTTTGCTGTATTCGGCCTTCACTTACTTTCTGGGTTTCCGGGTCAATTCCGGGGAATACAAGCTCATGGGCTTGGCACCCTACGGGAATTCTGGCTCGGTAAATGTTTTGCGATACAAGAAGCTCATTCTAGAGCAACTCGTTGATATCAAAGACGATGGATCTCTTTGGCTCGACCAACACTTCTTCAACTATGCTGCAGGTTTGCGCATGGTGAAAGATGCAAAATGGGCGAATTTGTTCGGCTTTCCGCGCCGCGAACCAGAAGCTGCCCTGGAGCAGCACCACTGTGATTTGGGGTTGGCGATTCAGGAGGTAACGGAGGAAATCGTGCTGCGCATGGCGCGTGAAGCGAAGCGGCTCACGGGGGCCAAGCATCTCTGTTTGGCTGGCGGCGTGGCGTTGAATTGCGTTGCCAATGGGAAGCTGCAATCAGCGGGGATTTTTGAGGAGATTTTCATCGTGCCGGCGGCGGGTGATGCGGGCGGGGCGTTGGGAGCCGCCTTGGCGGCTGAGTATATTTCGTTTGGGCAGGAACGCAGGTTGGTGCTGCCCGACGGTTTGGAAGGGTCCTATTTGGGACCCGACTATACGGCCAAAGAAATCACGCTGATGGCACGCAAATACAAAGCCGTCGCGACTGAATTCACTGAATATCATTCCCTTGCAGAAAAAACAGCTTCTCTTTTAGCAGATGGAAACGTTGTCGGCTGGTTTCAGGGTCGCATGGAATTCGGTCCACGTGCGCTGGGAAACCGCAGCATCATTGGCGACGCCCGGAATCCTGAAATGCAGAAAAAGCTGAACCTCAAGATCAAATACCGCGAAAGTTTCCGGCCCTTTGCGCCTTCCGTTTTGGAAGAATATGCAGGGGATTACTTTACCCAGGCCGGTCCCTCGCCCTACATGCTGCTCGTGCATCCGGTTTCGCCAAGCCGTCGCAATGCGCTTCCCGCCAACTACAACACGCTTGACCTGCGCGAAAAACTTTACCATTTGCGTTCGGATGTGCCTTCCATTACGCATATTGACTATTCGGCACGCATTCAAACGGTCAGCAAAAAAACGAATCCTCGCTACTGGGAATTGATCGAGGCCTTTCGGAAGCTCACGGGCTATGCGCTCATCGTCAATACAAGCTTCAATGTACGCGGCGAACCGATCGTGGGCACGCCCGAAGACGCCTACCGCTGCTTCATGCGAACGGAAATGGATTACCTTGTTTTGGGGGATTTCCTGTTCGCCAAGACAGATCAACCAACTTGGACCGACACCGACAATTGGCGTGAAGAATACGTCCTCGACTAGAACATGGATCAACGCGGAAAACATATTGAAACCCTGCTCGTGATCGCCACGGGAATGTCGGTTTTCTTCTTGCTGACGGAGAAAATGGCGTTTCTATACGTCGGATTGGGTGTTTCCGTACTCGGATTGGCCATTCCGTTCGCGGGAAAGTACATTCACCTCGGATGGATGGGCATCGCCAAGGTGCTGGGATTCATCAATTCCCATATCATTTTGGGCGTGATCTTCTTTGCGATTTTGACGCCGCTGGCCCTGTTGCGTCGCCTTTCGAAGAAGGATCTCCTGCAATTGCGCAAAAAGGCATCCGGAAGTTACTTTTCAGACCGCGAGCACAAATACGGGGCCGACGACTTGAAGAATCCTTGGTGAATTTCCGAGCCACGTTGGCAAAGCCATGTGCCCTCAAGTCTTTGTTGTTCAGGCAAATAGCGCCTGCAAGTTCCGCTGTTGGTAGATGCGTTCAATGATTTCGACAACCTTGAGGCCTTCAAGCGCATTGGTGGTGATGGTGCCTTTGCCTTGGAGCGTGGCGATCACATTTTCAAAGATGTAGTGGTGGTTGGCAGCACTTCCTTTGTAAGGCCCATAGTCGTTCGGCGGATTGGCAGGTGCAAGCGTCGGCATCACATAGTCCTGCACGTGACAATATTCGACTTGCTCCATGTATTGTCCGCCGACTTTGATCGTCCCTTTTTCGGCCACGATCGTGATGCTACTTTCAAAGTTTTTGTCCCAAACCGCCGTCGAATAGTTCATCACGCCGATTCCACCCTGAATCAGGCGGAATGTCACGAGACCTGAGTCCTCGAATTCGGTGTTGTGACGGTGATTGAAGTTCGCAAATTGTGCGGAGATGTCGGTGATGTCCCCAAACAGCCAATACATGATGTCCATGAAGTGGCTGAACTGCGTAAAGAGTGGTCCACCATCCATGTCCAATCGGCCTTTCCAGGGAGATTTGCCATAGTAGCGGTCGTCGCGGTTCCAGTAGCAATTGACCTGCACCATCTCGATTTTGCCGAGCACGCCATCATTCACGACCTCCTTGAGCCATTCAGACGTCGGTGAATAGCGGTTTTGCATGACGCAAAACACTTGCCGCGACATTTGCAGGGACTTGAAAAGGACTTCTTCGCAAGCCGCCTTGGTCATGCCCATGGGCTTCTCGATCACGACATGCTTTTTGTGGTTGAGCGCAAGGAGGGCATGTTGCGCATGCAGCCCGTTGGGTGTGCAAACGCAGACGACATCCGCAGCCGGTCCCTCGGCAAGCATTTGCTGTGCATCGGTAAAAAATGGAACGTCGTAGGCCTGGGCCTGCTCTTCGCGCTCCGGCAAAATATCACAAACAGCCACCAAATCGCAATCGGGGTGCCCTTTGATGATCTCGGCGTGCCTGCGGCCAATGTAGCCAAACCCAATGATAGCAAACGAAGTCTTGTGCATAAGAGACGGTATTTGTGGGGCAAATGTAGTGAAAAGTGGGGCTGGGATGCACCCGCATTTTTAGATTTGTTCCTGAATATGAAAATTAGAATGTATTTGGAAAAGTCTGGACTAAGTGGCAACTTTCGTACAACTTTCCGCTGATATGCGCAAACTTGTAACATACTTTGGCCTAATAATATGTTGTGTTATTGTACCATTTTACGCACTTAATGGGCAAGAACCGATTTATGAGGTTTTTCGGAAAACCGACGGTCTACGTGATCAAAACCTCTTTCAATGCTATCAAGATTCTGACCAGCGACTTTGGATTGCCTCGGATCTCGGGGTTATGATCCTTGATGGGCAGCAAATTCGTGTTCCTGACTCGGAAAATGAAATGCCCGAAATGGCGATACTCAAGATTCGCGAAGACCGACTGGGGAACTTGTGGTTCTTGACGATGAACGGCAATCCAGTGAAGTTTGACGGGAAAGCATTCAAATCACAAT